>NZ_LZKP01000096.1 GCF_001672895.1 Mycobacterium sp. E740
TCTCGAACATCCCGGGTTCGGCGGTGTCGCGCGACGTCACCTCGCCCGAGGCCGTCGCCCCGCCGACGTCCGGTGGCAGCGGCGGCGGTAGCTCGTCGTCAGCCGGTTCAGGAGGCGCGAGTTTCGCATTGAGCCGCTCATAGGCGGACTCCCGGTCGATGGTCTGCCCGTATTCCGGATGTAGCGGACTGGCTTTCGCCGCCGCGGTGATCGCATCGGGTCCGATGGTGTCCATCAGCGACCGAGGGGCGCGCATCCGCGTCCACGCCACCGGCGTCGGCGCTCCCCGTTCCGAGAGCACAGTGACGATGGCCTCGCCGATGCCGAGCGACGTCAGCGCCGACTTCAGCTCGTAGACATCGGTTTTCGGATACGTGCGCACGGTCTTCGTCAACGCCTTCTCGTCGTCTGGTGTGAACGCGCGCAGCGCGTGCTGAATTCGCGCACCCAGTTGGGACAGCACGTCGTTGGGCACATCGGTCGGCAGCTGCGTGCAGAAGAACACGCCCACACCTTTCGACCGGATCAGCTTCACCGTCTGCTCCACCTGTTCGAGGAACGCCTTGGACGCATCGGAGAACAGGAGGTGGGCTTCGTCGAAGAAGAAAACCAGCTTCGGCTTGTCGAGGTCACCGACTTCGGGCAGCGTCGAGAACAGGTCGGCGAGCACCCACATCAAGAATGTGGAGAACATCGCCGGCCTGGCGCCCTGACTGCCGAGCTCGAGCAGCGTGAGGATGCCGCGGCCCTGGTCGTCGACCCGCAACAGGTCCTCGGGCTCCAGCTCGGGTTCCCCGAAGAATGTGTCTCCGCCCTCGGCTTCCAGGTTCACCAGGGCTCGCAGAATCACACCAGCCGTCGTGGCGGACACGGCGCCGAGCGCTTTGAGTTCGGGCTTGCCCTCGTCGCTGGTGAGGTACTGGATGACTGCACGCAGATCCTTGAGATCGAGCAGCGACAGTCCCTGCTGGTCCGCCCAGTGAAAGATCAGCCCCAGCGTGGACTCCTGCGTCGCGTTCAGCCCGAGCACCTTCGACAGCAGGATGGGCCCGAAACTGGAGATCGTCGCGCGCACCGGCACACCGATTCCCGTTGTTCCGAGCGACAGGAACTCGACCGGGTAAGCCGTCGGCGCCCAGTCGTCGCCGGTGTCCTTGGCGCGCGCCGCGACGCTGTCACCAGCCTCGCCGGGACGAGACAGTCCTGACAGGTCGCCCTTCACGTCGGCCATCACGCACGGCACGCCCGCAGCTGAGAGCTGTTCGGCCAGCACCTGCAGCGTCTTGGTCTTGCCCGTGCCGGTCGCGCCCGCGATCAGCCCGTGCCGGTTGACGGTGGCCAGCGGGATGCGCACCTTGGCGGCGGAATCGCAGACGCCGTCGACGACGACACCGCCGAGCTCCAGGGCGGCGCCGCCGGCGGCGTAACCTGCGGCGATCTCCTGGGCGGGGGTGGCGGTCGGCTCACTGGTCATGGCTGGCACCCTAACGCCTACGGGCGGGTGCAGCGGGCCCCGCGACGCCGTAAGGCTTACTGTGAGCGTCGTGCGCGACGAACTGGTGTGGATCGACTGCGAGATGACGGGCCTCGACCTCAAGTCCGACCTTCTCATCGAGATCGCGGTGCTGGTCACAGACGCCGACCTCAACGTCCTCGGCGACGGCATCGACGTCGTCATCCACGCAGACGACGAGGCGCTGTCGTCGATGATCCCCGTGGTCACCGACATGCACACCCGGTCGGGCCTCGTCGAAGAGGTGCGGGCGTCGACCGTCACCGTGCCGGAGGCCGAGTCACTGGTGCTCGACTACATCCGCAGCCACGTCAAACAGGCCAAGACGGCTCCGCTGGCCGGCAACTCGATCGCCACCGACCGGGGCTTCATCGCCCGCGACATGCCCAAGCTCGACGACTACCTGCATTACCGGATGATCGACGTCAGCTCGATCAAGGAGTTGTGCAGGCGCTGGTATCCGCGGATCTACTTCGGCCAACCCGAGAAAGGCCTCGCGCACCGGGCCCTGGCCGACATCCACGAGTCGATCCGCGAACTGCAGTACTATCGTCGCACCGCGTTCGTACCCGCGCCCGGTCCCTCGACCAGCGATATCGCGGCCGTCGCCGGGGAGTTGGGCACCCCCGACGGAAGCCCGCGGGATATCGATTCGGCCGCCGAGCATCCGACCAGCTAGTATCGACGTCGCCGCACCGCGGCAATGGTGGCTGTAGTTCAGTTGGTAGAGCACCAGGTTGTGATCCTGGCTGTCGCGGGTTCGAGTCCCGTCAGCCACCCCGATGTAGATGTAAGGAAGCGCCCCACCCGCGAACATGCGGGCGGGGCGCTTTCTCGTTGCAGCGCTCAGTTCACCGCGCCGCGCGTCACCTGCGGCGCGGGCGCAGCGCGGTGCCGCGACAGCAGCCGCGCTGCCTGACCCGGCGCACCGAGTTGCAGCATCGCCGCCAACGCCGTTTCGAGGACCACTTCCTGTTGCACCCGGCTGCCGCCGATCGACGGAAGCCCGGGAAGCGATTCGAGCAGGAAGTCCAGCGCGGCGCGCGGTTCACCGTCCGTCAAGGCGATCAGACCTTCGCCGATGAGACGCAACGTGGCTGACTGGGCGTCGGTCGCGCCGGGCACCTTGATCGCCCGGATCGCGGCCGGATCGTTCGCAGCGGCCAGCACGAGTAGGGCATGGAACGCGATGAACGGCGTTTGCGGTGCATACGCGAGCGAGCCGACCTCCGCGATCACCGCCATCGGGTCAGGTGGAGTAACCCAGTCCGGATGCAGGCGCGCGCGCCAGGCGAGCGAACCGGCGTCGACCAGGCATCGCACATCTTTGGACTTGGGCGGGGCGAGGAACGCGGCGTACCGACGCGCCGCGGCGGGCGCGTCGCCCATTGCGAGTTCGTGCAGCGCGGCGTGCCACTGGAAGTGCGCGGGATAGCGCTGGGTGCTGCCGCCGCTCGAGATCCACTCCGTCAGCCATTTGAGTCCGGCCCCGTGCGCATCGGTCTCGTAGTGCACGTGCGACAACGCATGCGCGGCGTTGCCGTTGCCCGGATCGAGTTCGAGTGCGGCGTCCGCCAGGTCGGCGGCGTCGTACCAGAGACCCTGCTCTGTTCTGCCGTAAGCGCGCAAGCCGAGATACCACGGCGCCTCGCCGTGCACGCCGGTGAACCGCTCGACGTACTGCCAAGCGTCCGGCAACGCGTCCCCGGCGCCGGCGAAGGCGATCGACGGCGCGAGCACCAGCAGTGCGAGTGGATCGTCGGGCACGCGGTCGAGGTGGTCGATCAGCGCGTCGGTGCCCGTCGCGTTTCCCTTCTCGCACCACGTCGCAATCGCCTCGACGTGACTGCGGTCTTCGTCGCTGCCATGTGCGAGCGCCGCACGTGCTGCTGCGAGATGGCCGCCGACCGCGTCGGGGCCGCCGGCGCGGTCCGGGCGTTCCGTGGCGATCATCGCCAGCGCGACGTGCGCGCGTGCGTGGTGCGGGTCCTCCGCGACCGCGGCGGCGAAGGCGACCGACGCACCGTCTTGGACGGCGAGCAGGCGACGCACCCCTTCCGCGTAAGAGGCTTGCGCGCCAGTCGATTCCGGCGCGGTCGCGATAAGACGCGGCGCCCGCATCGGACGCTCGCGTGTGTCGTCTGCGAGCAGTTCGGCGACCGCAACCGCTTGGGCACAGATTTCGGGAATCGCAGTGGTCTCCCACAATTCGCCCTGGCGGATCGAGCCGATGCACACGATGTCCGGGACCGTGCAGCCGGCGCCGTCGATGAGGTGACCGGCTGCGTCGAGTCGCACACCTATGCCGCACGGGTGCGGCGATGCAACGTCTGCGGCGAGAAGATTCGCCCAGAGCGCGGAGCGTCGCAGGGACCGCCGGTCCCACGCGGCGCCGGTGGCGACGACCACTGCGTCGCCGAACCGACGCACGGACCGGTCGCGCGCTGTCACAACAAGTTCAACGCCGTTGCCGCGCAGCGACACATCGGCGACCTCACCGGCGTCGACGACCAATCGACCACAGTCGATCGCGGCATTGATCGCATCGGCGATCGACGGCGGCATGCGGTGGCGCAGAATCTCCCACTGGCGCAAGTCTTCTCGGAGGAACCGGCGCTGGTCCTCCCAGCCCAACGAGCGCCACAGTCGGGCCGTGCGCGGCCGAAGCGCATCGATCACCTGTCGCCAGTCCGAACCGTTCCGGCGCGCGCGGTCGAGATCCGCAGCGAGCGCGGTGCGCAGTTCGTCGAGCGAGACCTCGGCGGGGAGCGCGTCGAGGCTCGGCAACTCTGTCGGCGCGCCCGTGTTGCGGAATCGACGCGGAAGCGCGCCGTGCCGGGACAGCAGCGTCACCGTGGCCCCGCGCGCAATGAGATGCAGCGCGACGTCGATGCCCGTGAGCCCGGAACCGATGACCAATACTTTCGCGGGCCGACGCGCACCGAGAGCGGCGAGCGCGCCCGGCGCCCACGGGTCGACGACAACCTTGCCGTCGGTGCTTTCGGCCAGCACGGGAGCGAAGGCTCGCTCCAGCGAATCGGGCATGCCGCCTTCGGGCCGACCGCACGCGAGCACGACGGCGTCAGCCGACAACGAACGGCCGTCGTTCAACGCCAGACGAGCGGGGGCACCGGGTACCAGCTCGACGACCTCGGCGGTCTCGAGCCGCACGTCGGCGCCCGCGAGCTGCTCTTGCAGGTAGCGGCCGTACGCCAGCCGCGGCGCAAAGCAGTCCACCGCCGTGACGGCGCGTTCATCGAGCCACCGACAGAAGTGACCGGGGTCGTCCGGCCAGGCAGACATGCGCTGCGCGGGAACGTTCAACAAGTGGGTCGGATCGGTGGTGCCATACGCCGCACCGGTGCCGGGTCGACCGGACGCGTCGAGCAACGTGATCTGCGCATCGGGTCTGCGCCGGCGGAGATGGATCGCGGCGAGCACGCCTGCAGCGCCACCCCCCACGACGGCTACGCGCATCATGCCGGAAGGCTATAGCTCCCGGACGCGTTGAGATGCGCATTCGCGCCGACGGTTCAACCGTTTCGGCGACGAGCGCGCAAGCCGCGTCAGACCCCGGCGTTACCCGTCTTCCACTGGTCCCACGGTATGTTCCAGTCACCGAGGCCATCGGTGCCCGGCAACTTCGACCCGACCGTGTTGACGATCTCGACGACGTCTCCGCGCTTCGAGTTGTCGTGGAACCATTTCCCGTTGCTGTTGCTGACGTTGATGCACCCGTGGCTGGTGTTGCTGTAGCCCTGGCTGCCCACCGACCACGGCGCGGCGTGCACGTAGATGCCGCTGTATGAGATCTGCGTGGCCCAGTCCACCTCGGTGCGATATCCGTTGGGCGAGTTGACCGGAACGCCATACGTCGACGAATCCATGATGATGTGCGGACGACGGTCGCCGACGATGTAGGTCCCGTTGTTGGTGGGCGTGCTGTCTTTGCCCATCGAGACCGGCATGGTCTTGATCACCTCACCGTTGCGCTTGACGGTCAGCGTCTTGGTGTTGTCGTCGACGGTAGTGATGACCTCGTCGCCGATGGTGAAGCTGGTCTTGACGTTGTCCTGCCCGAACAGGCCATCTCCCAGGTCGACGCCATAGGCATCCACCACCACGTCGACTTTCGTGCCGGGCTTCCAGTACTTCGCCGGCCGCCACCGCACCTCGCGGTTGTTCAGCCAGTAGAACGCGCCCTCCACGGGCGGATCTGTCTTGATTTTGATCGCCTTCTGCGCGGCCAACCTGTTCGGGATGTTCTCGTCGAACTGGATCGCGACCGGCTGCCCGACACCGACGACCTCGCCCTCGTTGGGCAAGACGTACGGCATCGTCAGGCTTTCCGGTGAATGGGTCTCGAAGGACATCCGCCTCGTCGTGGCACCGCCGAGCCCGAGCGATTCCGCGGTGAGCGTGTAGCGCTTGTTGTAACCGAGAGGCTCGGTGGTGGACCAGGTCAGGCCGTCGGGGCTCAAGGCGCCGGCGACGCTCTTGCCGGCCTCGTTGACCATGCTGACCGCGCCGAGGACGCCGTCGCCGGCGCTCACGGTCACCGGGGCGTCGACGCTCACGCCGACGGCGCCATCAGTCACCGATGCGGTGAGCTTGGGAATCAGCAGATCCCCGAAAGGAGTGCCTTTTTCGTTGATCACCTGCGGCTGCGCAGGTGTGGAGTTGCCGCCGCACGAGGACAACCCGAGCGCCATGGCGGGAACCAGCGCAAGGGCCAACCATGCGCGTCGACGCGGACGGGCCACTTCACGGACTCGCCACATTGCTAACTCCACCTCGCAACCGGGAACGACATTTCTTGGCAACAGTCTAAGGGCAATATCGGACACGGCGCGTCCGAGCGACGTGGGCGGGCGCTCGGGGCAGGCGCGGATTTCGTCCTGCGCCGCAGGGCCTGTTATTGTCGCACCCGCGCGCCGTTAGCTCAGTTGGTAGAGCAGCTGACTCTTAATCAGCGGGTCCGGGGTTCGAAACCCTGACGGCGCACTCCTTCTTCGCGACCGTGGCAATCGTCACGGTCGCGTTCTGCTTCTGGGGCCACTGATGCGGCGTTGCCGACGATTTCCGGACGAGTTCTCGCCCCTGCTGGCCACCCGGCTGGCAGAAGGTGTGCTGTGATCAGCGTAAGTTTCGTTATGGAGCCGAAGAAGTCTGGTTGCGGAATGACCCTCTGAGACGGATTTCTGACGTTCAAGCTGCGGGAAGACGCCGCCTTCTGTTACAGTTCGGTTAGCTGAACGGCAACACGCCTGGAGGCGGCAAGCGATCGGAAGGGCACGGGGACTTAGCTGATGTCCCAGTTGGGCGGTTCATTCGGAACCGGAGCAGCGGGCGCGAACACGCCTCATGAGGTAACTGGGCAGGGCCCGATCGCGGTACACACCTGCAGTCGGCTCGGAAGGGTCGCCAATCCCCCGGGTTTCTCGTTCGTCGACTGGTTCCGCTCAGCGCGCCGCCGCTGAGTCGTCCGGTTCAGTGCTGCCGGATTCGGCGCACCACGAGCACCAGCGTCAGCACTCCCACTGCGGCAATCGATGCCGCCACCACGGGTTTTGTGACGAACCTCAGCGTCGCGGCCTTCGCGTCCTCGGCCAGCCGGCTGGGGTTGGCGCGCTCGGCGAGCGTGTCCACCGTCGTCGCCAGCTGCTCCCGAGCCTGATCGATATCCCGCTTGATGGTCTCGGGATCACGGTCCGCCACGTGCGCCTCCAAGCCGTCCAAGTCGCCGCTCCCAGATGGAGCCCGCCGATCTACCCTAGAGCAGCCCGCGCTCGCTGCAGCGCACCGGTCGACAGAAGGGATGCCCGCGCGTGCCACAGACTCCTCGACTCGAGGTCGGTGACAAAGCCCCTGCGTTCAGCCTGCCCGACGCCGACGGCAACACCGTGAAGCTCTCGGACTACAAGGGCCGCAAGGTCATCGTGTACTTCTACCCGGCCGCGTCGACCCCGGGCTGCACCAAACAGGCCTGCGACTTCCGCGACAACCTCGGTGAACTCAACAACGCGGGGCTCGACGTCATCGGTATCTCACCGGACAAGCCCGAGAAGCTCGCCAAGTTCCGGGACAAGGAGGGGTTGACGTTCCCGTTGTTGTCGGACCCTGATCGCGAGGTGCTCACCGCGTGGGGCGCGTTCGGCGAGAAGACCATGTACGGCAAAACCGTTCAGGGAGTCATCAGGTCGACGTTCGTCGTCGACGAGAAAGGCAAGATCGCCGAGGCGCAGTACAACGTCCGCGCGACCGGACACGTCGCCAAGCTACGGCGCGACCTGTCCGTCTGACCCGAGGTTCGCCAGCAGCAGAGCCTCGGCGACGGCGGCGCGCTCCAGCACCCCGAGGTGCAGGCTCTCGTTGACGCTATGTGCCTGTGTCGCAGGGTCTTCCACGCCGGTCACCAGAATCTTCGCCGACGGAAACGCCGCGGCGAACTCGGCGATGAAGGGAATCGAACCGCCGATCCCGGTGTCGACCGGTTCGGCACCCCACGCCTCACGGAACGCGGCGCGCGCGGCCTCGTACACCGGGCCGCTGGCGGCGATCGCATACGGCTGCCCGAGATCGCCCGGCGTGACAGTCACCTGCGCACCCCACGGCACGTGCTGTTCGAGGTGCCGTGTCAACGCGGCCAGGTGCTCAGCGGCGTCGCCGCCGGGTGCGACGCGCATGCTCACCTTGGCTCTCGCCCGCGGGATCAAGGTGTTCGACGACTTGTCCACCGGCGTGGTGTCGATACCGACGACGGTGATCGCCGGCTTGGCCCACAACCGTTGCGGCACTGAGCCCGAACCGATCTCGGAGACTCCGGCCAGCAGTCCGGTCTCTCGTCGAACACGCTCCGCGGGATAGTCGACGTCCGCAGCAGTGGCCTCGTGCAGGCCCTCCACCGCGACATTGCCGTCGTCGTCGTGCAGGCTGGCCAACAGGCGTACCAGAACGCTCAGCGCGTCGGGCACAACCCCGCCCCACAGTCCGGAGTGCAGTCCGTGATCCAGCGTGGCCACCTCCACGACGCAGTCGGCCAGCCCGCGCAGCGAGACCGTCAGCGACGGCACCTCGGTGCTCCAGTTGTCCGAGTCGGCAATGACGATCACATCCGAAGCCAGAGTCTGGTGATGCGCGGCCAACAATCGCGACAGCGACGGGGAGCCCGATTCCTCCTCCCCCTCGACGAAGACGGTGACGCCGACCGGAGGGTTGCCGTCGTGTGCCCGGAAAGCCGCCAAATGCGTTGCGATACCGGCCTTGTCGTCGGCCGTGCCGCGGCCGTAGAGTCGGCCGTCGCGTTCGGTCGGCTCGAACGGTGGCGAGTGCCACTGCGCCGGGTCGCCTTCCGGTTGCACGTCGTGGTGGGCATACAGCAGCACCGTGGGCGCACCGGGCGGTGCCGGGTGGCGGGCGATGACAGCCGGCGCCCCGCCTTCGCTGACGATCTGCACGTCTCCGAAACCCGCCTCTGTCAACAGCTTTGCCACTGCGGCGGCGCTGCGCCGGACTTCACCGCGCCGCGCCGGGTCAGCCCACACCGACTCGATGCGCACCAGAGCTTCCAGATCACGCCGCACCCCGGGCAGGACGTCGTGCACGCGCTGCACCAGATCACTCATGACGCCGAGGTTAGCGGGTCATAACCGCGGTCGACGTGCCGCGAGCGTGCACATACTGACGATATTGCGCGGCGTGTCGTGGACAGACACGCACGCTCGCGCGACAAGAAGGGCGCACAAGGGCAAGGGCGGGAATCTAACGCTCTTCGAGGATCGCGACCGCGGCGGCGGTGTCGGCCTCGTGCGTCAACGACAAATGGATTGTCACATCGCGCAGATGCTCGGCGATCGCGCCGGACAACCGCACCTTCGGCCTGCCCCACATGTCGGTGATGACCTCGATGTCGCGGTGGATCGCCTCAGGCAGCACCGGACGCTTGGCGAACCGCGAACCCGACCAGGCCTTGATCACGGCCTCCTTCGCCGCCCACCGTGCGGCCAGGTGTCGCGCAGCCGACGAACTCTTGTCGGCGGCGTCGCGCCGCTCACCGGGAGTGAACGTCTCGGCGAACACGGTGCCCGGCTGATCGACCTGCTCGGCGAACTCGGGTATGGAGACCAGATCGATCCCCACCCCGACTATCGCCACGGCCGAAACGCTATCTCAAGCTGATCTCAGGCTTGCGCAGGCACGTACACGTCGTCATCCCCGAGTCGCGACGCCGGGTCGAGGAGCATGTCGGCTTCCTGCCGCTTCTCCGAACCGTCGTGGCCGAACCGGCGGTCGGCAGGCCGCTCGTACAGCGGCTTGCCGCCGGCGATCGCCGACGCGAGTCGATGCTGACCGGCCAGCACGCGGGCGTCCGCGCGGTCCTTGTACTCGGCGCGTTGCTCCGGGCTCAGCGCCGCGAGGAACGCCTGCGGATGCACCAGCGCGATCAGACCCGACACGTGGCCGAACCCGAGGCTGGTGATCAGCCCCGCCTTCAACGGGAACTTCTCGCCGAAGTGCAGGGTGTCTCGCAGCCAGACCAGATGAGCGGCGCCGGCCAGCTCGTCGTCGACGCAGTCCAGGCTGCGGTTCGGCGGGATGACGCCGTCGCGCAGGATCTGGCACAGACCCAGCATCTGGAACGCCGCCGCGCCGCCCTTCGAGTGACCGGTCAGGCTCTTCTGCGACACCACGAACAACGGCGCGCCCTCCGACCGGCCCAGCGAGTCGGCGAGCCGCTCGTGCAGCTCGGTCTCGTTGGGATCGTTGGCCAACGTGGAGGTGTCGTGCTTGGACACCACCGCGATGTCGTCTGGCCCGACGCCAAGCTCGGCAAGCGAGCGCGCCAGCTGCGACTCGCGACCACCGCGGCCCGCGGCCAACGCGCCGAGACCGGGGGCCGGAATCGACGTGTGCACACCGTCGCCGAAGGACGACACGTAGGCGACGACGGCTTGGACGGGCAGCCCCATCTTGAGCGCCAGATCGCCGCGGGCCAGCAGGATCGTCCCGCCGCCCTGGCCCTCGACGAACCCGAGCCGGCGACGGTCGTTGGCGCGCGAGAACTTCGAGTCGCTGATGCCCTTGGCCCGCATCATCTCGGTGTCCGCGGTCGCGGCCATGTCACCGAATCCGATGATGGCCTCGAGTGTCAGGTCGTCGTAACCGCCCGCGACCACGAACTCGGCCTTGCCCAGTCTGATCTTGTCGACGCCCTCCTCGACGGAGATCGCGGCGGTCGCACACGCGCCGACCGGATGGATCATCGCGCCGTAGCTGCCGATGTAGGACTGCACGACATGGCCGGCGTACACGTTCGGCAGCACTTCCTGCAGGATGTCGTTCGGCTTGTTCCGGCCCAACAGGTTGCCGTGGTACATGGTCTGCATCGACGTCATGCCACCCATGCCGGTGCCCTGAGTGTTGGCCACCAGGCTGGGATGCACCCAGCGCATCAGTTCGGTCGGCGTGAAGCCGGCCGACAGGAACGCGTCGACGGTGGTGACGAGATTCCACATGGCCAGCCGGTCAATGGAATTCATCATCTCCTGGGTGACGCCGTACACCATCGGGTCGAACCCGGTGGGGATCTGCGCGCCGACCGTGCGGGACAGCTTCGTCTTGCGTGGCACCCGGATCTCGGTGCCGGCCTTGCGGGTGACCTGCCAGTCGCCGCTGTCCGGAACGGGTGCGATGACCGTGTGCTCCGGATCCGCCCGGACGAACGCCCTGGCTTCCTCCTCGTTGGACACCACGAACGTGAAGTCCTTGTCGAGGAACACCGAAACCAGCAGCGGCGCAGTGTGATCCGCGTCGATCGCGCCGTCACCGACGAACTCACGGATGCCCACGCGCTCGACCACGGCATCGTGGTAACGCTCGACCAGCTCGCCTTCGTCGACCAGCTCGCCGGTCTGGGTGTCGTACCAACCCGGGGTGGGGTCGTCTTCCCACTTCACCAGGCCGGTTGTCCACGCCAGCTCCAGCACACCGGCCGCCGACAGCTCGTTTTCGACCTCCATCTCGAACCGCGTGCGCGACGAGCCGTACGGCCCCAGCTCGGCGCCGCCGACGATGACCACCATGTCGGCCGGGTCGATGTCGAGATCGGCCCATTCCGGCGGCGGCGCGGACTTGAAGCCCCGCGGCGGCGACGGCAGCGCGCGCACGGCGCCCTCGACGTCGGCCTCCTCGGGCCGGCTCTCGCTCACCATCTCGTCGCGAGCCTTGGCGGCAAGCTCCGCCATGTCGATGTCGACGTCAGCCAGCCCGCCGGTGAAGTCGGCCTGCAACGGCTCGTGGGCGGCGGCCACCTTGGACTCGATGTCGCACAGCCCGAGCAGCATGGCCGCCATCTCGTCGGTCGAGAACGTGCGCACACCGGCCTCTTCGACCGCCCCGACGATTGCGTCGTTGTGCCCCATCAGGCCCGTGCCCTTGGTCCAGCCGATCAACGCGTGCGCCAACGAAACCCGTTGCGCCCACGACGATTCGGCCTTCCACCGCGTCACCAGTGCGTCCAGCGCGGACTTCGCCTCGCCGTACGCGCCGTCACCGCCGAACATGCCGCGGTTCGGCGAGCCCGGCAGGACGACGTGCAGGCGCGCGGCGATGTCGCGTTCGGCGCCGATGTGCGAGAGGCCGCCGATGAGCCGCTGCACGGCCCACAGCAGTACCTTCATCTCCATCTCGGCGCGCGACCCGGACTCGGACAGGTCGCCCGCGACGCGCGGCGCCGCGAACGGGAACAGCAGCGTCGGCGTCTGGGCGTCCTTGAGGTGGATCGACTGCGGCCCAAGGGTTTCGGTCTGCTCTGTGCCGACCCACTGCACCAGCGCGTCGATGTCGGTGTAGGACGCCATGTTCGCCGGGACGACCCACAGCTTGGCGTCCCAGCGGGCGCTGTCGCGGTAGAGGTTGCGGTAGAACGCCAACCGGTCGTCGTCGAGCCTGGACGTCGTCGCGATGACCGTCGCACCGCCGTCGAGCAGCTGCGCCACCACCGACGCGGCGATCGAACCCTTCGACGCGCCGGTCACCACGGCGACCTCGTCGCTGTAGCGGCCGGTGCCCGGGTTCTCCGCGCCTGCTGCGGCGCGCCCGTACAGCGAGGCGTGGATGTTGCGGCCGGCGGCCAGGGCCTTGCCCTGCCACCAGGTGGCCTGCGTGCCGACGACGTGACCGGCGCCCTCGAAGCGTGCCGAGAGCCGTTGCCAGTCCTTGTCGATCTCGCCCTCGTCGTACAGCCACAGCCGGGCCAGATCCTCGCGGGCACTGGCCCAGCGGTCGTCGAACAGCACCGCCTTGCGGCCGTCGAACACCGGAGCCACCAAACGCGGCCAGTCCGAACCCAGTTCGGCCGTGACCAGGTCGATGAGCTCGGCGTCGGTGGCCTCGGGGACAGGGGTGACCGTGTCGAGCCCCAGCTGACCCAGGATCGTGCGGGCCACCGAAGCCAGCACACCGTCGCGGCCGGTGACCTGCTCGGCGAATTCGGAGAGCGCAGCGGAGTCCACCACGCCGCCACCACCGCCGGCTGCGGAGGGCAGGGACACTGCGACGCCGCGCCTGCCCGCCACCGCGGCGACCGCGCCGTCGATGACCTTGTCGACGGTCGCGGCGTCGGCCAGTGCGCCGTCGTGCAGGCCGCCCAGATCGCCGCCGCGAACGCTGGACCCTTCGCGGGTGCCCAGCGCCACCTCGACGGTGACGTGCTTGGCCCACCCAGCGCCGAGCTCCCACGTCTTGGTCACTCGTTCGGCGATGTAGGCGGGCCGCTTGCCCGACGGCCCGAACACGGTGCGCAACTGGTCGTTGACCGCGTCGGAGAGCACCGGGCCGAACGGCTTGTAGGTCCTGGCCAGCTTGGTGACCTGGCCCTTGAGCCCGGCCAGATCCGCTTCGGCCGCGCCGTCGATCGCGCCGAGGTTGAGTTCCGACCCGAGGTCGACCAGCAGCTGGTTGCGTCGCGACGACGCGCCGTCGGTGATCGACTCGATGGAGTCCAGCGGCTCGATCTGGTCGATGCGCATCTTCGCCGACAGCGCGATCAGCGCCATCGTGGCGTCGGCGGCGTCGAAGGCGATGTCATCGGGGCGGGGACCACCTGGGGGCGCGACAGACGGGCTAGGCGCGCTGGCGGGTGCGGTGGGCGCGGCCGGCGCAGGCGCGGCGGCGGACTCGACGGGCGCCGCGGCGGACACCGGCAGTTCGTCGAGCTCGGGCTCCGGGTCGGTGTCCGTGGCGAACAGCACGGCCGCGTCCCGCTCGGAGTTCAGTACTTCCGTTGTGCTGTGCGAATATTCGGGCAGCTTGAGCGTATTGGCCGCCAGTCCCGCAACGGTCGGCGCGGACTTCACGCCGATCTCGACGAAGCGCTCGATGCCCAGACCGCCTGCGGCTTCCTCGATGAACAGCAGATCCTGTGTTTCGATCCAGCGCACCGGGCTGGCGAATTGCCATGCCAGCAACTCGATCACGATCTTGCGGCACAGTTCGGCCGGCTTCTCGTTACGCCAGGTGTCGTAGTCGGCGAGGATCTCGTCGAGCGGCTCGGCCGGCACCAGGTCGCGGATCTCCTGGACGAAGTCACGGTCGAGGGTGAACGGCCGCGGCACCAGATTCGGTATGTACTTGCCGATGATCAGTGCGGGGTCCTGATCGCGCGGCATCACGCGCTCCAATGACCGGCGGAAGTCGGCCACACCCACCCGCAACACAGAAGAGTGGAACGGCACGTCGATGCCTGGCACCAGGATGAAGGACCGCTTGCCGCCGGTGATCTCGCGACGCCGCTCGACCTCTTCCTCGAGCGCTTCCAGACCGCGCACGGTGCCGGCGATCGCATACTGCGAGCCGCGCAGGTTGAAGTTCACGATCTCTAAGAACTCGCCAGTATTCGCCGCAATATTCGCGACGAAGTCCTTGACGTCGGCGTCGTCGAGATCGATCTGCGACGGGCGGATCGCGGCCAGCCGGTAGTTCGACCGACCGAGGTGGTCGCGCGGCACGATGTCGTGCATCTTGCTGCCGCGGTGGAACACCACTTCCAGCAGCGCCTCCAACTCGTAGACGCCGCTGACACACGCGAGCGCGGTGTACTCACCGACGGAGTGGCCGCAGGCGATCGCGCCTTCGACGAACGCGCCCTGCTCACGCATCTCGGCGACCTGCGCGGCCGCCACCGTCGCCATCGCGACCTGGGTGAACTGCGTCAGGAACAGCACACCGTCGGGGTGGTGGTAGTGCACGCCACTGGCGATCAAACTCGTCGGGTTGTCGCGCACCACGTGCAGCACGGAGAAGCCCAGGGTGTCGCGGGTGAATTTGTCGGCGGTGTCCCACACCTTGCGCGCGGCCTTCGAGCGTGCGCGCACCTCCATGCCCATTCCCTTGTGCTGGATGCCCTGGCCCGGGAAGGCGTAGACGGTCTTGGGCGCCGCGAGCTGCGCGGTCGCCGACATGACAAGCTCGCCGCCGACCTTCGCGCCGATCTCGACGATCTCTGCGCCACGGTCGATTCCGACGCGGTCGACGCGGAAGTCGACCTCGTCGCCGGGCAGCACCATGCCGAGGAACCGCGACGTCCAGCCGACGACGCGGGCCGCCGGCGCGGGCTTGCCGTCGGTGGCGGCGACGACGTGCTGCGCGGCCGCCGACAACCACATGCCGTGCACGATGGGCGATTTGAGCCCGGCCAACAGAGCAGCGGCGCGGTCGGTGTGGATCGGATTGTGATCACCGGAGACGACGGCGAAGGCGCTCATGTCCGTCGGCGCGGTGACGGTCACGTCGCGGCGACGGCGCCGCGGGGTGTCGGTCGCGTTGTCGGTGATCGCACCGCCGGCCCGCGGCGGGTCGACGAGCTCGGCCGCACCGGTGCGCCCGCGGATCGCGAAGCGCTCCTCGAGCGTGGCCAGCAGGGCGCCCTCGCTGTCGCGGATCTGCACCGACACCGGCACCACGCGACCGTATTCGGTATCGCTGGCCGCCGAAGCCGTTGCGGTGACGGTCAATTCGGCGCGGGTCTTCGGCATCTCAGCGAGCAGGTGTGCGGCATGGTCGAGATGCACCAGGCTCAGCAGACCCTCGACGACGGGGAAGCCGTCCTCGGTGACCGCGGCACCGATCACCGCGAAGACTGCCGGCCAGCAGTGGCCGACGAGCGCGTCGGGCACCAGCGTGAGGCCCGGCGCCAGCGGGGCACCGAACGTGGCGGTGACGCCGGTATGGTCGGCCACCCGTTCTGGATCCCATTGGACCGTCACGCTCGAGACGTTGTCGCGCACTGCGGGCAGCGCACCCGGCTTGTCGAATCCGGCAGCGATCGCCAGCACGGCACGCATCGCGGCCGATGCGTCCGTGACCGTGACGACGGGCATGCCGCCGTCGACCGTGCAGGACGGCAACGTGAACGGGATGTTGACCCAGATATCGGACAGCGGGACGCTCAGCGTCACGCGATCCCCGCTGAGCTCGAGCCGGGAACCGGTGGAAGGGTGTGTGGCGCTTGGTCTTCCGGGCACGTCGTTGACCTGCCACTCGTTCGGGGCGCCGATGCGGTGGACCGGGTTGATCGCGACGCGGCCCGCCCACAACACGTCGGGCGAGTCGAGCACCACCGCCAGCGGGCCGGTGACGTCGGCGCGGGCCTGGCGCCGCGACACCACGGGCACGGGTTCGCCGTCGATCGCCAGCGCATCGTCGATCGCGGCCTGCTCGAACCGGTCGAGCAGTTCTCCGACGGGCTCGTCGACGCGGGTGATCCCCGCGACCGCTTGAGTGCCGGGGATGATGCACACCTCGTCGGCGGCGTAGCGGGCGTCGTGGGCCTGCCACAGCGAGTCGCTGCGCCACCACCGCCGCACGTCCTTGTCGATGACCGGGACGAAGTTCACCGGCTTGCCAGGGGTCTTGCACAGCGTGACGAACCACGGCACGTCGGCCGGGTGCAGCCGCAGCGTCTCGGACTCCGGATAGTGCGCCGCGAGCGTGGCGATCGCCCGGTCGGGCTCGTCGAACACCGCGGAGTCGGTGAACACCGTCGCGATCGGGCCGGCGTCCTGCGGGTGCAGCCGGGCCTCGGCGCGGTGCAGCATCTCGGCGAACCGGTCGCGCCAGGTGTCGGCCAGCCATGGCGTGCCGGGCAGCTTGGTGTCGGCGGTGCTGTCGTCGTCGCCGATGGCCAGCTCGACGTAGCGCTGCAGCCACTGGCGGTAGGTCATATCGCCGATGTCACCGAAGTACGGCTTGCAGGTCGCCGCCATCGCGGTGACGATCTCGTCACGCCGGGCCGCTACGGCCTCGCCGTCGCCGGCCACCTCGTCGAGCAGCCGGCCGCAGCGCGATGCGGCGTTGTCGATCTCGTGGATGTCCGCACCGAGCTGGCTCCGGCTGGAAGCCATGCCGCCCTGCGCTTTTCCGGCGCTGATCCAGTGATCGGTTCCGGTCGTCTCGACGAGCATCTGCTTGACGGCCGGCGAGGTGGTGGCCTCCAAGGTCGCCATCGCCGCGGTGCCGACGAGGATGCCGTCCACCGGCATCGCTGGGAATCCGTACGCCGTGGCCCAGCGCCCAGACAGGTATTCGGCCGCCCGCTCGGGGGTGCCGATCCCGCCGCCGACGCAGACCGTGATGTTCGGCAGCTTGCGCAGCTCCCCGTAGGTGCTCAGCAGCAGGTCGTCGAGGTCCTCCCACGAGTGGTGCCCACCCGCGCGGCCCCCCTCGATGTGCACGATGACGTCCTTGCCGGGCACCTCCGCGGCGATCTTGATCACCGACTTGATCTGGTCGACCGTGCCGGGCTTGAAGACCACATTGCTGATTCCGACGGTGTTGAGTTCGTCGATCAGCTCGACGGCTTCCTCGAGTTCGGGGATGCCGGCGGAGACGACCACACCGTCGATCGGCGCGCCGGCCTGGCGGGCCCGCTGCACCAGCCGCTTCCCACCGAGCTGCAGCTTCCACAGATACGGGTCGAGGAACAGCGAGTTGAACTGCACGGCACGGCCCGGCTCGAGCAGCGCGGTCAACTCCTCGATGCGGTCGGTGAAAATTTCTTCGGTGACCTGGCCACCGCCGGCGAGTTCGGCCCAGTGACCGGCGTTGGCGGCGGCCGCGACGATCTTGGCGTCGACGGTCGTCGGCGTCATCCCCGCGAGCAGAATCGGCGAGCGACCGGTGAGCCGGGTGAACTTCGTCGACAGCTTCACCGAGCCGTCGGGCAGCTGCACGGTGGTCGGCGCGTAGCTCGACCAGGCCGGCGGCACTTCGGGTTCGGCGCCGACGGTGAACAGATTGCGTTGTCCGACCCGCGTCGCGGCGGGCACGATGCCCACGCCCAGCCCGCGGATGATGGGGGCGGTCAACCGCGTCACGGTGTCGCTCGGGCCGAGGTCGACGATCCACTTCGCGCCCGCCTCGTGCAGCCGCTCCACCTCGGCCACCCAGTCGATCGGGCGCACGAAGATCGCCTCGGTCATCTCGTGAGCCAGATCAGCGTCGATGCCGCACCTGGCTGCCCAGCCGTCGACGACCTCGACACCATCGGCCAGCCGCGGCGTGTGGAACCCGACCTCGACCTGCACCCCGTGGAAGACGGGGCTGAAGACGGCACCACCGCGGAGCTTGTTCTTGCGCTCGGCTTCTTCCTTCTCGGTGATCTTGGCGCAGTACAGCTCGAACCGGCCCAGTTGCTCGGGGGTGCCGGTGATGACGACCGAGCGCCTGCCGTTGCGGATCGAAAGCACCGGCGGCAACACGGTGCGCACGTCTTGGGAGAACTCCTCGAGCAGTTCGGCGATGCGGTCGGGATCGACGTTGGTCACCGAGACCATCGGCGACTTGTCACCTCGGCCGACCATGCCGCGCCGCCGCGAGAAGAGCGAGCCGGCCGCGCCGATCAGCTGTAGCAGCGCCAGCAGCTCGGCGTCCCGAGCGCCGCGGGCACGCAAGGACTCGCAGGCGATGACGCCTTGGGAATGCCCCGCCATGGCGACCGGCGGCGCGCCGTAGAGGTCGAGCCCCTGGCGGATGGCGGCGCGGATCGCGGCCATCTGGGCGAGGAGGATGCCCGGCCCGGAGATCGCCGCGGTGATGAGCTGTTTGGTCGCGGGCAGCGGCTCGTCGGCGGCCAGTGCCCGCACCCAGTGCAACGGTTCGAAGCCGATGGGCCGCACCACCACCAGCTCGCGCGCGACAGGCTCGAGCAGGAGCGCGGCCTCCCCGACCACCTCGCTGAGTTCCGACTCGATGCCGGCCGAGCTGACCAGTTCCTCGAGGTTCTCCAACCAGGAGCCGCCCTGGCCGCCGAAGGCGACCGCGTAGGGCTCACCCGCGTTGAGCCGATCGACGAGCGCCTGAGTTCCGGCGTGGGCGGCGTCTGCGCCGCGGTCGGTGGTCACCCGGTGCTGCTCGTTGATCGTCACGTCTCGTCTTCTCCCTCTGTCCCGCGTCATGCTCGTCGCCGGCTGTCGTCTGAAAGCTCTGCTGGCTTCCGCCCCCTGCCGCGGCGCCACGCGATTCGGCGTCGAATCGCGGCTGGTCCGGCGGGCGGTCAGGCAGCGCCTCGCGCACCGCTTCCGCGCACTCCAGCCGTACTAAGAGTGTCATAAGAGCGGGGCGCCTCATGGCCCCTGAAATGGTTACTGACGAGTTCTACGCTCGGGTAACCGCTCGCGCGATAACACGCAGTTCGACACCGCCCGAAGCCTTTCGGGACAAACGTCCTGCATGCGAGTGGTTACGGTCGAGTAGGAAGAAGTGCGCTGATCAAGGCAGTATTGTTATCAAATCGTAATCTGAAAATTTCCTGCGCGCCGTACCAGCGACATCACCTCACCGCGAAGAGACATTCGGCCGCTTTTTGTCTTCTCTGGCCGCTCGGCCACCGAAACAAGTTTGCTGGCCGACTTACTGATCGGTAAGGTTTAGTCCCACTGCCCGAACCGTGGCTTCAAGATGTGGTTGATGTCCACGCCCACGCCGCCGACCGAACGCCCGTCGATCTCGACCTGATGCAGATGCGCGGCAGGATGGGCGACTCTGCCCGGAGATCCCCAGTTGTGCTGCCAGAAGTAGGCGCCGATGCCGTCCTGGATCGCCCACTCGATCGTCTTCGAGTTGGCGTAGACGCCGACTCGCTGCTTGCCGAGCACCGCTTCCCAGCCGCGCAGACAGGGTGCGACCTGCTGCTTGTACTGGTCGAACGACGGGTTGTCGTCGATCGACGCGTAGATCGGGGCGCCGTTCGACCCGCCTGCGGCCTGATGCAGCTCCAAGCCTCGTTTGGCGTGGGCCACCCCGGCGTTCTGGCCGCCGAGCCAATCGGCGGTGTCCTGCTTGCCGTACTGATAGCACGACACGATCTTCAGGCCGTTCTGGTACAGGTCGCGCGCCTCGGCCAGTTGAATCGGCTTGCCGAGCATCCAGGCGCCGCCCGGCCGCCGGTCCGAAACGTAGCGGATCGCCCCGATCGCGCCCGCGGCGCGGATGTCGCTGGCCTTGAGCACACCGGCCGCGTAGTCGAGCAGTACTCCCATCGGGGCGCCCGACGCAGGCGGGGCGAGCGCGGCTTGCAGGCCCGCACCGGCGACGAACGCGGCCGGGACCGCCACTGCGCCCTTGAGGACCGTGCGCCGCGAAATTGACACGAGCCACAGAATACGACAGTTGCCCCACTGCCCCGTCCAATGCCACTTGTCACAGCAGCACCAGGAATATCGGCGGGGCACCGCGTTGCCGAGCTAACGCGCCGCCAGTCAACCGGAGTCGGCGGCAGCCATGTGGAGTCGCAACGCCTCGTCCAGACGATTCGAGACCACGCTGGCCCACAGTTCGCGATAGTCGCGCATCACCTGGCTGAGTTCACCCGCTTCGCCGGGCTGCGCGGTTCTCTCCTCACCCAGGCGGCCCGTCACACAATCGTTGAGCACCTGCACGAACCCGCCCGCCAGGGCGTCGATCGCCTCGCGGGTCTCCTCGAAGATGTGCAGCAGTGCACGGACGTAAGCAACCTGATTCGGCGAGCGCGCCACGACCTGCCGCATCGCGGGGTCGGTCAACACCACGGCTCCTTCCACCACATGCGCAAAGCCGTACTCGATCAGCCGGCGCGCCTCGTCGGTGTCGGCGCCGATGCCGAGGGCTTCCGCCGGCTTGCCGTTGGTGAGCGCGTTGTCCTCGTCGCCTTCGGTTCTGGACCCCAGCACGGCCCGCTGAATGCCGAGGATGTCGGCCAGGTCCGCGCCTTTGCGCAAGCTGGCGAAGAACTCGGCGATATGGGCTGAGCTGAACCCGCGCCGGTGCAACTGGTTGATGGTGCGCAGCTGGGACAGGTGGTAGTCGTCGTAGAGCGCCGAGCGGCCGACACGCCGGGGCGGGTCGAGCAGCCCGCGCTCGCGGTAGGCGCGGATGTTGCGGGCGCTGACCCCGGAGATCAGCGCCAGTTCGTCGACACGGTACTCAGCCAATGCCTCAGGCCTCTGTGGTGTTCGAGGCGCATGAGCGCACTGGACCGCGACGACGGTTCATGGGCTCACTTTAACCGCGTTCCGGCAGCGCGAGCGAAGTGTTCATACTTTTGAAAGAAGTATGCTAGCAATCTGACAAATTGTTTTTATCTGCGTCAATATTGATTTCCGCTAGGTAGCGTTTGCCGTCGGCCGTCGCTCTCAGCCAACTTCTCACCGCGGCTCGCGAATGTCGGTGAGCGAACTCACCGACTGCCGATTCGCCTCTGCGGCCCGACGTACGCGACCATGGAAACGTCGAAATCACCCATCTCCAGCGGGAAAGGTCCGGTGTGCGTCCCTGGATCGTCTGGGCCACCGGACTGTTCGCTTACATCGTCGCGGTACTAGACCGCACCACGCTGGGCGTCTCAGGCCTCGATGCGGCAGACCGCTTCAATGCCAGTCCCAGCATGCTGTCGACGTTCGTTGTGCTCCAGGTCATCGTCTACGCCGGCGCGCAGGTGCCCGCGGGCCTGCTGCTGGACCGCTTCGGCTCCAAGACGCTGATCCTCGCCGGTGCGGCGCTGATGTCGTCCGGCCAACTCGCGCTCGCGTTCACCGAGTCGCTGCCCACCGCGATCGCGGCGCGCGCGGTGCTGGGCATGGGTGACGCGGTGACGTTCATCTCCGTGCTTCGGCTGGTCCCACACTGGTTCACACCTCGACGAGTCCCACTCGTCACGCAGTTGACCGGGATCTGCGGCCAATTGGGCCAAGTGCTTTCGGCCGTACCGTTCTTCGCCATCCTCAACGCCGACGGATGGACGACGGCATACACGTCGGTGGCGGCCCTTGGCCTGTTGTCGATTGTGCTGACGGCGGCGCTGGTGAAGAACACACCGCACGGAAACGCGGTCCCGGATGAAACCGTCTCCTTGCGCGAGACGCTGAGCAGTGTCAAGACGGTGTGGCTGCGACCGGGCACCCGGCTCGGGTTCTTCACCCACATGGGCACCCAGTTCTCGGTGACTGCGTTCGCGTTGATGTGGGGTGTGCCCTACCTGACCAACGCGCAAGGCCTCACGGCCGGCTTGGCGGGAACGATGTTGACGGTGTCGGTGGTGGCCGCGATCTCGGCGGGCGTGCTGATCGGGATCTTCACCGGCCGGCGACCGCATCGGCGCTCGCGGCTCGTCCTGGCGATCATCGCCAGCAACGCGTTGGTGTGGACGGTGGTGTTGGCATTGCCCGGTCCGGCGCCGTTGTGGCTGCTGGTGGTGCTGATAATCGTCATCTCCGTGGGCGGTCCCGGCTCGATGGTCGGCTTCGACTTCGCCCGCACCTTCAACCCGAGCGCCACCCTGGGCACGGCTTCCGGCCTGGTCAACATGGGCGGATTCATCGCCTCACTCATGGTCATGCAGGCGATGGGCGTCATCCTCGACGCCGCAGGCGACTTCTCGTTTGATTCGTTCCGGGCGGCATGGACCGTCCAGTACGCGATCTGGGCCCTGGCGGTCATCGGCATCCTCATCACCCGGCGCAAGACCCGCCGACTGATGGCCGTCGAGCAGGAAAGGATGCTGCTGGAAGGGCTCGACCCCTACCCGGCCGAACGCAACTAGCGACTGCGCGCGGTCGCGCGGCGGTTGGCCTTCTTGATCGCCGAGACCAATTCGTCCTTGTTCATGGTCGACCGGCCCGAAACGTCCAGCCGCCGAGCAACTTCCATGAGGTGCTTCTTCGACGCGTTGGCGTTCACGCCTTCGGCGGTCTCGCCTTTGGCGTTGGGCCCCCCGCTGCGCGCCCGCTGATCGGACGGCCCCTTCTTCGCCTTCGGTTCCCAGTGGTCCCCGACCTTCTCGTAACTGTGCTTGAGTGCGCTGTAGGCGACGCGGTGCGCCCGCTCACCCTCGCCGTATTCCTTGGCCGCGGCATCGTGCGCCTTGGCGAACGTCCGTTGAGCCTTGGCGTCCGACCGCTGCAGTGTGCTCGGCAGTTCGCTCTTGCGGGCACTGCCGCTCTTGGTTGTCTTGGGCATACCCAACGGCGTACCCGGGCCGTGAGGTGCTAAAACGGCTCCCCGAGTCGACGGCCTGCGCCCACGACCTCGTGGCCGACAACCGTCACGATCGGCGCCAGCGTGACGACCAACAGGCAGTTCGCCATAGAGACTCCCGTGGCAGCAAGCCACACCGCCAAGCCGAGCACGGCGGCGGTGAGCCCGATCAGCAGCACATGCCAAGCCGCCACTCGACGCACCATCAGAGCGTGCAGCAGATACACCGACACGACGTAGACCCCGACCGGCACCGCGACCGCGAGCACGGTTCCGACGGAGGACAGTTCGGAATGGTGGTCGATGTAGTAGGCGGCGGCGTGCAATCCGGCGCCGGTCGCGACGATCGCGCCCAGCGTCACGATCGGCAGGTATCCGAACCAGAACGACCGGTCGCGCCGCGCGTGCAGCAGTTCGGCCTGCGGCAGCAGGAAATACGTCCACCACATGCCGAACGTCAGGCCGATACCGGCGACCACGACGAATGCGGCGTCGAACGTCCAGCCCTGTGAGTTCAGGACCGCGGTCAGCGAGGCGACGGTGCCGACCACGCCCTCGCCCAGCGCGATGATCGTCAGCAACCCATAGCGTTCGGCGATGTGGTGCGCGTGCCACGGTGTTCCGCCCCGGCGGGTCTCGGCGAGGATCGGGCCCATCGTCTCGATCCCGATCAGCACGGCGACCACCGCGATAGTCACCGCAACCGACGTGTCGAGGAAGATGCTGACGATCCACAGCCCCTGTGCGGTGGTGACCGCGGCGACGTAAGTGAGGCATGCGGAGCGGTGCTGAGGGTCCTGGACGGCGGCGCGTAACCACTGCCCCACCAAAGCAATACGCATCACGACGTAGCCGGCGACCATGACGCGGTTGTCGACGTGCGCGCCGTGCTCGATCGAGGCGAACATCGGCGGGAAACCGAGCGCCATCACGATCACCCCGACCATCTGCACCATGGTCATCAACCGGTAGACCCAGTCGTCGGTGTCGTAGGCGGAGGCGAACCAGCTGAAGTTGATCCACGCCCAGCACACCGCGAAGGTCGCGAACGCGAAACCGAGCAACCCGGAACCGACATGGTTCGCGGCGAGCATGTGCGCGAATTCGTTGGCCGCGATACCGAAGGCGATCACGAACGTCAGGTCGAACAGCAGTTCCAGCGGAGTGGCCACGCGGTGCGCTTCGTGGGGGTCGCGACCAGACATCCGGCGCACCGGGTGCTGCGTGGCCGCCGGTCCGTGCGCGGTGTCGCTCATCCGTACCCGTCCTTTCCCTGCTACGTCGGCCGACAGTGCCCGGGGTCATCCGGGCGCGAACATCGCAGTGCCAAGATACGAGGATGACCGTCGGGGAGCCCTATGCCGTCGCCGTGGTGCTGGCCGCGGGGCTCGGGACCCGGGTGGGCGCCGACGGAAACAAGGCCTACCTGCCGGTGGCGGGTCGGCCGATGGCGGTCTGGTCGCTGGAGACCCTGACCCGCGTGGCCGACGTCGCGCGCATCGTGATGGTGTACCGGCACGGCGAGCTGGAGTTGGCCCGCGACATGGTGGGTCGCGAACTGCCCACGGCCCGAGTCGAATTCGTCGAGGGTGGCGCGAGCCGGCACGGCTCGGAACTCAACGCGCTGCGCCATCTCGCCGCCGACATCGAAGCCGGGGCGATCGACGTCGTCCTCATCCATGACGCAGCCCGGCCGGTGGCCGGTGCGGAGATGTTCGTGCGCGCGCTGGCGGTCGCCCGTGAATTCGGCGGCGCCCTACCGGCATTGCCGTTGCCGAGCGTCGTGACGACCGAACTGGCCGAACCGGCACAAGCACCGCTCGTTCGGGTGCAGACACCGCAGGCGTTCCGCGCCGCCCCGCTGCTCGAGGCGTATCGCACCGCGGAGTCACACCGATTCGAGGGCACCGACACGTCGTCGTGCGTCGAGGAGTTCACCGATCTCGAGGTGCGGACCTTCCCGGGCGAACTGCGCAACATCAAGGTGACTTTCGCGCGCGACATCGCGATCGCCGAACACCTGCTGGCGCCGGTCAGCGACTCGCGATGACCGCCTCGCCA
>NZ_LZKP01000097.1 GCF_001672895.1 Mycobacterium sp. E740
CGCCGCCGTTGACAGCCAACTCAGTCGGATGCCTTTCGCCGGCGGCGTCTCGACGTGGTCGGGCAGCATTCGAGCCCCGGCTGGGTCGGTCGTCACGCGTCTGCCGTTGCGTACCCGATCGGTAGGACGGCCCGCGAGGTAGTAGCGGCCCTCGTAGCGCGCCGTCGGGTCGGAGCGCCATCCCGTCGACCGGGTACGGGTCCGCACCGCCCCGCATTTGTCACACGTGCCGTCGGTAGCAAGGTCCGCAGCGCAATACGGACATGCCTTCATCGCCGGACCCCGACCGCCGGCTGCCGATTGCTTCGCCTCATTTGTGCGCTCCAGAACAGTGATGCCCTAGCGAGGTATCAACAGCCAAACACGAATTGGCAGTGAACGCAGCAAAACCCTCAAGCCCATCGGCCGGCACCCAGCGGTGTCAAGCATCAACCGAAGTAGGTGTCAAGCATCAGCCGGAACACCGTCAGCAATCAAACGACCTGGTGCCCCCGGCAGGATTCGAACCTGCGACACCGGCTTTAGGAGAGCCGTGCTCTATCCCCTGAGCTACGAGGGCGGGACCGCTGGGAGCTTACCGGCTCCGATCGGGCATCGCCTCAAACCGCATCGCCGCTCGATCGCGTCGATTACGCTACTTCAGGTTCCGTAATTAGGAGGACACGTCGTGCGCAGTCGCTACGCGGGCACGCCTTTCACCACACCGACCGCCGAGATAGCGCGGGCTCTCGAGGACGTCAGCGTTCCCACACTCCTGCTCAGCCTCGTGCACATCACCGGCGACACCCGCTTCATCCACGATTACGCCCAAGCCGGGCTGTTCCTCAACGAGGTGCAAGGGTTCATGTCCGAGGAGGACAAGGCTCGCGCCAGGGCCGAGGCCCTGGAGATGATCACCGCCTACCGCGACCGCGGCTGCCCCGAGCCCGCGCCGCTGAGCCCGTCCGTCGTCAAGCAGATGATGGACTGGGCGGCATGCGAACCCGTCGGCGAGGAGTATGTCCCGCTGCTCATCGAGGAACTCGACCTCGACGGCGTCGACCCGCGCGGGCCCGCGCCCATCGATCCGGAGGCGGCGGCCCGCGTTCCCGTCGTCGTCATCGGCTGTGGTGAATCGGGGCTACTCGCCGCCATCCGGCTCAAGCAGGCCGGCATTCCGTTCACCGTCGTCGAGAAGAACGCCGGCCCGGGCGGAACCTGGTGGGAGAACACTTATCCCGGCGCGCGCGTCGACGTGGCCAACCACTTCTACTGTTACAGCTTCGAACCCAGCAACAACTGGAGCCACTACTTCGCCGAACAACCGGAGCTGCGCCGGTACTTCGTCGACGTGATGAACAAGCACGGCATCGCCGAGCACGTGCGCTGGCAGACCGAGGTGGTTTCCGCGCAGTGGGACGACGCGGCCGGCACGTGGACCGTCACACTGTGTTCGACGGACGGCGACGAGTCGATGCTGACCGCACGCGCGATCATCAGCGCCGTCGGCCAACTCAACCGACCGCAGATCCCGGACAACGAGGGCGCAGACACGTTCGCGGGCGCGGCATTTCACTCCGCCGCGTGGGATCACGACGTCGACGTCACGGGCCGGCGCGTCGCATTGATCGGCGCCGGCGCAAGCGGTTTCCAGATCGCTCCCGCGATCGCCGACCAGGTCGAGCACCTCGACGTCTTCCAGCGCACTGCCCAATGGATGTTTCCGAACCCCATGTACCACAAGGAAGTTGGCGACGGCACCCGCTGGGCGATGGAGCACCTTCCGTTCTACAGCCGCTGGTATCGTTTCCTGCTGCTGTGGCCCGGCGCCGACAAGGGCCTCGACGCCGCCCGCGTCGACCCCGGCTACGAGCAAGGCGACTACGCGGTCAGCGACATCAACGCCGCCGCGCGAATGATGTTCACCGACTGGATCACCGGCCAGGTCGACGGTGACACCGAACTGCTCGCCAAGGTGCTGCCGGACTATCCCGCGACCGGTAAACGGACCTTGCAGGACGACGGCACCTGGCTGCGAACCCTGCGCCGGGACAACGTCGAGTTGATCCGCACGCCGATCGAGCGGATCACTCCGACGGGCGTGGTCACTGCCGACGGCCAGGAGCACGCCGCCGACATTCTCGTGTACGCCACGGGTTTTCGGGCCACCGACGTGCTATGGCCGCTACGGATTACCGGCCGCGACGGGGTCGAGTTGCGCGACGTCTGGGGTGATCGCCCCTACGCGTACCGCGGCGTCATGGTGCCCGGCTTTCCCAACTTCTTTCTCACCTACGGACCTGGCACGCATCTCGCGCACGGTGGCAGCCTGATCTTCAACTCCGAGTTGCAGATGCGCTACATCGGCCAGTGCCTGCACGCGCTCGCCGACGGCCTGCACTCGATCGAACCGAAATCCGAAGCGACCGAACAATGGCGCGAAAGGTCACAACAGGCGATCAAGATGACCGTGTGGTCGCATCCGTCGATCAAGCATTCGTACTTCAAGAACGCGCGCGGCGAGATCCACACCGTCAGCCCGTGGAAGCTCTACGAGTACCACGACGCGGTGCGCGAACCCGAGTGGTCCGATCTCGTGCTGCGTTCCGCCGACACCGCCGCCCAAGCAGGACCAAGGTCCTAAAGCTCCGCGATCACCTTCGCGAACGTCTCGGCGTGCCGTTGCTGCACGGTGATGTAGCTGATGCCGTACGTTTCGCGATAGCCGCGCAGCGTGTCGGCGATCTCCTTCGTCGACCCCGACAGCACCGCGGGTGTGCTCAGCAACTCCTCCTCGGACAACTGCGGTAGGAAGCGGCGCGTGATCGACAGGTCCGGCCGCCCGGTGTCGTCGGTCGGCATGGCGGTGACCGCGATGTTGAGCTCGAGATCGTCGAACCGGTCGCCTGCGGCCTCCCTGACGAATGCGATGCGGTCGGCGAGCGGATCCGATGTCGCCGTGATCGGCGCACCGCCGGTCAGCCCGATGATGTCGGCCCGCTGTGCGGCCAGCGTCAACAATCGGTCGCCGTTGCCCGCGATGAGGATCGGCACATCGGGGACGTGCTCGTTCATGTGCTCGGTGACGTGGCGCAGCCAGTCCACCCGCTGGCCGGGCGACGGGTACGGCAGCTCGGCCTGTTCGAACTCCTCTTTGACGTAGCCGGCGCCGAGGCCGAGGTCGAAGCGTCCGCCGCTCAGGTCCCGCAACGACGTCACTTCCCGCGCGAGCAGGGCGGGCCGGTAGAAGCCGGCGTTGAGCACGAACGTGCCGACGCGCAGCCGCTCGGTCGCCATCGCTATCGCCGTCATCATCGGGAACGGCGCGGTCGTGTAGAGGTGGTCGGCGACGTGCACGATGTCGTAGCCCATGTCCTCGGCGCGACGGGCCCAGTCCTGGACCGACTTCTGGCGGCGCGCGGCCTGCAGGCCGACGCCGAACCGGAACGGTTTGGTCACGTTTCCGGATGTTATTGCGTGAACTGGCCGGCGAAATGTTTGGCGCGCCCTCGGCCGGGGCACTATCTCTGCCGACTTCGACGTCACGGAGTCCCACTAGCCGAAGGACTTGCTGCCCCGATCCGGCCCGTCGTGAACCCATTCCGACGGGCCGGATCAATATTCCGACCAAGAAATCTATGGCCACTCATCCCACGATCGGCGTCGAAGAAGAGTTTCTGCTCGCCGACCCGTCGACCGGTGAACCGGTCGCGCTCAACGAGGAGGCCGCGCGCGAAGCCGCCGGCCGGGGCGTGAAGTTGCAACTCGAGCTGACCACCTGCCAGGTGGAGACCACCAGCGAGGTGGTGGCCTCGACCCGTGACCTGCACGACCAACTGCTTCGGCTCCGGCGAACCGCGGCCGACGCGGCGCAGGCGGCCGGCGCGCAGCTGCTGGCGGTCGGCTTGCCGCCGACACTTCCGAAAGAGTTCCCGATCACGGACACGCCGCGGTACCGGCAGATCGGCGAGATCTTCGGGATGGTCGCGCATGAACAGGGCATCTGCGGCTGCCACGTGCACGTCGCGGTGCCCAGTCGCGAAGCGGCGATCCGGGTCAGCAACCGGCTGCGGCCGTGGCTGCCCAGCCTGCTCGCGCTGAGCGCGAACTCCGCCATCTACCGCAACTCCGACACCGGCTACGCCAGTTGGCGCAGCGTGTTGTGGGCGCGCTGGCCCAGCGCGGGGCCGCCGCCGCATTTCGACTCCGTCGACGAGTACGACGCCGTCGTGCGCATGCTGCAACAGGCGGGCGCCATGCTCGACGACGGCATGGTCTATTGGGACGTGCGCCCGTCGAAGGACTTCCCGACGATCGAGGTGCGCGTCGCCGACGTACCCGCGACGGCGGCCGAGACGGTGCTGCTCGCCGCACTGACCCGCGCCGCGGTGATGACCGCGCTCGAGGACGAGCGGCACGGGCGGCCCACACCTCCGCTCGCGGCTCACGCGCTCAAGGCCGCGTACTGGAAATCCGCTCGCGACGGCTTGGACGGTGATGCGGTGGATCTGTCGGAAGGCCATGAGCGGGTGCCCGCGCGGGCGCTGCTGGACCGACTCGTCGAGTACGTGCGGCCCGCGCTCGAAGCTGTCGGCGACTATGACCTGGTGTTCGACGAGTTGCACCGGGTCGCCGAGGAGGGCAACGGAGCCATCCGGCAGCGACGGGCGTGGCAGCGCCGCCACGACGTCCGCGACGTGGTCGCAGAGGCGGCTCAGGCCACGTTGGCGGGAACGTGAGGTCTCAGGCCAGCGGCAGTTGAGCGAACGGAGTGCTGGTCGGCTGCGGTGAGCCGCCGGGCGGTTCGACGGTGAACGCCAAGGTGCTGGACTTACCGAGGTCTGGGAGCACGGCGGTGGTGGACGGCGCGACGGCCTGCGGGTCCATGGTTCCGGCCGAATGCGGTCCGCCGTCGTCGATCAGCCACATCTGGTAGACGGTGCCCGGTTGCGGCGGGGTGACGTTGTTCATCACCAGCACGCCGGCGTCCTTCTCGCGGGAGAACACCACCGTGGCGGTGCCGCCGCCGGGAATCTGACCGGACACGGTGCGCACGTCGCGTGCGGCGAAGACCTGCTCGGCGGTCGACGGGGACGCAGCCGGCCGCAGGGCCAGGCCGACGCCGAGCGCGCCGAGGCCGACGACGAGCACCGCCGCGGCGGCCAGCGCGATCCGCTGCCAGCGCCGCGGGCGAAGTTGTCGAACGGGCGCATTTCCGACGTCGCCGACCTCGGCCAGCAGGCGCGCCCGCAGTTCGGCCGGAGGTTCGGCCGCGGTGGCCGCCGACACCACCGCCATGGTCTCGCGGACCTCACGCACTTCGTCGGCGAAGGCCCGCGCAACGGCGGGTGGGGCGGCCGCGAGGCGGCGGTCCACCTCGGCCAGTTCGGACGCGGCCATCGCGTGCAGGGCGTAGGGCGCCGCGAGGGTGCTCAGGTCGGAGTTCATCGGCTCGGTCATGCCAGCCCCAAGCACTTTCGCAGACCGCGAAGCCCGTCGCGCATCCGCGATTTGATCGTGGCGAGGTTGGCCGACAGCCGGGTGGACACCTGCGAGTACGTCAGGCCGTCGTAGTAGGCCAGCTGGATGCACTCGCGTTGCACATCGGTGAGTGTGGCCAGGCAGTCGACCACCTGCCGGCGTTCGTCGCGCAGGATCACGGAGTCGGCGACGTGGTCGGCGGGCAGGTCGAGGTTGGCCGCGCCATAACGCTCCTCGCGCAGGGTCGCCGACTGTTCGGACCGCACGCGGTCGACCGCGCGACGGTGGGCGAGCGTCATCAGCCACGCCAGTGGTGAGCCCGCCGAGGGGTCATAGTTGTCGGCGGTGCGCCACACCTGCAGGTAGATGTCCTGCGTCGTTTCCTCGCTGTAGCCGGGGTCGCGCAGCACCCGGGTCACCAGGCCGTAGACGCGCGCGCGGGTGCGGTCGTAGAAGCCGGCGAACGCCTCGACATCGTGCTCGGCCACCCGGCGAAGCAGTTCGTCGAGGTCCGTAGTCATCAGCGGTAGCCTAGCCACCGGCGACAGCACCGTCATGATTATCGTGATCTGGCCGCGTGGGTGACCAAAGCCCGTGCTGGAGCGCGTGTTTCGTCGACCCGTTCGGTGCGGGCCGCGATCGGGACCCGGCGCAGCCACAGGGTCAGGCACTGGAGCCGGTAGTCGAGCGCGGTCATCAGGGGTGCCAGCGGGGCCACCACCTGCATCCTCAACACCTCGGCGACGCGCGCGGGCCTGCGTGTACCGCGCACCGTGGCGATGAACGCCGGTTCGTTTCCGCGGTGCAGGGACACGGTCACGTCCACCTCGGCGCCGGGCTCGGGCGCGCGCACCAGGTAGTGCCCGTCGCCGCCGTTGAACGGTGAGATCCGCAGCTTCTTCGGCGTGATCGAAACGCCGTCCGGACCCGGCGGCAGCAGATAGGCATGCCGCTCACCGCGGCTGTTCTGCATCTCCATCACGACATGGCGCAGCACGCCGTCGCGGTCATGGCACCAGTACAGCGTCACCGGGTTGTAGACAGAGCCGAGCACCCGGGGCTGCATCAGCGCGGTGACCCGGCCGCCGTTCAGGTCGACGCCGCGGTCCCGCAAGAACATGTCGACGCGCTGGCGCAGCGAGTCGCCAGGTGCGCCGTCGAGGTGGTCGCGAGCGTCGAACCGGGCGAAGGGTCGTAACCACCACGGCACCCGCGGGAGCTGGTCGAGGTCGACGTACCAGCTGTACCCGTGATGCTCGAAGTGGTGGTACACCGGCGCGCGTCGCAGGTGCGCGATCCGGGTTCGGTACAGGTGTGAGCCATCCACGTAGAGGTATTCGGAGCCATGCGGGCGCCGGATGGCTTGGTCTTCGGTGCGCGTTACCAGGAATTCGCGGTTGCGACGAGGCCCCGGATCAGCGCCGAGGTGGCGGGCGTGAGTCCGTCGTCGCTCGGCAGCTGGCTGCGGGGACTGATGCCGCGCACACGCGGAGTCAACTCGAGTTGCGCGCCGCCGCCGCGGACGCGGTTGACCGGATTGTCCGGGTGCAGGCCGCGCAGCTCCCGCGGGATCGCGTCGAGATCGGTGACCACCTCATAACCGGGCACCACGACGTGGCGGGCGAGGTGCCCGGCGAGTTCGCGGTTGCTGCCACCGGCAAGTAGTTGCGTGCTGCGGCCGACGCGGCCGTACCCGTGCAGTGACACCGCGACGTCGACGTGGTCGAGAAATTCCGCGAGACGTTCGGACTCCTGTGCGCGGTACCGCGCCGACGGCAGGTGGTGGGGGTAGCGGTCGGGATGGCGCACGGTATACACCGAGGCGCCGGCGGCGTCGGCGGCACGCTCGGCGATGACGTCGGTCATCTGCTCCAAGCCGCCGCCGTGGATGGCCAGGAAGCCGAAGCGTGAGCACAGCGTGCACTGCTCCGTGACGCCGGGCTGTGTCAGTAGTTCCGAAAGAGATTGCGGCGCAGGCGAATCAGATGTGGTAGAGCGGTTGGGCCAATGTGCCGGGTCCCATCGCTTGAGGAACTCCACCCAGCGCTTCGGTAGGCCGTGGTGGTGGGCGCCGTCGATGATGCGCTCGAGGTAGCCCGGTCGCGGCGGGCCGGGCTCGACGCGGTGGTCGATGTACACCCAGGCTTCGGCGGGCCCGTCGTCGGTGTGCACCGTGAGCCGGTCTCGGCGGTAGCGCACCGGAACTCCCTCGGCGCTGTCCAGCACCGCCAGATCGTGGTCGTTCAGTTGCCACACCACTCCGTGCACTTCCGAGCCGTCGAACGGTTCGACGGTGGCGACGCCACGTTCGTTGATCAGCCAGTCGTGATCGGCGAGCTTCGCCGGCCGCGGATCGGCCGCGTCGGGGCAGCGCAGCGCCATCTGCCCGACGTTGAGGTTCGACCCGTAGGCGAAGTAGGCGTGCATCAACCCGTCAGCGTCAGATAGATCAGGACCACATTCAAGAGGGTAATGAGGGCGGCGATGCCCCAGCCCAGAACCGTCGTCACCCGGTGGTTGACGTCGTCGCCCATCAGATTGCGGTTGCTGGTCAACCGCACCAGCGGAATCAACGCGAACGGGATCCCGAAGGACAACACCACCTGCGACAACACCAGCGCCCGGCTGGGATCAACACCGATTGCGAGGACCACCAGCGCCGGCAGCAGGGTGACGAGCCGGCGCAGCACCAGCGGAATGGACCGGCGCAGCAGGCCCTCCATGATCATCGCGCCCGCGTAGGCGCCGACCGAGGACGACGCCAGCCCGGAGGCGAGCAGTCCGATCGCGAACAGCAACGCGACCGTCGGGCCGAGGGTCTCGCGAACCGCGGCGTGCGCGCCTTCGATGGAGTCGGTGTTGTCCTGGCCCTGCAGGTTGGTCGCGGCGACCAGCACCATCGACAGGTTGACCGCACCCGCGATGACCATCGCGATGCCGACGTCCCAGCGGGTGACCCGCAACAGCAGTTGCCGCATCGCGCCGGGCTCGGGGTGGCCGTGCCGGTCCCGCGCCAGCCCGGAGTGCAGGTACACGGCGTGCGGCATCACGGTCGCGCCCAGCATCGCCGCGGCCAGAGTTCGTTCGAGCGTGTCATCACGGGCCTGCTGTCGGTCATCGCGGTGGGCTTTCTCGCCAGCCTGTTCGTCGCCCCGGTGCCCGTCGAGCAGGCGGCGGCCGGGCTGGTCCCCAAGTTCGCCGGCGCCGAGAGCGTGCTGATCGCCGCGGCGATGCTGGGCGCGACCGTGATGCCGCACGCCGTGTACCTGCACTCCGGGCTGGCGCGGGACCGGCACGA
>NZ_LZKP01000098.1 GCF_001672895.1 Mycobacterium sp. E740
TCGCGCACCGACTCGATGACCTCGGGAAAGTAGCGGCCCAGGTCCTTTCCACTGCGGGACAACAGCACCACCGCGTCCCCATCGCGGAAGACCAGGGCGCGGAACCCGTCCCACTTCGGCTCGTACGACCACACGCCCGCTTCGTTGGGCACCTTGGCCTGCGCTTTGGCCAGCATCGGCTCGAGCGGCGGGGTCACGGGGAGGTCCACGGGTTCCATACTCACGTAGACCGCCGACAGCGGGCAATGTCATCGATGTGGGGCGCTGCGCCACAATGGGCGGGATGCGTCTTCCCGTCATGCCTCCGGTGTCTCCGATGCTCGCCAAATCGGTGCCATCGATACCGGCCGGCGCCTGCTACGAACCGAAGTGGGACGGGTTCCGCGCCCTGGTCTTCCGCGATGGGGACGCGGTGGTGCTGTTGTCCCGCAGTGGAAAGGACCTGGGCCGCTACTTTCCCGAGGTCATCGAGTCGGTGCGCGACGAGTTGGCGGCGCGGTGCGTGCTGGACGGCGAGATCGTCGTGCCCCGCGAGATCGACGGCCGCACCCGGCTGGACTGGGAGTCGCTGAGCCAGCGCATCCACCCAGCCGAATCGCGCATCAAGATGCTCTCAGCACAGACCCCCGCACACTTCATCGGTTTCGACGCACTGGCCACCGGCGACACGTCGCTGATGAAGGAACCCTTCCGGGTTCGCCGCGACGCGCTGCTCGGCGCCGTGACAGAGAAACAGTGGTGTCATGTCACGCGCACCACTGAGGACCCGGAACTCGGCGCCCGCTGGCTCGAGCAGTTCGAGGGCGCGGGACTCGACGGCGTGATCGCCAAGCGCCTCGACGGTCCGTACCTGCCGGGCAAGCGTGAGATGGTCAAGGTCAAGCACGCCCGCGACGCCGACTG
>NZ_LZKP01000099.1 GCF_001672895.1 Mycobacterium sp. E740
ATGCCGACCGCGTCGCCAACGTGCTGCCCGAAACACCGCACGTCAAAACCGTTCTGTCGGTCGAGGACGGATCGGATGACGACTTCGAGCGCTACGGCGGCGTGGAGTTCTACGCCGCGCTCGAACAGGGTTCGCCCGACCGCGATTTCGGTCCGCGCAGCGAGGACGACATCTACCTGCTCTACACCGGCGGCACCACCGGGTTCCCCAAAGGTGTGATGTGGCGCCACGAGGACATCTACCGAGTCCTGTTCGGCGGCACCGACTTTGCGACGGGTGAGTTCATCTCCGACGAGTACGACCTGGCGAAGGCGGCCGCCGAAAACCCGCCGATGATCCGCTATCCGATCCGTCCTCGACCGACAGAACGGTTTTGACGTGCGGTGTTTCGGGCAGCACGTTGGCGACGCGGTCGGCATACCGGCGTTCATGCACCAGCGCCACCATGTCGGAGTTCTCGAAGAGGTACTTCAGCTCGCCTTCGACGTAGCGGAAGTTCACGTTGACGAGGATCGCGCCGGCCTTCACGATGCCGAGCATCGCGATCACGATCTCGATGCGGTTGCGGCAGTACAGCCCGACCTTGTCGTCCTTCTTGACGCCCTGGTCGATGAGGTAGTGGGCCAGCCGGTTGGCCTTGTCCTCCAACTGGGCGTAGGTCAGCTGGTCGTCGCCGCAGATCAGGGCGACGCGGTCTGGCACGGCATCGATGGCGTGCTCGGCGAGATCGGCGATGTTCAGAGCCACGGAACCTAAACTAGAACGTGTTACATTTTCAGACAAGTCTGTGGCATCGACGCTGGAAAGAGGACTGTTCGTGAGTGACGCAGAAATCGCCGAAAAAGGCCCCGACGCCCTCATTGAGCAGCGCGGACACACTCTGATCCTCACGCTCAACCGGCCCGAGGCCCGCAACGCGCTTTCCACCGAGATGCTCTCGATCATGGTCGAGGCGTGGGACCGCGTCGACGAGGATCCAGAGATCCGCACCTGCATCCTGACCGGGGCCGGCGGGTACTTCTGCGCCGGGATGGACCTCAAGGCGGCGACGGCCAAGCCACCGGGCGATTCCTTCAAGGACGGCAGCTATGACCCGTCGCGGATCGACGGGTTGCTGAAGGGCCGGCGTCTCAAGAAGCCGTTGATCGCCGCCGTCGAGGGCCCGGCGATCGCGGGCGGCACCGAGATTTTGCAGGGCACCGACATCCGGATCGCCGGGGAAAGTGCCAAATTCGGTATCTCCGAAGCGAAGTGGAGCCTTTACCCGATGGGCGGGTCCGCGGTGCGCCTGGTGCGCCAGATTCCCTACACCATCGCGTGCGATCTGCTGCTGACCGGCCGGCACATCACCGCCGCCGAGGCCAAGGAGTACGGGCTGATCGGTTACGTGGTGCCCGACGGAACCGCGCTGGACAAGGCGCTGGAGATCGCCGAGGTCATCAACAACAACGGCCCGCTGGCTGTGCAGGCAATCCTCAAGACCATTCGCGAGACCGAGGGCATGCACGAGGAAGAGGCGTTCAAGCCGGACACCGCAAACGGCATCCCGGTGTTCCTCAGCGACGACGCCAAGGAAGGGCCGCGGGCGTTCAAGGAGAAACGCGCGCCCAACTTCCAGATGAAGTAGGCCTGTCGGCGGCTCGTCCCCCCTTGCGCCGAGCGTGCGGTGGTTGCGAAAAATCGACCCGATTTTCGCAGTGAGCGCACGCTCGACGAACTGTCGGGGACACTCGGCACACTCACCGCCATGCGGGATCCATTCATCGGCAGTGAGGCCGTCGCCTCAGGACTTCTGACGCCCTATGAGCTGCGTAGCCGCTACGTGCGGCTCTATCCCGACGTCTATTCGACTGAGGACCGGGATATCACCGCGGTCGTCCGTGCGAAGGCGGCGTATCTGTGGTCACAGCGCGAGGCGGTGGTCGCAGGTCAGTCCGCCTCGGCTCTACACAAAGCGAAGTGGGTCGACGGTGATCGGCCAGCCGAGCTGCTCGGGCCTAACCGGCGGCCTCCGGCCGGCATCCGCGTGTGGTCAAACCGGTTCGCGGAGGACGAGATCAAGGTGATCGACGGGATTCGCGTGACGACGCCGACCCGCACCGCGCTCGACCTGGCTTGCCGCTACCCGCTCGGCAAGGCCGTCCCCGCGATCGACGCACTGGCCCGCGCGACGCGTCTGAAAAAGGCAGACGTGGAATCGCTCGCCGCTCGATACCGGGGCCGCCGCGGAATCCGACAGGTGGGCAGAGTCTTACAACTCGTAGACCCCGGCGCCGAGTCGCCCAAAGAGACGTGGCTCCGGCTGCTCGTCATTCAACACGGGTTTCCCCCGCCGACGACGCAGATCCCGGTCTACAACGAATACGGGGTTCTCATCGCCGTCATCGACATGGGATGGGAAGAGATGAAGTTAGGCCTCGACTACGAGGGCGAGCACCACCGCGACCCGGTCCGGTTCAACGCCGACATCCGCCGGCACGACGCGGTCACCGAGCTCGGATGGACGGACATTCGCGTCACGTCGTGCGATACCGAAGCCGGCATCATCCACCGTCTGACGACCGAATGGAATCGTCGAGCGTGCGGTGGTTGCGCAAAGTCGGCCTGAATTTCGCAGTGAGCGCACGCTCGGCGCTAGAGGCGCTTCGTCGGGGTGAAGACGACCGGCATCTGCTCGAGTCCGGACACGAAGTTCGCGGGCCGCAGTGGCAGGTCGCCGTCGGAGGCCAAGCGCAGATCGGGTAGCCGCTGCAGCAGTTTCGTCTGCATGATCGACAGTTCGAGGCGCGCGAGTTGGTTACCCAGACAGAAATGCGTGCCGAACCCGAACGCCAGGTGGTTGTTCGGATAACGCTCGATGTCAAACGTTTCCGGGTCGTCGAACACCTTCTCGTCGAAGTTGGCCGACTCGAACAACAGGATCATCTTCTCGCCCTCTTTGAGGGCGGTGCCGTGAAACTCGGTGTCGGCGGTGACGGTCCGCGCCATGTTCTTCACCGGCGCAGTCCAGCGCAGCATCTCCTCGATCGCGTTCGGCAACAAGTCCAGATCATCGAGCAGCTTCTGGTGCTGGTTCGGATGCCGCAACAGCTGCCGGGTGCCGCCGGAAAGCGTGTGCCGGGTGGTCTCGTCGCCGCCGATCAGCAGTAGGAGCACCTCGGTGACGATCTGATGGTCCTCGAGCTTGCTGCCCTCGACCTCTGCGTGCACCAGAACGCTGACCAGATCGTCCGTCGGCTCCGACTTGCGGGCCTCGATCATGCCCATCATGTACTGGCTGTAGGCGGCGAACGCGTCCATGGTGATCTGGAACTTCTCCGGGTCAGCGGTGCTGCTGAGAAAGCTGACCAGATCGTCGGACCACTTGAGGAACATTTCGCGTTCCTCGGGCCGCACGCCGAGCATGTCGCCGATGACGGCCATCGGCAGTGGCGCGGCGATATCCCAGACGAAGTCGCACTCACCGCGCTCACAGACGTTGTCGATCAACGTGTCACACAGCGAACTGATCGATCCCTCAAGGTCTTTCACCCGTTTGCGGGTGAACCCGGCGTTGACGAGCTTACGGCGCAGCAAATGCTGCGGATCGTCCATCTCGATCATCATCTCGACGCCCGGCTGGTCCGGCCGGATACCGCCGGCGTTGGAGAACAGCTCGGGATTGCGCTCGGCTTCGATCACCGCGGCGTACGTCGCAGCCCCGGCCAAGCCGTTGCGGTCCCGGAACACCGGCTCGTTCTCGCGCATCCACTTGTAAACCGACCGCGAGTCACCGGCATAGAAGGCGCCGTCGGTGAGATCGACATCGGGCCTGGTGGTCGTCATGAAATCTCCTGCGCGTCGGCGAATGACATCTCCACGTTGCCAGCCGAACTGGAGAACAGTGCCCGTTTCGGGAAACCGAGCGTGGCCAGCTCCTTGGCGTAGGGGTGTTCGCCGAGTCGGACGCGGACGCCGCCCGGTCGGTAGCGCACGCCGGTCATTTTCATCTCCCCGACGGTCTGCCGAACGACGCCGTCACGGTAGGAGTACGTCGGATAAGCGCGAGGCTTCGAGGTGAACACCGCGGGCGCCTTCAACCCCCGCGCGAAATCCATCCCGACCGCGAACTGCCCGTCGATCGACACGTCGAAACCGAACGTACGGCCGTCGCGAACGATGAAGTCCGCCATCACTTTCGGGTATCCCCATATCTTCGTCCCGGCCTCCAGCGTGAAGGCCTGATCGACGGGCAGGTGGTGGATGAAAGCACCCGCGTCCTTCAACGCGCGCGGCCCCGATGCCGAAGACCCCGGCGGGTTCACCATCACGTTCGTGCCGTACTCGTAATACTGGCCGAGGTCACCGTCGACGTAATGCATCAGCATCAGGACGACGATCGCGCGCCCTGGCGAGAAACGGCACACCTGCAGGCCGCTGTAGTCGATCATCTGTTGGGCCGCGTCAGCATCCACTCCGAACATGGCCATGTGCTGGGTCGCCTTGCGGATCTTCACCGGCATGGTGACGACCGTCCCTGCGATCGTGTGCTGAGTCACGGAGCCAATCTAGAACGTGTTGTAGACAATGAGCAAGAAGTGTCTACCGGACGCGATGACGGTTTGCTGACGGAGCGTCCGGCGAGAACCGCTGGCCGAGCGACAGACCGATCTTGTTGATACGGTGTGCGCGTGGATGCAGGTCGTGAGCGGGTACAAATTGCTCGCGATCGCAAGGAAATCGACGAGATCGTCGATGCGTGGCGTGAGCTGCATGCATCGTCGCACGAGAGAAATCCGTTTGCCAACCCTGAGATACAGCTCTCCTGGCTGGACCACGCAGGCGACCGGATTCGCCCGTTCGTCATCCAGGGCTGGCGCGACGGGCGGCTCGACTGGATCGCACCGATGCACATTGCGCCGGTCGGACCGGCGGGCGTGCTGGGCCGATGCCTCATGCCGTTCGCTGCCCACACCGACACTTGGCTGATCGAGTTGGCGCCGTTGCTCTCCCGTATCGATCCGGCCGAGGCCGCGCAGGAAGTCGTGAACGTAGCACTCGAGCACCGTCAACACTGGACGTGGAAGGAACTCACGCTCGGGCCCGCACACGGGTGGCTGTCCACAACCGACGACTCGCGGTTCCCGTCGATGGGCGCTTCGCGGGTGCTGCACAAGGACATACACGTCGCGACGGTGATGGACCTCGCGCAGACGTGGGAGGCCACGCATGCCGGGCTGAAGCGCAACGTACGGAAGAGCCTGACCAAGGCCGAGCGTAAAGCCGCCGAGACACTGGGCGATATCGACTTCCAGGTGGCTAGCGAGGGCGGTGACGTCGAGGATTTCGCCCGACGACTGGTGAAGCTCAACCTGATGCGGGCCGATTCCGCAGTGCACGTCGATCACACCACCCCGTTCCGAAGCGAACGCAACGTCGAGTTGTTCGTCGAAATGGTCTGCCGCACAACGAGTTCCAAGACGGCGGACGTGATCGAACTCCGCGACTCCCGCGGGCGCACCATCGGCTCGCAACTCACGCTGTACGGGTACAACACGACCTTCATCAGCCACTCGGGATTCGACCCGGCGCACTGGCACTGCTCGCCGATGACCCTGCTCATCGCACAAGCGGCGCGCAGGGCCATCGAACTCGGCCACGATCAGCTGGCGCTCTCCCCGGGCCCGCATGTGTCGAAGTCACGCTGGAGCAGCAAGCTCGAGGGTTACAACACCTTCCTCGTCGTGAACGGGGGCCGCACCGAGAGAGTCAGGTTTCTCGGCTACTGGGTCGCCAGCCGTGTGCAGCGGTTCATCCGCGAGGGCAGGCTGCGCCGCATGTAGCGGTCACACCAGGGCCGCGAGGTCGCGGATCTGCTCGGGCGACCGCGCGCCGACGACCATCATCGTGACACCCGCAGCCTCCCACGCCTTGATCTGTTCCTGCACATAGCCGAGGTCCCCGACTATCGCCGAGTCGTCGACCAACTCGTCGGGGATGATCTTGGCCGCGTCGTCCTTGCGGTCGGACCGGAACAGCTTGGTCACGTCGTCGACGACTTCGGCGTAACCCATCCGGCGATAGACGTCGGCGTGGAAGTTCGTGTCCTCCGCGCCCATTCCGCCCATGTAGAGCGCCAGGTGCGGCTTCATCAGCTCCATCACCCCGGCGCGATCGTCGGTGACGACCACCTGGGCCGTCGCGCAGATCTCGAAGTCCTCGCGGCTGCGCCGCGCGCCCGGGCGGGCGAAGCCCTCGTCGAGCCATTCGTTGTACATGTTCGCGATGCGCGGCGAGTAGAAGATCGGCAGCCAGCCGTCGCAGATCTCGGCGGCCAGCGCCACGTTCTTCGGCCCTTCGGCGCCCAGCATGACCGGGATGTCGGCGCGCAACGGATGGGTGATCGGCTTGAGGTTCTTGCCCAGGCCCGTGGTCCCCTCGCCGCTCAGCGGCAGTGGGTAGTGCGGTCCGTCGCTGCGCACCGGCGCCTCGCGCGCCCACACCTGGCGCAGGATGTCGACGTACTCGCGGGTGCGCGCCAACGGTTTCGGAAACTTCTGGCCATACCAGCCCTCGACGACCTGCGGTCCCGACACTCCCAGCCCGAGGATGTGCCGCCCACCCGAGAGGTGGTCGAGCGTCAGCGCCGCCATGGCGCACGCGGTCGGGGTGCGCGCGGACAGCTGGATCACCGACGTGCCGAGCCGCATCCGCTTGGTCTCGCGTCCCCACCAGGCCAACGGCGTATAGGCGTCCGAACCCCACGCCTCGGCGGTGAACACCGTGTCGAAGCCGGCTTCCTCGGCCGCCGCGACCAGTTCGGCGTGGTTTTCGGGCGGCTGCGCACCCCAGTACCCCAGCTGCAGACCCAACTTCATTAGCGCGCCTCCACACCCGTGCTTGAAACGATAGTTAGAACCTGTTCTACTCGATGCCGTGACCACCAGCCAAGGCAGCGCGGTGCAGATCGATCCCCATGAGCGGCCGCTTTCAGCACCGCTGAGGCTCTCATTCGACTACACCCGTTCAGTCGGACCACTCCTGTCCCAGTTCTTCACGGCCCTCCGCGAGCGGCGCATCGTCGGTGTCCGCGGTTCGGACGGGCGGGTGCTCGTGCCACCCGCCGAGTTCGATCCCGTGACCTACCAGCAATTGACCGAGATCGTACCGGTGGCCGGGGTGGGCACCGTGCTGTCGTGGACGTGGCAATCCACCCCGCTGGAGGGCCAACCGCTGGACCGGCCGTTCGCGTGGGCGCTGATCAAACTCGACGGTGCCGACACCGCGCTCCTGCACGCGGTGGATGCCGGCTCCGCCGACGCCATCAGCACCGGCGATCGGGTGCACGCGCACTGGGTCGACGAGCCCGTCGGTGCGATCACCGACATCGCCTACTTCCTGCCGGGTGACGAAGAAGAGCCCTCGGCTGGTTCCGACGACCGCGAGCCGATCAAGATCCAGGTGACGCCGTCCTCCATCGAGATTCAGCACACCGCATCGCTGCCCGAGACCACGTTCCTCAAGGCGCTCGAGGAAGGCAAGCTGCTCGGGGGACGGACCAAGCAGGGCCGCGACGGCCAGCCAGGCAAGGTGTACTTCCCGCCGAAGGAGGCCGACCCCGCCACCGGCCTGGAACTCGACGAGTTCATCGAGTTGCCGGACAAGGGCACGGTCACCACGTTCGCGATCATCAACATCCCGTTCTCCGGGCAGCGGATCAAGCCGCCCTACGTCGCGGCCTACGTTCTGCTCGACGGCGCGGACATCCCGTTCCTGCACCTGGTCACCGAAATCGACCCGGCTGAGGTCCGGATGGGCATGCGAGTGCAAGCCGTGTGGAAGCCCCGCGAGCAGTGGGGGCTGGGCATCGACAACATCGACTACTTCCGTCCGACGGGCGAGCCCGACGCCGACTACGACTCCTACAAGCACCACCTGTGAAGGGGCCCGCGATATGACAGACATAGCAGTGGTGGGCTTCGCACACGCTCCGCATGTGCGCCGCACCGACGGCACCACCAACGGCGTCGAGATGCTGATGCCGTGTTTCCACCAGCTCTACGAAGAACTCGGCCTGCAGCAGACCGACATCGGCTTCTGGTGCTCGGGATCGTCCGATTACCTTGCCGGACGGGCATTCTCGTTCATCTCCGCGATCGACTCCATCGGTGCAGTGCCGCCGATCAACGAATCGCACGTAGAGATGGACGCGGCCTGGGCGATGTACGAGGCCTACATCAAGCTGCTCACCGGCGAGGTCGAGACCGCGCTGGTGTACGGCTTCGGCAAGTCGAGCGCGGGCACGCTGCGCCGGGTGCTGGCGCTGCAGACCGATCCGTACACCGTCGCGCCGCTGTGGCCGGACTCGGTTTCGATGGCCGGTCTGCAGGCGCGGATGGGGCTCGACGCGGGCAAGTGGACTGCCGAGCAGATGGCTCAAGTGGCACTGGATTCCATGACGGCAGGCGGCCGCACCGATTCCGAGCAACCGGCGAAGTCGGTGGACGAACTGCTCGAGCGGCCGTACTTCGCCGACCCGTTGCGACGCCACGACATCGCACCGATCACCGACGGGGCGTCGGCGATCGTGCTGGCCGCCGGCGACAGGGCTCGTGAGCTCCGCGAAAATCCGGCCTGGATCACCGGTTTCGAGCATCGCATCGAAACCCCGATCCTGGGCGCTCGCGATCTGACCACCTCACCCTCGACGGCCGCGTCGGCGCAGGCCGCCACCGGAGGTGACCCGGGTTCGATCGACGTCGCCGAGATCTACGCGCCGTTCACCCATCAGCAGCTGATCCTCACCGAAGCGATCGGGCTGCCGTCGTCGACGAAGGTCAATCCCTCCGGCGGCGCGCTGGCGGCCAACCCGATGTTCTCCGCCGGGCTGGAGCGCATCGGTTTCGCGGCTCGCCACATCTTCGACGGCGCAGCGCAGCGGGTACTGGCACATGCCACGAGCGGCCCTGCGCTGCAACAGAATCTGGTATGTGCCCTGGAGGGCCGATGAGCGCTTGCGCGAAGAGTGAAGGGGCAAGGTCATGACCAAGCAGCTCGCAGCGGTACTGGGCACCGGGCAGACGAAGTACGTCGCCAAGCGCCAGGACGTGTCGATGAACGGCCTGGTCCGCGAGGCCATCGACAGGGCGCTGGAGGATTCCGGCTCGACGTTCGACGACATCGACGCCGTGGTGGTCGGCAAGGCACCCGACTTCTTCGAGGGCGTGATGATGCCCGAACTGTTCATGGCCGACGCCACGGGTGCGACGAACAAGCCGCTGATCCGCGTGCACACCGCCGGCTCGGTGGGCGGGTCGACCGCGATCGTCGCGGCCAGCCTCGTGCAGTCGGGTAAGTACCGGCGCGTGCTGACGATGGCGTGGGAGAAGCAGTCCGAGTCGAACGCCATGTGGGCGTTGAGCATTCCGGTGCCCTTCACCAAGCCGGTCGGTGCGGGTGCCGGCGGCTACTTCGCCCCGCACGTGCGTGCATACATCCGTCGCTCGGGCGCTCCGAATCACATCGGCGCGATGGTGGCGGTGAAGGACCGGCGCAACGGGGCGAAGAACCCGCTGGCGCATCTGCATCAGCCCGACCTCACCGTCGAGAAGGTGATGGAGTCCCCGATGCTGTGGGATCCGATCCGCTACGACGAGACGTGTCCGTCGTCAGACGGGGCGGCCGCGATGGTGATCGGCGACGAGGCCGCGGCGGAGGCGCGCATCGCCGACGGTCATCCCGTCGCCTGGGTTCATGCCACCGCGCTGCGCACCGAGCCACTGGCCTATTCCGGCCGCGACCAGGTCAACCCGCAGGCCAGCCGCGACGCCGCGGCCGCGCTGTGGAAGGCGGCGGGGATCAAGAGCCCCATCGACGAGATCGACGCGGCCGAGATCTACGTGCCGTTCTCCTGGTACGAGCCGATGTGGCTGGAGAGCCTCGGCTTCGCCCCCGAGGGCGAGGGCTGGAAACTCACCGAGGCCGGCGAGACCGAGATGACCGGTCGCATCCCGCTCAACGCCTCCGGCGGAGTGCTGTCGAGCAACCCGATCGGCGCGTCAGGGATGATCCGGTTCGCCGAGTCGGCGATCCAGGTCATGGGCAAGGGCGGCGACCATCAGGTCGAGGGTGCCCGCAAGGCGCTGGGCCATGCGTACGGCGGTGGGGCCCAGTACTACTCGATGTGGGTGGTCGGGGCGGACAAACCAGCGGCCAAGCCGTGAACCGCATGCAGTACACCTGCGCGATCCCGATGTCGCCGATCGATCAGCTGATCGAGATCGCCAAGACGGCAGAGGAAGTCGGCTTCGACAACATCGCGTTGCCCGACTCGATCTTCTACATGGAGAAGCAGTCGGCCGACTACCCGTACACCGCCGACGGCTCGCGCATGTGGGACGAGAACACGCCCTGGGTCGATCCGCTGATCGCCGCGGGCGCGATGGGCGCTGTCACGTCGACGCTGCGCTTCTACACCAACGTGATGAAGCTCGGCTCGCGCAACCCGCTGCTGCTGGCGCGTCAGGTCGGCTCCGTCGCGAACCTGACCAACAACCGTTTCGGCTTCGGTGTCGGAATCGGCTGGGCACCTGAGGAATTCGAGTGGTGCGGCCAGCCGTACGCCAAGCGCGGCAAGCGGGTCGACGAGATGATCGAGGTGATCAAACTCGTCCTCGCCGGCGGCATGGTCGAGTTCCACGGTGAGTTCTACGACTTCGACAAACTGCAGATGAGCCCCGCACCGACCGAACCCGTGCCGTTCTACGTCGGCGGCCACACCGACGTAGCCCTCAAGCGCGCGGCACGGGTCGCGGACGGGTGGACCAGCGCGATGCTGACCTGCGACCAGCTGGCCGAGATCATCGGCAAGCTCAAGAAGCTGCTGGCCGAAAACGGCCGGGCCGACGACCCGTTCGAGTACCAGGCCGTCTGCATCGACAAGTTCGACGTCGACGGGCATCGCGAACTCGCCGCGGTCGGCGTCACCGACAACATCGTGATCCCCTGGATATTCGAGGGCCTGGGGTTCGACGCGCCGCTGGACAAGAAGCGGGATTCGATGAAGCGGTTCGCCGACACCTACATCCACTCGGGCTGGCAGCAGTGACCGTCACCGATCCGCAGGCGCCGGTCCATCTGGCGGGCAAGCGATCCCGCGACGCGGCGATCGCCCACGACAAGCAGGCGTGGCTGGACAACTTCGCCGACGACGCGATCGTCGAAGATCCGATCGGTCCGTCGCACTTCGACCCCGAGGGCAAGGGCCACCGCGGCAAGGAAGCCATCTCGGCGTTCTACGACAAGGCGATCGCCCCGAGCGAGCTGCAGTTCAACTTCGTCGAGACCTACCAGTGCGGCAACGAGGAGGCCAACGTCGGCAGCATCGTGATCCGGTCCGCCGGCTACCAGGTGACAGCCGAGGGCGTCTTCACCTACCGGGTCGACGACGCGGGCAAGATCGTCGCGCTGCGCGCGTACTGGGAACTCGACCGGGCAACGGCCAGCGCCCGCAAGATCTAGCGGGACAACCGGCCCGCGGCTGCCGTTGCGACGCCGAAGGTGAGCCGTTTCGCGCGCCTGGTGGCGCCTGCGAGCATCCGTCTGGCTCCGGCCGCTGCGCGCAGGTCTACCGCATCACCCACCCGGACGGCGCCTTCGGTGGCGACCCAGCAGTAGACGCCCAGGCACCGTTCGGCCCGTCCGGCAACAGCTTTGGTGATGCGCCGGTCGGTTTCCAGACCGGGTTGCGGGCGGCTGGGCACGACGCAGCGGATCGTCGGCATGGTCACCTCGAGCACCACGCCGCCGATCGCCACGTGCCCTCCGGTCCAGTGCGACTCCGGCAGCCCGTCGCCCGAATCATCCAGTGCCAACAGCACGTTCGGACGGAACCGGCGCACGTCGACGTCTCCGCCGATCTCCGCGCCGATCGTGGCGAGGCTGCTCGCGCTCATCACGTGCACGGGCGCCAGGTCGACGAACATCCCCGGCGGTGTGGAGTAGCGGGACAGCGTGGCCAGGTCCGACATCCGGAACATCGAGACGTCCGGGAAGCCCTCCTCCTCCGCGACGCCGAAGTCGGCGCGCAGCGCCGCTATCGTGGTGTTCTCGCGTTCGAACTTGCTCAACTTGTGCAGGCTGGTGTCCTGCGCCGGCGGCAGGGCGGTGAGCCGGACCTCGCGGTCGGCGAGTTCGGAGAGCTTCGCGTGCACGCCGTCGTCACCGCTGGACATCTCGGTGCCGTCGGGAAAGGTGATCACGACTTCGGGCGCGTTGCCCGGGCCGGCGTCGGCGGGCAGCGGGCCGGCGTAGCGGGCGGTGGCCCCGAGCAGCGCGGGCAGCCGTCGCGCTGATGCGGTCACATCGCGTTGCAGATCCCGAACCGCCCACAACCGGTCACCCCGCACACCGCGTGGTCCGATGTCGGCCTGTTCAGCCCGTTCACCGCCGAGCGATTTGACGGGATACCGCCACAGTTCGGCGACCTTGCCGATCGTCATGTCGACACCGTATCGGTAATCGGTACGTTGAGTGTCGACCTCTAGTAGCAACGGAGATGAAGTCCCATCAATTCGAATGATTTTCGCCACTTGTCACGTCTGAAAGCCGTATCCGTAACCGCGTCGGCGGCCCTGCTGTGTGCTGCCGCCGTGGCGTGTGACTCATCGATTCCCGACCCGAATTCGGCGCCGCCGACGCTGCCTGCCTTCACCACGACGTCGGCACCGCAGAGCGCTCCTACGAGCCCGAAGACCGGAAGCGACGCCGGCGACGGCGCCGACTACAGTCGCCTGCTGCTGAAGGCAGCCGACCTCAGTGACGCGGAGGACACCTTCGCGGTGCGATCGACCTCCCCGGTCCCCGATGGATTGCCGGGCGCGAGCGCCCTGTTCGTCAACGACGAGGACTCGCGTGCCATCTCCGACACCATCGTGATCTATCCGGATGCGCAGACCGCGACCAAGACGCTGCGGGACTCGCTACCCGCGATCGACAAGATCGTCTCCGGTGGGACCACGCGATCGGTCCCCGTCGGCGCCGACGGCACGATGGCCGTCGGCACGACACCGGACGGCAGCAAGGCTGCCACGCTGCTGCTGTTCACCGAGGGGCCCGCCCTGGTGCGCCTCGAATTCGAGAGTGCGCCGGGTGACGCCACCACCGACGAGTTCGTCGTCAGCGTCGGCAAGATGCAGCAGATCGCGCTGCGGACGGGGCTTCACCCGCCGCAGTGACTCAGCCCTCGTCGTCGACGCGCCGCAGACCGTTGACGTAGCGGCGGGCCAACTCCTGGTACGCCCCGGGATTCGCGTTCACCCACGTCTCGGCGCCCGTGCCCCCGATCGGGCCGCGCACCTTCGCGGGGGCACCGGTCACCAGTACCTCGTCGGGGATCTTGGTGCCACCGACCACCAGGGAGTGGGCGGCGACCAGGCTGCGCTTTCCGATGACCGCGCCGTCGAGGACCGTGCAGTGGTTGGCCAGGACGGCTTGGGCGCCGATGTGCGCGCCGTGCACGACGCACCCGTGCGCGACCGTGGCGCCCGGCCCCACGTCGACGGGGATGCCCGGTGGTGCGTGCAGCACGCAGCCGTCCTGGACGTTGGCGCCCTCCCGGATCACGATGGGCGCGAAATCCGCTCGCAGCACGGCGTTGAACCAGACTGACGCACCCGCCTCGACGTGCACGTCGCCGACCAGCGTCGCAGTGGGTGCGATGAACGCACCGGGGTCGACGGTCGGGGCGTGGCCCTCAAAGGAGTACAACGGCACCGTTTGGTTATACCGCAGTTGACCCACCTGCATGGATTGCGCGGCGCGAGGACAAAACTGTAACGTGTTCTAGTTAGAGACACAGAACCGGGAGGCCCATCGTGACTACCGACAGCGCGGGGATTCGCGAGATCGACACCGGCGCTCTGCCCGACCGCTACGCCCGCGGGTGGCACTGCCTGGGTCCGGTGACGAACTTCCTCGACGGCGAGCCGCACGGCGTCGAGATCTTCGGCACCATGCTCGTGGTGTTCGCGGACTCACACGGTGATCTGAAGGTCCTCGACGGCTATTGCCGCCACATGGGCGGCAACCTCTCCCAGGGCACGATCAAGGGCGACGAGGTGGCCTGCCCGTTCCACGACTGGCGCTGGGGCGGCGACGGCAAGTGCAAGCTGGTGCCCTACGCCAAGCGCACCCCGCGGTTGGCGCGCACCCGCGCATGGGCCACCGACGTGCGCGGCGGGCTGCTGTTCGTCTGGAACGACCCCGAGGGCAACCCGCCGCAGCCGGAGGTCCGGATCCCGGAGATCCCCGAATTCGAGAGCGACGATTGGACCGACTGGCGCTGGAACTCGATGCTGATCGAGGGGTCCAACTGCCGCGAGATCATCGACAACGTCACCGACATGGCGCACTTCTTCTACATCCACTACGGGCTGCCGACGTACTTCAAGAACGTCTTCGAAGGACACATCGCCAGCCAGTACCTGCACAACGTCGGGCGCCCCGACATCAGCGACATGGGGACCACCTACGGCGAGGCGCATCTCGACTCCGAGGCGTCGTACTTCGGGCCGTCGTTCATGATCAACTGGCTGCACAACAACTACGGCGGCTACAAGGCCGAGTCGATCCTGATCAACTGCCACTACCCCGTCACGCAGAACTCGTTCATGCTGCAGTGGGGTGTGATCGTCGAGAAGCCCAAGGGCCTCGACGAGAAGACCACCGAACGGCTCGCCGAAGTGTTCACCGACGGCGTGAGCAAGGGCTTCCTGCAGGACGTCGAGATCTGGAAGCACAAGACCCGTATCGACAACCCGCTGTTGGTCGAAGAGGACGGCGCTGTTTACCAGATGCGCCGGTGGTACCAGCAGTTCTACGTCGACGTCGCGGATGTGACGCCGGACATGACCGACCGCTTCGAGATGGAGGTCGACACCACGGCGGCCAACGAGAAGTGGCATGTCGAGGTCGAGGAGAACCTCAAGCAGCAGGCCTCGGAGCAGGCCTCAGAGCAAGAAAAGGCCGACCAAGCCAGCTCATGAGCCCGCGCGACGATGCCCCGGAGTCCGGCCAGATTGTCGGCCCCGCCGACGTCGGCCAGATTGTCGGCCCCGCCGACGTCGACCGGTTGGCCCGGGCGATGTTGCTGCTGCACGGCGGACACGACGACGACCACGGGCACAACGGCGGCTCGAGCGTCGGAACCGCTTCGAAGGCACCGTCTTTCGGGGCCGAACGCACAGCGGCCCTGCGCGAGGCCACTCAGCGCGACCGTGAGCGCTATCTCCGGTCGGGGCTGGCGTCGGTGGACTGCCGGTTCTGCCACGTCTCGGTTGACGTGAAGAAGCTCGGGCCCGCGCACACCTCGGTGCAATGGAACAGCGAGGCGACCCGCCGGTGCGCGTACTTCACCGAGATCCGCGAGTCCGGAGGCGATCCGGCGCGCGCCAAGTCATGCCCGCGGCTGGCCGACAGCATCAGACACGCGGTCGCCGAGGGGTGCCTGGAGGAGATGTCGTCGGCCCCCTCCCCTGGTGATGGTTAGCCTCGCCGGCGTACGGCCACCGTGAAATCCGCTGCGATGCGGCGCTTCTGGGCAGTTGGGTCCCTGCTGGTGCTGAGTTGTGCAGCATGTACCCGGGTGGTCGATGCGCCGCAGCCGAAGCCGGCCCCGCCGGTCGCACCGATCACGGCGGGTCAGATCGGTGACCTGTTGAGCCCGCAGGTGTCAAAGGGCGACGGCAACCTGTTCGTGACCGTCGAACCGCAGGAATGCGTCGGAGTAGCCCGCGAGGTCGACCCGCCGTTCATCGCCGATCACCATCCCGCCGCGTACAGCGGCGGGCATTGGACCGCCGTGCTCGACGGACGCGACGTGTACATCGAGGAAATGGTGGGCGTCTACCCCGTCGGGTTCGAGGCGGGTGACGCGCTGCAGGCCGCGAAGCAGACGATCGAGTCCTGTCGCGGCAAGGTCTTTCGGGTCACCAGCATGGCTGGGCGCGAATACCGATTCCAGCTTCATCCGCCGGTCGAGTCGGGCTCCCCCGATATCGTCATGTGGTCGTATAGCGGTGACGACTGGGCATGTGACAGCGCGTTCGTCGCCGCACACAACGCCGCCGTCGAGATTTCGACCTGCGGTCCCGCCAACGGTTACGACGTGCGGTCGCTGGCTGAAGGGGCGCTCAAACGCATTGATGCACTGGCGAACACGACGGCCTGAGGTTCTGCTCCCAGCCCGTCACAGCCCCGCGAAGCGCTCCATGACGTGCTCGTCGGTCAAGCCGTAGTCGGCCAGCGAATAGGTGTGCTTGGGTGCGCGCGGGCCCTGCTTGCTCTCCTCGTCGCTGCGCTGGATCGCCGCACGCGCGTCGTCGGTGAAGTCGATGCCGAAGTGCCGGTAGACGTTCTCGACCGTGGCGATAGGGTCCTTGACGAACTCGAAGTAGTCCAGATCGTAGAACTGGGCCGGATCATGTTGCGCGCGGACCTGATTGAACAGCTCCAGCCCGCGTGACCAGGTCTCCATCGCATCTCGGCCGATGACGTCGCCAGTGAAGCTGTTCGACCAGCCTGCGGTGGTGTGCTGGGACAGCGAGCACATCGAGGCCATGATCGTCTCGACCGGGCGGTGGCACTGGATCACCAACGCGTCCGGATAAGTGTTGAACAGCGCGTCGAGCGCGAACAGATGGCTGGGATTCTTCAGCACCCAACGCTTCTCGGGCTCGTTGAGACCGATCAACTGCAGGTTGCGCCGATGGCGGGCATACGGCTTGGTCCAGTCCTGCTGTGACAGCCACCGCGCGTAGGTGGGGATGTGTGCCAGCGTCTCGTAGGACACCGAGTGCAACGACTGGCGCAGCAGCTGCCAGCATTCCTCGACCTCGTCGGCGGTCATGTAGTGCAGGCCGGTGTAATCCGGGTTCTCTTCGTGCGCCTTCTTGAAGCGCGCGTCGAGCTCAGCGAACACCGGGTTGTCCGGCCAGGTTTCGCGCGGCGGGCGGGGCTGCGGGAATTCCGCGAGCCACAGTTCCAGGCCCTGGTGGCGCGGATCCGCGGTCAGCAACCGGTGGATGACGGTGGTACCGGTGCGGGGCAGGCCCGTCACGAAGATCGGCTTCTCGATCGGCACGTCGGCGTGCTGCGGATACTGCTTGAACGCCGCCTCGCTGACGAGGCGGGCCACCAGCGCGTTGCGCACGAAGAAGCGCTGCATCTTGCTGCCGAACTCGGTGAGATCGGCGTCCTTGCGGTACGACTCGAGCAACACCGCAAGCGCTTCGCGGTAGTTGTCGTCGTCGCTGCCGAAGTCGTCGAGACCGCACGCCTTGGTGGCCGAGGCATGCAGATCGTCGACCGTACCGACGTCCGTTCTGGGGCTCACGCCTTGTACTCCCCGCAGTTCACGTCGAGCGCCTGGCCGGTGATGCCACTGGACAGGTCACTGGCCATGAACAGGATCGCCGAGGCAACCTCGTCCTCGGTGGGTAGCCGCTTCAGATCCGAACCCGCCGCGGTGGCGTTGTAGATGTCGTCGACGCTGGTGCCGTACTTGCCCGCCTGGTGCTCGAAGTAGCTCTTCAACGTACCGCCCCAGATGTAGCCCGGCAGAACGGAATTCACCCGGATGCCCTTGTCACCCAGTTCTGTTGCGAGGGTCTGCGACATCGCCAGCAGGGCTGACTTGGCCATCTTGTACGCGCCGTACTTGGCCTGCGAGTGGCGCACCACCATCGAATTGACGTTGACCACCGACCCGTGGGCCTCGGCAAGCGCCGGAGTGAAGCCCTGGATGAGACGCAGCGCGCCGAACACCGTCAACTCGATCGCCTCGCGCATGTGCTCGAAAGTCGTGTTGGCGAAGGGTTTCATGGACGGCACCCGGAACGCGTTGTTGATCAACACGTCCACGCGGCCGTACGCCTTGAGCGTCTCCTCCACGAGGTTACTCACCTGCGCCGCGTCGGTGATGTCGGTGCCGACCGACAGTGCGCGCCGGCCCAGGTCGGTGACCTGCTTGGCGACGTCCTCCAACCGGTCGACCGTGCGGGCGGCCAGCACCAAGTCTGCGCCGGCCTCGGCGCATCGGCGGGCAAGCGTGGTGCCCAGGGCCGGGCCCACACCGCTGATGACGACGACCTTGTCCGCCAGGAGCCCCTCCTGTGCCATCTTCAGCCCACCATCCTGTCTTGAATCTGCTTCTGGCGCAGGGCGATCCGCGCGCGCCAGTCTTCCGCGGAGATCTTGTTGGAGTCGTGGTAGGGCAGGGCTTCGCCGACCTTGTCGACGTCGAGCACCTCGACGGTGGGGCCGTCGGCTTCGGTCAGCGCCCGGGACAACCGCTGCCAGCGGAACTGGAGATAGCCCTTGCGGTGACCGAGCGTCTCACACCAGTTCGTGACACCCGGGTTGGCGTCGGACACCACGATGCGAATCTTGTCGTCGGGATCTGCTTGGGCCTGAGTGCCGTTCAGCGACGTCTGATGGTTGATGTAGTCGAGCGAGATGTACCAGAGGCTGCCCAGCTGGAAGCCGAGATACGGCGCGTCGGTGACCGGAAGCGTGATGATCATCGCCTGGTCCGGGTTCAGGTCGAAGTGACCGACCGAGGAGTACTGCGTCGCCAGTCCTCCCGGAGTGAGTCGCGGCGCCACCATGGTGTTGACCGGCAGGTTGTTGTAGAACCACTGCGGGAACTGCAGCCATGTCTTGACCCGCTGCACCAGTTGCTTGCCCGCGACGGCGTACCGCTTCTCGATCGTCGCTGCGCTCAGGGGCGGCGGTGCGGTGCCCGCGGTGTCGGTGCGCGCGATGCTGATGTGCCCGCGCTGCGCCGACCAGTCGTTGTAGACCTCGCGAACCACCAGCTGCGACGGGCTGCTCGGCGTGACGCGCCACTCGTAGGTGCCGTCGGAGGCGATGTCGAGTTCGCGGTCGTCGAACGCCGCCTGGCTCGGCGGCACGTTGTCGTCGGTGTACTCTCCGCCGAGCATCTGGAAGGCCAGGTCGGTCGTGGTGCCGCGCTTGCCGGTGACGACGTACTCGTGGCCGGGCTGGACGCGGGTGCCGAAGTACAGCGCGTCGGGGTTGTCGAGGCCCATCTTGGTGAACGGGCCGGTGCCCGACTGCATGAACGGATGGTCGCGGTCGTAGTCGAACGCCAGGTGCATGCATGCCGCAACGCAGCCGGCCAGGTATTGCAGGCCCTCGAGGAGGTCGGCCTCGGATTCGATGAACGGTGCTTGCGCGACGAGGTGTTCGGCTTCGGCGATCGCGTCGACCAATGGCTGCGAGTACACGCCTCGAAACTAGAACGCGTTCTACCAGTAGTCAATATACCGACCGACATGGTCCAAATATGGAACGCGAGGTACTGTGCACGCATGACCAGCCGCGCGTCGCCGCCCACCGAACGCGTCGTGTGCATCCTGGACTTCCTCGCCGGCCACCCCGGGCAACGGTTCGGAGTCTCGGAGCTGGCACGCCGCCTCGAACTCAGCAAGCCGACCTGCCTCGGCATAGTGACGTCGCTGGCGGACGCCGGCTACCTCGTGCGAGACGGCGTCGACAAGACCTACCGGCTGGGCCCGTCGCTGATCACGCTGGGCCACAAGGCGCAGGAGTCGCTGCGCGTCAGCCCGGCCGCCCGCGAGGAACTGCGCCGGCTGTCGACCCGCTTCTGGGCCACCGCGGCGCTCTCTGCGGTGGTCGACGATCGGATCACGGTGCTCGACCTCGTCGCGCCGCCGGGCGCACGGCCCGGCGTCGAGGTGGGGCAGAGCTATCCGTTCGCCCCGCCGGTCGGGTTGATGTTCGTGCTCTGGGACGACGACGCACAGCGCGATTGGCTGGCGAAGGAGCCGACGGTGTTGTCGCGCACGCCGTTGCGCACCGGCACCGAACGGCTGAACCGGGTGATCGCCGAATGCCGGGCAGACGGCTACCTCGTCGAACGGCTGACTCCCGGTGGGCGACGGTTGTATTCGTTGATGGCCGGGATGTCGGCGGAGCTGCCCGACGAACTGCGCGCGCTGCTCGGCGAGCTGGTGTCGGACATCGGCGAACGGGTGTATCTACGCGGCGAGAACGCCGGCGGCCGCCGGCGACATGACATCAGCGTGATCTCGGCGCCGGTGTTCGACCACTATCAGCGCCAGGTCATGGTCGCATCGATGCACATCGGAAAGTCGTTGACGGACAACGAGATCAGCGAGCGAGCGCGGGCGGTGGTGGCGACCGCAGACGCGGTGACCGAACAACTTGGTGGCAAACACCCATCGCGCCGACCGTAAGGCCGGCGCGATGAGCGTTGCCGATCAGACGTCAGTCAAGGCGGCCGAGATCGGGGTCGGCGTCACCTTAATGCCGCACT
>NZ_LZKP01000100.1 GCF_001672895.1 Mycobacterium sp. E740
GATCTGTTGCCGCACGGCGGCATACAGAGCCTCGAGGGCCTCGTCGTATAGCTGTTCCACGAGAAGGCGGCACCCTCTGTCGGGAGGGTGCCGCCCTTCGTTTGTTCAACGAACTTGGTGTCGGTTGCCGACCATTGGATCAGGCGTGGCACCTGCATGATTCCTCGCTTGATGCGAGGGAGTCGCTTGCCGGCTGTGCATCGGTGTCCGGTCGCCAGTCGAAGGGGAAGTGCTTGCTCGAACCGCCTCGATGCTGGTGTGACCAATCGAAACCGGTTGCCTCGTCCTTCTCGACGACGCCCCATGTCGCGACCTGTCCCGGACCGACTTCCGAGCCTGGGGCATTCGTTGTAGTGACCCGCCGGTTGGGATCTGCTGTCGGCCCAGTAAGGGCGGCAACATGCAGGTCGACCTTTCCGGGGATTTCGGCTTTCCAGTAAGCCAGATCATCAGCGGCGTTGAATGAGATCGGGGCATATTCGATTCCGCGTAAATCCTCGATGAGTGAGGCGAACTGAGCTGGCCAGCCGCCCTCCTTCCCGGTGAAGATGCGCTCCAGAGCATCTCGTTGCAACTCGTCAGCGCGTTCGTCGATGTAGAACATGAGTCGCATCTTGGCGTTCGGGTTGCCGACCCACATGTTGCCCGTGAACTCGCCTAGGGATATGACGCTCAATCCGCTGAGGTCGACGCTGCCGAAGTGGCCGTCACGCACATGCCAGACGAGGGTGAACAGGCAGTCGCCGTGCGTCGGCTCTTGGGCGAAGCTGCAGGGGCAGGGCAACTTGCAGCTGCACACGTCGAACCAGTCGCCTTGAAGATGCCAGTCGATAGCTGTTGTCGTGGGTGTCATCGCGGTCTCCTTTTATATACCCCCCGGGGGTATCGGGGTAAGTCGACCATAGCGGTGGAAAGAGCATGGTGCAAGTACCCCTAGGGGGTATTATCGGCGTAGTGAAGATCGCGTGTGCCACGCCGTTGTCAGGGCAGTCGGACAACCGTGTCGTCGTGTCGCCCGGCCGCCTCAAGCGGCCCCTCTTCTGGATAGCGGCCTTATTCGGTGCGCTAGTGATGACAGCGTGCATCTCAGCTGTCGACCCTGATAGACAGATCTCCCCGCAGACGGCCTCCGTTCGTCTTGTCGAACCGAACGAATTCACCGACGCGATCCTCGAACCGACCCGTGTAACGATCAACGTGCATGTGCCGTTCGAGGGCGACATCGCCGGCACTGACTTATCCGTTCCATTCGATCAGCTCGCTGCACAGTCGGATCGTCTGCCAACCGACCGACGAACCGGCCTCGCGGTCTATTGCCGTTCCGGCCCCATGAGCGCGATTGCAGTCAACGTTTTAAGGGACCTCGGCTATTTAGATGTCGTGGAACTTCGCGGCGGCATGAGGGCCTGGCAGGCGGAAGGCCGACAGTTGACGGGCATCTGAGCGGTATTGATAAGCGGCGGCTAAATCGGAGCGGGTCCTTACCCACTTGCGAACGCGGACGCTACCGACGATCGCGCATACAGCTAGAGGTGCGGTACTAGCGCTTTCGCGTGGCTTGGTGCTGGGCTAGCTTGTGTTAACTCATCAGCGACCGACACCACTAGGCCGCCTAGCATGAACGCCACGATCGTGGCTACCAGTGCGCCGGTGCTGAACGATGGTATGAATCGTCTTGCGCCCGTGGTTGTTTCCTCAGCGCCGTGGTACTGATGTGTGAGTGCGTGACCCTTGCCTCGCTGCAACAACACCCGATTGACGGGATAGGCGGCGAAGAAGGCAGCGGTGAGCGCAATCATCATGCCGATCCAGAAGATTGGGTTCACCAGTCCCGCATTCATAGCTCCCGGAATGATGGCCATCACGAGGTTGTCGACTATTTCCATCGTGAGGATCGACAACGTATCCGCTGCGAGGACCACACTGAGTGCAGCCCCCAGAGCCAGACCTGCCTTCAATAGCGGCAGCGTCGAGAGCGAATAGCCGAAGGCAAAGGCGAGTGCTATCGCTAGGGCGATCGTCGCGAGGTTGGACAAGCCAAGCGCCGTGCCGATGATCAGTCCGACGATCTCGCCAATGGCGCAGCCGGTTAGACAGTGCAACGTCGCGCTGACGGCCATGCGATTGACGCTGCCCATGTCGTGGTGTCCATGGTTTGTTTCATGGTGGTCGTGAACGGCCTCATGCGGCGCTGGCTTATCCATGCTGGTCCTTCTAATAGAAGCTGTGCGAACGTCAGATGCGTGGCGTCGTCGGTTTACGTATTGGCTAGCGCACAGATCGCGAAACACGTCGGTAGCCGACGCGGTCCGGACTGCTTCGTAGAGGTCCATGCTCGAGCCGATGCGGCTGCTATCGACGCCTCCCTTCCGGCAGCCACATACCCTGGGGGGGTATAGGCCGACCGTACGCTTGCCGGCCGGCGCTGGCAAGACCTTGGTTCAAGGCTGCGTTGACATGCTGCCCATAGCGCGACGGATGACGCCGGGTGCGGTCATCTCGGATCCGGAGCCATGTGAGCCTGATTCCACGGACCTTGCTTTATCGAACCTTCATGGAAGGTCTAAGCAAGCCACATCGAAGCCCGTGACACTGGGATTAACCGAAGGGGCTCGGAACCTGCTTGCCCCGGCAATCAACACACATACGGAGGACGCACATGCCGGAGGTATCCCGGGGCGCGGCTCGGCCTCCGGGGCGCTGGTTCGTCACAGCAGCGCTGTTGGCAGCGCTTTTGCTCGCGCTCGTTGCGTGCACCACCGCTGCACCTTCGGCGGCGCCGTCACAGGTGATCGCCGAAAAGGGCACCCCCTACGAGGATTTGCTTGTCCCGGAATTGCAAGCGTCGGTAACGGATGGCGCGATCGGGGTCTCGGTCGAAACGCCGATTACCGTCACAGCAGGTGATGGGGTCTTAGGGACTGTCAGCCTCATCAACGAAGTCGGCCGTCCCGTCGCCGGCCAGGTGGGTCCCGATGGGACAACGTGGTCTTCGGCTGAACCGCTCGGCTACAACAAGCGATACACCCTCGTCGCTGAGGCTTTGGGGCTGGGCGGGGTGGTGCGTAACACGACGACCTTTGAAACTCATTCTCCGGAAAATCTAACGATGCCGTACCTGCTGCCGAACGACGGTGAAGTAGTTGGAGTGGGGCAGCCGGTAGCCGTCAAATTCGACGAGCCTATAAGTGATCGCATTGCCGCTCAGCAAGCAATCTCAGTAACAGCCAGCCCTCCGGTCGAGGGCGCCTTCTACTGGCTCAGCGACCGCGAAGTCCGCTGGCGTCCGGCGCAGTACTGGAAACCCGGAACGGCGGTGGAGGTGCGGGTCAACGCCTACGGGGTCAACTTCGGCAACGGGTTATTCGGGCAAGACGACGCCGCCACGCGTTTCACAATCGGTGACGAGGTTATCGCCGTCGCAGACGACGCCAGTAAGACTCTTACGGTTCGCCGCAACGGGCAGATCGAGAAGACTATGCCTATGTCAATGGGCAAGGACAGAACCCCGACCGATAACGGAAAGTACATCATCGGCGACCGCTACTCGTTCCTGGTCATGGACTCGTCCACATACGGTGTTCCCGTCAACTCACCCGACGGTTACCGTACGGAGGTCGAATGGGCGACCCAAATGTCGTACAGCGGGATCTACGTTCATTCGGCACCGTGGTCGGTGGGCAGTCAAGGCGTGTCGAACGTCAGTCATGGATGCCTCAACGTCAATCCCGCCAATGCCCGCTGGTTCTATGAGAACACGAAGCGAGGAGACATCGTGGAGGTAATCAACACGGTGGGCCCAACACTTTCCGGTATAGACGGCTTGGGCGACTGGAACATCCCCTGGGAACAATGGAGAGCCGGCAACGCAGCCGTCTAACTTCGTGGTAGTGCCGGACCCCTGGCCATGTGCAATCCCGACCGGCTCAGCCACATCATTCCCCTCCCGCCTTTGCTAGTCGTCATCACATACAAGTTCGCCAGCCCATGCCTCACGCCCTTCGTGCATGGCGAAGGCGGCGATAACGAAGCCCGCAACCGGATCAAGCCATGCAGCGCCGGTCAATTGGAACAGGACAAGGCCTGCCAACGTGGAAATGCTTAGGAGGACACAGATCTTGGTCTCGACAGCGTCTGCGAGGATGAGGTTGTCTTTAAGCGCGATGCCGACCCGCTTTTTTGCCGCAGCGAGCACGGGCATGACGATTAGCGAAAGTGCCAACAGAACAATCGCGACCGTCGAGTGCTCAGGTTCCTCTCCCGAAACGAGGCTGCGGATACCTTCGAAAATGACGTAGACCGCGAGGATGAAGAAGGAAACCGCAACAAGTCGCAACGTGCGGCGCTCCTTCTGCTCGTCGGCACAGCCGTGGCGGAGTCGTGCCGAAAGTCTCACCGCCACAAGGAAGGCGGCGATCGATTCAATGGCGGAGTCAAATCCGAAGCCTACGACCGAAACGAGCCCCGCCAGCAGGCCTGCGGTCACCGCAACGCAACCCTCAATGACGTTGTAGGCCACAGTGAACTGCGCGAGACGCAGTCCGCGCCGGGTAAGGCGCTCGGTCTCCTCAGAGGTAAGCCCGGAACCGGCAGACGTACTCACGGCACGTCCTTCCTAGCGAGTCGGTAGTTCGGGCATAGGGCCACCGCATTGCCAGTTGCGGCCAGCAATGACTCGGCCGCCGCGAACAAGTCGATCAACTCCGGCGCAGTCAGTGAGTAGAACACCTGTCTGCCTTCGGGACGACCGGCAACTAGTCCGCAGTCGCGAAGACAGGCAAGGTGCGAGGACACCGTGGACTGGGGCATCCCGAGCACCTGCGTGAGGTCGACGACTCGAGCCTCACCCATCGCCAGATGACGCGCTATTGCCAGCCGCGTGGGGTCGGACAGGCTGTGAAATAAGGCGACAGCGCCAGTTAAGTCACATTGAGCGTTGATCGACATTTACCGATGATACCGGCCTGTATCGATCAAACTCAAGGCACATGGAACCTTCCTGGCCTCTCCGGCTAGCACGTCGTGTCGACGTAGACGGTGGTGTACCTGACTCTCTCGACTGTCTGATCCCGCCTGTTGCGCTTGAGTTCGGTCACATCCTGGCCCTGGCGAACACCTCTTACGGTGCATTGATCTAACGGGGCGTGGCCGACCTTGTTCACGATCACTTTGAACCCTTGCGCTTCCAGCGAGGCCACGGTATCCGCTGCCGACCGCGGACCGCTGGGCGCAGCTGACGCTGCTGCGGTGCCCACGATGGTCGCTGCACTCAGGCTGACAGCAACAGCTGTGAGGAATGTCTTCATCAGTTCTCCGATCTGTAAGCGTCCGAAGCTATTACGTTCCAGCTACGTACGTAGATACTCAGTAGATAAGTCAATGTTGACCCGTCAGGCTGCTCGGTGGGGTACATTGCCGTCCCGTTCAGGCGTCGACTCGGTAACGCTATTCACTTGTCGCACAGGCATTTACGTTATTCCGAGGGTCTCGACGAGTGCCATGCAGGTGCACGTTCGGCAAGGCGAACTGACGCACGTCTAGGCCGTGCTTGACTGGGTCAGCTACTGCCGTTCTGCAGTCAACGTGGCGAGGGGTAGTTGTTCGCGATCAAACGGCGTGCGTTGCCGCGCTAGGCGACTCGGGAACCAAACGTCCGCTGCGGTCGAGCCGGTAGAGCGCCACGGCAGCCAGCAACCCGACCGCTGTTAATGCGACCCAGATGAGTTCTTCAAGGCCGGCACTGCGGGCGGCTTGCATCAGAGCGCCGGTGGCTAGATTGCCCGCAAGAATGCCGATGCCGACGATCGTGTTGTAGAAGCCATAGTGCGTACCGACCAATCGGTTATTGGCCAGCGAGACGACAGTGTCCATCTCGAAAGGAAACACTGCCGCTGAGCCGACGGCGAGCAGTGCTGCTGCGACGACGAGTGCGAGGATGGCGGCGAGCTCCCCGAACCGTGCTCCGCTGGGGAACGCAATCATGGGCGTGAAAGCGGCTGCCAGTATGAGCATGCCGATAACCAGCGAGTGCCCCGATCCCCAGCGCCTGGTGAACCATCGGGTGATACGTAGCTGTCCCGCCACGGCCACTAGGCCTGACACCACGAAGACCATTGCAACAACAAGTGATTCATGAGCCGGCACGAGGGTTTTCGCGTGCAAGGGCAGGGCAAGGTACACCTGGAACGAGAGAACGTAGGAGCCGATCATCGCTATGGAGAACAGGAGGAAAGACCGGTTTGTGAGAACGGTCCGCCAATCCTGCAGAACGGTGGTCTTCTCGGTTGGGGGTTTCCCCCGATGCTGCGGCAAGGCGAACAGTTGAGCCACAGTAAGAATTGCGAAGACGGCCGCCGCCGATGCCGCGACGATGCGGAAGTCGAGGGCCAATAGTGCAAGCCCAACCAGCGGCCCGGCCAGTATCCCCGCTTGATAGAAGATGTTGAAGGTCGCGAATGCTTCGACGCGTCGTGGTCCTGAATCGGCAGCGAGATAGGCGCGTACCGCCGGATTGAACAGAGCGCCCGCGAAACCTGTTGCTGCGGAGGCGATCAGCACTGCGGGCAACGAGTCGGCAACAATTAGCAATGCGAACCCGCCGGTACGCAGTATGCATCCGGCAACGATTAACGGCTTGTAACCGAGACGGTCCGCGAGCGTGCCGCCAACGATGAACATGCCCTGCTGCGAGAAGTTCCGCACTCCAAGTACTAGTCCGATCGACCATGCGGCAAGACCGAGCGGGCCGGCGAGGTATCCCGCGAGATAAGGCATGAGCATGTAGAAGCCGAGATTGATGCCGAACTGATTGATCATCAGCATTCGGCTGGGCCAGCCGAAGCTACGAAACTGCGCCGTGAAGCTCATCGTGAGACCGCTGTCGGATCTGTTATCGCTGACGTCCGTGTCCAGGAGGTGACGACATGATTGCGTGGGTCGGTGATGAGTTCTGGATTACGCGGCGGACTGCCCAGAAGCAGTCCGTTGACGTTGCAGTAGTCGTCGTTGAAGACGGTGTCGAAATAGCGCTGCGGCCCGTCTGGGAAGACTGCCGCGATGGTTGCGTTCGATGCATTCGTCCTCGCGGCCCAACCGGCCACCAGGGCGACGGCGCCAACACTCCAGCCGCCTGTGGCGTAGTGGGTAGCCGCCAGCGTGCGGCATGCCCACACAGCCTCTCTGGGAGCGACCCAGTGAACTTCGTTGAAGGCGGCGTAGTCCACGTTGCGAGGGTAGATACTCGACCCCAGCCCTCGCATCAATCGCGGTCGTGCGGGCTGGCCAAAGATGGTTGAGCCGACGGTGTCGACCCCGATGAGCTGCAGGTCGGGGTTACTTTCGCGGAGCACGCGCGCAATTCCGGCCGAATGGCCCCCCGTGCCTACCGAGCAGACGAGTATGTCGATCGCGCCCAGCTGCGCCGATAGCTCTTCTGCAAGTCCCCGATAGGCATCGACGTTGTCGGGATTGTTGTATTGATCTGGGTACCAAGCTTCGGGCTCGGATTCGAGGATTTCCATTACTCGATCACGTCGTGCCTGCTGCCATCCGCCTTCAGGGTGCGGTTCGGTGACGACATCGACATCAGCACCGTAGGCGGTCAGCATCCGGGAGATGATCGGTTCGAGTCCGGGATCTGTGACGAGAGTGACCGGATGGCCATACACGGTGCCGGCCAAGGCCAGTCCCAGTCCCAGCGTGCCGCTTGTCGACTCGACGATTCTGCTGCCGGGCCGTAGGTCACCACGGGCGCGGCCTCTTTCGACCATGTGTATCGCGGGACGGTCTTTCATGCCGCCGGGGTTGAACCCTTCGAGCTTGGCCCAGAACCCGCGGCTGTCGTCGGTGAACGGCGCTGCGATCCTCAGGACAGGCGTATTTCCGATCATCGTGCCCGGCTGGTCGAAGCGACGTAAGCGGTGATGTTGGATTGCGTAGTGGTGGGGCGAGTGAACGGACAGAGCATGGCTCATGAACGTGGGTCACTTTCGGTGAGGCCACGACTGACTTGCCGCGGCGGCTGACACGAGTAGCGGTCACCGACTCACGCCGAAGGGCGGTAAGTCTGGCGCTACCGAATCAGCGGCGCGCGATGCAGAGCCGGAGCAGCAGTTGCTGTCCGGCGACAGAGCCACCACGTCTTGGAGGACCTCGGATGACAGCATGCGAGCCTGTCACCCACGATGAGAATGCGGCACCTATAACGGCGACAAGGCCGATGGCGGCCAGCAGCGTCACCGTGCGCGGCAAGGCCGCTTCGGCGAACGTGTCAGGTGTGACGGTAATGGATCCGTCCTGCACGTGTGGGTGCTCCACGACGACTGGAAAGTCGCTAGAAATACTGGATGTCAGCGCATGTGGGCCATGATGTGCGGGATGCTCTTGCTCGGCGAGTTTCCACCCGGTGGCTGAGATCAGTACAACGAACGCGACCAAGACGGCGACGACGGTGTTCCGCCGCGCATCAATGGGAGCGTCGTTGTACCTCACAATGTAGCCGACTGTAGCAGCGAATCGAGCCCGAATTGAGGACCCGCCGATTCGACGCCATCTCGTGATCGCGCCGCAATGAGCGTGTGTTGGTGATTCGTCGCGCTTGACGGCGAGCTCGATAAGTCGGCCGAGTGTTATTGCCCAGTAACGCTTTTGACGAAATCTTTATCTTTCACGCTTGGTATCCATGCTGGTTATCTACGGTTTTTCTACGTAGGTTTACAGTCGCTTACCTGATTCGACATTCACTGAATACGCCGCTGCCTCCAGCGTAGCTCCGCCTTCTGCTGGTATCGGTGCGGCGGTGTGGCGTCATCGCCACAGCCATGTGTGTGATGGGAATCACAGCGGAAGCTGGGCGCCTGTTAAGAGAGTGGTCGCGTCCAACGGCCACTTTCCTGAACGGACGTAAGCCGCTACGCGCCCAACGCAGTAGTTGGCCTGGCGAACGCTCGGCGGCCACTCAGTGGTGACACAGCAGCTCGATGAGGGCAGGCGCGCTGAGCATCGTCGTCATAGAGAGCGCCAGCAGCAGTCTCTGGCCCCACTTGGCACGCTCGCGCGCAGGCTGAGCGAGCCGCATCGCCCGCGCTGCCACAGCGGTGCTCGCCGCCGCTAGTCCGTCGGCCGGCATCGGGTGGCGCGGTACAGCCATGGCAAGCAAGCCGCCCAGGATGGCGTCGACGCCGTGTCGTCGAGCAGCGGCATCGTCGGCACACATCTCCAGTAGTTCAGCAACAGCGGAAACACTGTGCTGTGACAAGGGCAGTCGAGGAAGGGCCGCCGCCATTGCTCGCAGCACCATAAGTAGCTGGTGGTGCCGACCCGCGATATGTGCCTGCTCATGGGCCAACACAGCCGCCAACTCGGGCCGAGGCAAAGACGACCACGCAGCGCTGGTTACCACGATCGCAGGAGGGCGCCCGGACACGCAGTAGGCCGCGGACCTCTGGGCATCGACAACCACAACGCCGGGGCGTGTGGTCCGCCGACCTACCAGCAGCACTGCGTTCGCGTGCTCGCGGCTTCGCGACCTCAGCCGCGTGACCGACCGACTGGTTCTCACAAAGAAGAGGACCGACAAGGTGATGCCAGCGATCGTCGACGCGATTGAGCCACTCAGGCCGAGGAGCCCCCCGTGCTCGGAGAGACCGAACAGCTCCAGACACAGCGTCACCGCCGATGTGCCCTTCAGGCCGTCGATTGCGGCAATACCGATGAGCACTACGGCAGTAACCCAGGCAATGACCGTCATTGCGATCGCAGTCAACCAGGCCGCCACACCCATCTGAGGGCTAATACCGGACTTGGTGAACCGTGCCAGTATTGATGGCGAAAGCCAGGCCAGCGTGGCGCCGTACACCAGGAGCCATAAGCCGGTAGTCATCGCCTTCGGTTACCGTTACGACGCAAGGCCGAGCGCAACTGCGCTGATTCTTCAGCGCTCATCTGGTCGACGAAGAAGGCCAACACCGCGTTCGTGTCACCGCCGGTCTCGAACGCGGCCCGCATCAATCGCGCGGACCGCTCTTCACGGCTCATCACAGCGCGGTACAAGTACGCCTTACCGCTGCGTTCACGATTCAGCCACTCCTTGCGATGCAGGTTGTCCATCGTCGACATCACAGTGGTGTAGGCGATCTGGCGGTCCGCAGAGAGTTCATCGAAAATCTGACGCACTGTCACGGGGTCCTCGTAGTCCCAAATGAGGTCCATGATGACGGCTTCTAGGTCACCGAAACCTCGCTGCTGCATGGCGCGCTCCGCATCGACGCGGTCGCATCCACCGCGTCAGTCGATTGATCTTTCGACACAATGTATCTGCCGTTCCGCTGCGGCGTTCGTGACGCGCAAGTGCGTCGAAACAGTTTTGATTGTGTGAAGATCTCCTCAAGACGTCAGCTAGATCGCTTCACGACACCCCACTCATGAGATGAGCAGGCAACATAGGGTCATGGTTGGCCCGCGATTGTCTCGACAACCCTCGTTCCGCGCGCTGGTGGTCGACGATGAAGCGCCGCTAGCTGAGGTGGTCGCCAGCTACCTGGAACGTGAGCATTTCGAGGCCATTGTCGCAGGCAACGGTGCAGACGCGATTACCGTCGCTCGCGAACTCGACCCAGATGTCGTCATCCTCGATCTTGGGCTTCCCGGCATCGACGGCTTGGAAGTATGCCGGCAACTGCGAACGTTCTCGGATGCATACGTGGTCATGTTGACCGCTCGCGATACGGAGTTGGATACGGTACTCGGCCTCACCGTCGGCGCCGACGACTACGTCACCAAGCCATTCAGTCCGCGGGAATTGGTCGCCCGGATCAGAGCCATGCTGAGAAGGCCACGCACGATGCCGGTCGCGGATGCGTCGGCGCCGCCGATTCCTGCCGCGCCGCCACGGCACTTCGGTCCACTCGCAATCAACGTGGCAGCCCGTGAAGTGACGATCGACGATGACGCGATACTTCTCACCCGAACGGAGTTCGATCTTCTCGAGGCGTTGTCTGCTAGGCCCGGCGTCGTCCTCAGCCGCCGCCAACTTCTCGAAGCCATTCGTGACGACGCCTGGGTTGGTAATGACCACCTGATCGATGTGCATGTTGGTCACCTCCGCCGCAAGCTGGGCGATGACGCGGCAGCACCGCGCTTCATCGTCACGGTTCGGGGCGTCGGTTATCGGATGGGGACCGGACAATGACTCCTGGCGCGGCGGGAGACGCCGCATTGCGGCCGTTACGGCGTCGGCATGGCTTCGGCATCCGACTCCTTTTAGCGCAAGCGATGGTCTTGTTTGCGGGGGTTTTCACAACGGCGGTGATCGCCGCGATCGTCGGTCCGCCGCTGTTCCGCGAGCATCTTCACCGCGCCGGTGTGCCCGCCAACTCAATGGAAGAGGTTCATGCTGAAGAGGCCTACACCTACGCCACGGTCTTATCGGTCGGTGGGGCTCTGGCGGTGTCGGCACTAACCGCTCTCGCTGTCAGTTGGTATATCAGTCGCCGGCTTCAACGCTCCGTCAACGAAGTCGCTTCTGCAGCAGCGTCGGTAGCACAGGGGCGCTACGACATTCGGGTCTCGCCGCCAGAATTGGGCGACGACTTCGAGGCGCTCGCCAGTGCCTTCAACCAGATGGCGTCGCGACTCCAAGCGGTCGACGCCACTCGCCGCCGCTTGTTCAGCGATCTCGCACATGAAATCCGGACTCCGGTATCTGTTCTTGAGGCATACATGGAAGCACTCGAAGACGGTGTTCGAACTCTTGATCCAGCGACCACCGCGATGTTGCGCGATCAGACCCGCCGACTTGTACGGTTTTCCGCAGACTTGGCAGCTCTGGCGCAGGCCGAGGACAGCTCACATTCGATGGAATCAACCCTGGTGAATGTCGAAGGCGTGGTCAAGAAGGTGGTGACTGCATCCGCAGAACGCTATGCCGCCAAGGACGTTCGCTTGCATATGGGTAGTGAAGGACAGGCCCTGGTCATGGGCGATTCCCAACGCCTTGAACAAGTCATCGGTAACCTACTGGATAACGCGCTGCGCCACACGCCTTCCGGCGGCAGCGTCGATGTGAGCACCGCGGTGGACTCCGACTCCGTCGAAGTGTCAGTCGTTGATACGGGTGAGGGAATCACCCCCGAACACATTCGCCACGTCTTCGAACGTTTCTACCGAGCCGACGCCGCACGAGACCGCGACCATGGCGGTGCCGGCATCGGATTGGCCATCGCGAAAGCGTTGGTAGAAGCCCACGGCGGCAGCATCAGCGCCCGCAGCGACGGCCCAGACCAGGGATGCGCTTTCGCTGTGCGGCTGCCGAAGGCCTCTCCAGGGAAGGATCCAGCGGCCGCAATGACCACCGCAAGCATCTGAGGTTCAACCTATTCGGCCCAGCAGCGGACTTACAGAGACTGCAACAACTGCTGCATCGAAGCAATCTCCTCCTGCTGCGAAGAGGCGATGTTGCGTGCCATCTCGATGGCAGCGGCATTCTCGCCGTTGTCAATCTCGTTCTGTGACATGGAGATAGCACCCTCATGATGCTTAATCATCTGGGTAAGGAAAAGTCGGCTGGCCTCGGTACCTTGTGCGTTCTGAAGCGCCGTCATATCGGCTGGAGACATCATCCCCTGACCGCTCATCTCCGGCATATCCCCGTGGCCGGGCATGCCGCTCATCCCGGGCATGCCCCCATGGTCGGGCATCTCGCTGCTCATCGGTGGCATCGGCGCAACACCCCAGTCGCTCAGCCAACCTCTCATCGTCTCGATCTCGGGCGCCTGGGCCGCCTTGATCTTCTCGGCCAATGAAACGACCTGAGGATTTATGCCCCCCTTGGCCAGCAGCATGTCACTCATCTCCACCGCCTGTTGATGATGGGGAATCATGTCCTGGGCGAACATCACATCAGTGTCGTTGTGCCCCTGAGCATCTGCTGGGGCCACATTCGTTGACGACGGCGCTGACGTCATGGCTGAGCTGGACGATGACTGTGTATTCGACTCTGAATTGCTGCACGCACCAACGGTCATTATTGCTGCAGCTGCGACGATCGCAACCGCAATTTGCTTGGTTTGCACCACTCGACCTCTTTCATCTGTATCCACTCGCGCGTCAGCGCGCGACGAAGCCATGACAGTCCGTGCTTTCTACGGTCCGCCGTCGGCGTATTCGTTGTTTCGATGTTTGATCAAGACTTCGTAAAGGTGCGTCTGATAGTCAAATACGGCTCGGTCGGTGCGTCACAGGACAGCGGGGATTAGCTCGGAGATGCGCGACCCGCCGACCCTTGCTGCACGCATCTACGGACTTACCCCGTAGACTGTGCCTTCGCTGAGAAAGGTGCGGACGCCGACAGGTAATCGGTAGCTGATCGCATGTGGAGAGGTGACGTGCATTGTAGCGAGCGATCATCCGTCTCCCCGGGCGAAATTGAGGCTCCGACATGCCTTTCGATGGCCACGTCGAAGGACTGCAAACGACAGATGGAGGTCGTCGGTGTTGAGGATTCTCGGACGCATCGTTGGGATTTTCGTGCTAAGTGGAGTGGCCGCTCTGCTTGCAAGCCCGTCAGCGACCGCTCATGTGGACGCCATCCTTGACGGGGGCGGGCCAGGGGAGACGGGCCTGATCACGTTGCGGGTTCCCGGCGAACGAAATAAGCCCGCCACCACCAAGGTAGAAGTGCGGATTCCCGACGACGTTCAGATCCGCACCGTGCTGGCTCAGCCGGTTCCGGGATGGCGACTCGATATCAAGAAGAAGAAACCCAATCCGCCGATGTACAGAGACGACGGCACACCCGTCGACGAGGTGGTCAGCTCCGTGACGTGGACGGCAACGGGTCCGGGAATCCAGCGGGGGGAATTCGACGATTTCGTCCTGGAAGCCGGACCGCTACCTGATGTCGAGTCCTTGGCCCTGCCCACATATCAGACCTTCGTCGATGGGACCACCGACGCCTGGACCGAACCGGCACCCGAAGGGAGCGACCCGGAGTTCCCGGTGCCCTCGGTAAAACTCGGGGCGAGTTCGGACTCAGGATCAAGTGCCGGGGGTGGCATGACTTCGGTGATCGCTTGGACCGCTCTGGGTTTTGCCGTAATCGCCGTCGCGCTGGGCATTTTCTCGATAGATCGGGCACGCCGATCCGCGCATCCTGCCTCGCCAAGCGCTGAGCCTTCGCCCGAGCGTTCCGCGGTTACGGAGTAGCAGCCGCCCGGTCCCTCGGCGGACTCGCGGTGCCCAACCTAACGAATCGTGTACTCAAACCATCACTGGGACGGACCAATCATGCGTAGAAGCTGCGTTTGCCTAGTAACGAGCGCAATAGGAGCAGCTGTCCTGGTGGCAGCGTGTGGCTCTGCACCCGCGCCCCTAGACTCATCCGATGCTGTGCGATCGCCCTCCGCGCAGACGCCGGCCGCCTCGCCTTCGACCAGTGCTGATGCCGGGACGGTTATCGATGTCACGGTCGACAAGGGTCTGGCAACACCTACCAACGCGGAGGCTCAGGCTGTAGCCGGGCAGCCGATCGTGCTGCAGGTGACCAGCGACGCCGCGGACAGCTTGCACGTGCACTCGGTACCCGAACACGTCTTCGAGGTGGCGGCCGCCCCAAGTCAGCGCTTCGAGTTCACCGTCGACATTCCCGGTCGCGTCGCCGTGGAGCTGCATGACCTGCATGTCACAGTCGTCACCATCGAAGTCCGGCCTTGATCAGCGAAGCCACTGAGACAGTCCTCGCGCACGGTGTAGGCGGATCGACTGACCTCCCAGTGCCCTTGTCGTATGCGGTGATTGGGGCCGCGTGGGCACTGGCCGCGACCTTCGCTGTGGTTGCAGTGGCGTGGAGGACGCCGCGGTTCGACCCGGCGAAGCCCGGTCGGGAGTTACCGACGTGGGTGACTGCTGTCGTCGACTCCTCGATTGTTCGATGGTTCTTCGCGGCTGCCGCCGCGATTTTCTCCATGTGGGTGGCTGTGGCCGCGATTTGGGGACCCCAGGGCAGCGACAACGCCCTCCCGGGCGCGTTTTATGTGCTGCTTTGGGTAGGTCTGGTCGCCGTCTCGGTTGTCGTCGGCCCAATATGGCGAGTGATCTCGCCGGTACGCACTATGTGGCGACTCGTCCACGCTGGGCGGCAGGGCGCGACCCCCTCGAAGGGCCGCGTGCAGTACCGAGCGGGCTGGGGCTACTGGCCCGGCGTGGTGGGGTTGTTTGCATTCGTGTGGCTGGAACTAGCAAGTTCTGATCCTGGCTCGCTGACGGCGATCAAGATCTGGATTCTCATCTACCTCGTTGCGATGCTGGTTGGCGCAGCATTCTTTGGAACGACTTGGTTCGCCCGGGCTGACCCGTTCGAGGTGTACAGCGTGACCGTCTCGCGGCTGGCACCATTCAGGAGAAACCGCGCGACAGGGCGCATCGTCCTTGGGAACCCGCTCGATCATCTACCCACCATGCCGGTGCGATCAGGCACCGTCGCGGTGATGGCGGTGCTCCTCGGATCCACCGCGTTCGACAGCTTCTCCCAGTCCGCAACCTTCAGCAACTTCGTTAATCGCAACGCCGCAGCCATCCCGTTGGTCGGTGATGTCGCGGGGGGCACTGTACTGCGGACCTTCGGCCTATTGCTTTTCGTGCTTGCGGTTGGTGTGACGTTCTCGGCTGCGGCACGCGCGGCCGCCGGTGTAAGTAAGGAGCAACGCCGTCAGTTGCCGGGCCTACTCGCTCACAGTCTCATTCCGATAGTCGTGGGCTACATTTTCGCGCACTATCTTTCCTACCTCGTCGAGCGAGGCCAGGAGACAATCGTGCGGCTGGCTGACCCGCTTGGAAGGGGCTGGCACCTACTCGGACTGGACTCCGGCGACGTGCAGTACTTCCTTTCTCTGAATCCGACACTGCTGTGGGCCATCAAGGTTGCCTCCGTGGTCATCGGACACATGTTGGCGGTAATCGCCGCGCACGATAAGGCATTGCGGGTGCTGCCCGTAGGCCATCAGCTGACCGGCCAGCTGGCAATGATGCTGACGATGGTCGGCTATACCTTTGCCGGCCTGTACCTGCTGTTCGGCGCTTGACCTCAAACCCGGGGTCTGTCGAAACGCGGCATCGCTGCCTCGTTGCATCCCGGCTAACGGCAGCACTATCTGTCATAAAGTACGTCGGGCTCTCCTCTTTAACTACTATTGAGGTACGTAGATCGAGCTGAGGCCAATCCGAAGGTGTCCGACTAGGAGGAGTTTCGATGGACATGGCAATGTGCGCGTGTTGTGAAGCCATGGCTGCTGCGACAGCCTGTTGTCCGGGCGGTCCGCCTATGCCCGTGATGCCGCCCCCGCCGCCGCCACCGCCGCCGATGTAAGAACATCCCGAAGCAGGCGGCGCGACTCGAACTAATGAACCATCACCGTCAAGAGCCGTCCCCCCGCCGCCGAGCGCGTCTGTGGTGGATAGTCGCTGGCATTTCGGTCGCAATAGTGATCGCTTCGGTGATAGGCGTTCTTGCAGTCAAAGATTCGGGGGTGTCTTCGCTGTCGGACAACGATGCTGCGCAGCATCGTTGCGAGGTCGACGTCATTGGTCGCCTAGCCTCACCTGCAACCGCGCAGATTTCGGAGATCGACGCCAGAAGCGATGTGTTGGATACCAACAGCCGGGATCTGTTCTCGTTGCTAGAGCCTCCCCGTAAAGGGATCGATCAATCGCGCATCGAAGTCTGGAACGTGGCGGGCGTTGTGCTTTCAAAGAACGACTACGGGAGCACGATGCAGACGCCCTTCACCTGCCGCGCCTACTTCCTCGACGGCGACCTGGTGCACACCCTTGTCCTCCTGGATCACCACCATTGACTCCATTAGTCCCGCGACGCAGCCGACGCCTGAGCGATGGAGGTTGGTCGTGCCTCTAGAGGATCGAACATCCCCGCGAACGTCTGGAACACTAGTTCGCGCAGACCGACAATCACGGCGAAGTATGCGTGTCCGCGTTAGAGCACCACTGGGACCCGCCGGAAGTAGCTGTTACGGTTAGTTACAGTAAAACCTGAAAACCCGTACAGGATGCCTCGGCCGCATAACCGACCGGTCAGGACGCCCGGGGGAGGGGTCGCCCCCCTGGCGTAGTACGCCTCGCGGCTGCCCCGCGTCACGCGGACGCCTCGTGATCCGTCAAGCAATACGTCGAAGGCTCATCCCAGCCTGCCTGCCTAGCCTCAAGCCGCTCATCCAGACACTCTCAATGTCAGTGCCCTAAAGCGAGGCAGTACCGAGAAGGGTGCCCCGCAACCGAGCACAGCGCCCGTCCCCCTACGGCGGGCCGACGCTCGGGGGCCGGCGTACTAGCCCTGAGCGCCTCCCTAGCGGACGAATGTCTATCTGGGGTACACCCATGTTGGGCAGTGTCCGATACGGCGGCAGATGTCAAACTAGGGCCAATTTCGCATTGATTGACATGTTGTCAAACAACATCTAAAGTCCAGATTGACAGTACTGAAGTGGGGAGCAGAGCACATGGGCCAGCGCGTTGGATACCAGCGAGTGAGCACCGTCGACCAGAACACCGATCGTCAACTCGACGGGGTTGAGCTGGACAAGATGTTCAGCGACAAAGCAAGCGGCAAGGACACTCAGCGTCCCCAGTTGGCCGCGTGCCTGGAATACATCCGTGAGGGCGACACCCTGGTCGTCCACTCGATGGATCGGCTCGCACGCAACCTCGAAGACCTGCGCCGGATCGTTCGGGAACTCACCGTGCAGGGCATCAAGGTCCAGTTCCTAAAAGAGAACCTGACCTTCGCGGGTGATGACTCGCCAATGAACACGCTGCTGCTCTCGATGCTGGGAGCAGTCGCTGAGTTCGAACGGTCGATGATCCTGGAACGTCAGCGCGAAGGAATTGCCCTCGCGAAGGCTGCCGGGAAGTACAAAGGCCGGAAAGCGTCACTCACCGATGACCAGGCCAGCGAGCTTCGTGCCCGCATAGCGGCGGGGGAAGCCGTGACCGCGCTCGCGAAGGAGTTTGGTGTAAGCCGACAAACCGTTTACAACTACGCGGCGTGACTTCCGTCAGGTCATTCCTCATTCGGCACCGGCCTGCCTACCGTGACGCTTGATTAGGGACCTAGATCAACTCGTTGGGTAGCCCCAACTGATCCAGCAACAATTGCTCTTCGTACCAGCGTCGGAACTGCTCGCTTACTGGCTGAGTTGCTTCCTGGCGTGGGGCGGGGTCTTTCTCCTCAAAGGGATCTTCGAGATACGCATTCGGTTCAAACGGATCCCTGGGATACCCGGTAAACGGATCTACGAGATAACCAGTGACAATCCGCGCCCACGGGTCGTCCTCTCGGTAGTCGAATACCTTTCCCCAGCGCCAGGTTTCTGTCCGCGACTCCGCATCCTTCTCCCACTGCTTCTGGTCCTTCTCCCACTGCTCCTGGGTCTCCCGCCACTGCTGTGCTTCGTCCCGGTACTGGTTCTCACGGTGAGCACATGCCGCAACGCCGCCCAGCTCCAGTGCGAGCCGGTCGGCCAACGGTGCAACGTTGTCCGCCGGGACGTACACATTCCCCGACTTCCCTAACAATCCGACATCGACCAGTCGCTTCAGGGTCCGGCTGAGTGAATCCGGCCGCGATCCGATGTATTCCCCAAGCGCTCGGGCTGTGGTCAGCCCAGCGCAGACCAGATCAAAAAGATGTCCGTGTCGACCGTTCAGCCCCGCACCCTTCTCGGTTCGGGGCACACTCCACACCATGTGAAGGGGATCTATATCCACACACACATCCCTATTGGTTATTCCCATTACTAATGGGGGAAGTATGTGTGTGTTGTCTTCCGGCGACAGCATGGGACTCCGCACCACGAAATTCGTGGTTTGCACACGCTGCGATCCAGGAACAAGCGCAGGCTTCATGCCGACCTTCACCACGTGCAGCCGTCCCGCTTCTGCTAGTCGCTTCAGCGACGCCTCTACTGTCTCCTTCGCCAGTCCAGCTCGGAGTGCCAGGTTGCGTGTTCCCAGCGCTGTGTCCGTCCTGCTCTGCTCCAGGCAGGCACCAACAACGGCAAGGTAAACACGGCGGTCGGATGGCCCGGATTGACCTGGCCACCGGGCGAACCGTGCCCAGGTACTCATATCCACCAGTTGACGATGCGCCAGCGGTCCAAGCCCCAGACGGCCAGCCGGCTCCTCAGCTGCGCGCTGAATCGCCCTGCGGATGGCGGCGGCCACCGTGGCATCATCACGGCCACCGGACTGGTCGTACGCCATCGTGAGCAGGGTTTCCGGATCCTCTCCAAGCACGGCACAGAGGCGGACCACAGGTAACGCGTTCTCAAGGAACGCGTCGTTCCGCTGCCCTTCGCCGGCAGCCGCGATGCGCGCAAGAAGCACATCCAAGCGGGCACGGGCGCCAGCAGGATCTACCGCTTCTCGCGACAGCGACTCCTCGGCGCCAATAACACTTCGAGCCTCTACAGCGGCCAGCAGATCAGGAGTAGCAGGCGACGGTGACATGTCCCGGACAACCTCGTACGTCCGCATAACCTTGTCAGCTCCCCGGGCCCGGGAACCTGGGAGCATCGCGAACGAAGCCACCTCGATCCTGGGCCGTCCGTTGGCATCGCTATCCAGCACAGAAGGCCTGATCCTGAATCCATCGGGCAACGAATAGAGCAACTGCAGCCCTAACCCATCGGGCCCAGGGGATACGGTCTGGATCATGCGGGTATCGGTGCTGCCAGGGAATCGTTCGGCCATCAGATCTAGCGAGCCGCCGTGCTTGGCATCGACATCTACAACTAGCAGTCCGCCCGTGCCATTTCTCATTGCGGCGTTGCGGCCCAGTCGCGCACATTCCGCCCGAGACGCCTCAGCGGTCCACTCTCCAGCTCCACGAACGAGCTTTTTCGTTCCAGGTTGACATGGGACCACCACACATCCCCGCGTCAAGTAGAAATCGAGGTACGCAGCTGATCCATCCATCGAGTTCGCGTTCATCGACTGGACTGTTGTTTCACCTCTTCCCAGAGTTGGAGCGTGCGATCCTTCACCTTAGGGATCTGCGCGCTCAACGTCGAAGGCAGGCTATCGGCATTGGCGATCAGAGCTTGGTAAACCTTTCCGAGCCCGGTGCCTAACGGTCCGGACAGATAGCTTCTCTGCAGTGTCAGTGACAGCAGCTCAGCAATTCCGCTTTCAGCAGACTCGAACTCTCCGGCATATACCTCCAGGTAGACGCGGAGGCAGCGCATGGTGATCTTG
>NZ_LZKP01000101.1 GCF_001672895.1 Mycobacterium sp. E740
TGTCGGAGAACCTTTTACGTGCGACGGGGTGGCCGCAGTCCCAGCGTCCGCCTGCCAGCGTCTTTCAGATGTGCGGCCAACGCGTCGTCGTCGAGCTGCACCCACGTCGGACCGACCGCACCTGCCATCCCCGCGAAAACCATGGCCGCCCGGATCTCCCCCGCCGGGCCCGGCTCCACGTCGGCGAGCAACCTCAACTGCCGGGCGATCAGATCGCTCCAATCCCGGTGCTGCTGCAGCGCCGTGGCGACGCTGGGATCTGCGGCCAGGACAGCGGCCAACCCGCGGTTGCGCACCGAGAGGTCGGCGTAGCCGCTGAGCATTTGCTCCGCCCGGGCACGAGCACCCCGCTGCGACTCGGCCGCGTCGATGATCGCTCGCAACTGCGCGAACATCGGTTCCAGCACCGCGGCCAGCAGTTGTTCACGCGTCCGGAAGTGGTGATAGATGGCGGCTTTCGTGAAGCCCAACTCGTCGGCGATCATCTGCAGCGAGGTGCCCGCGTAGCTGTGCCGGGTGAACAGCATGACGGCGACGTCGATGAGCCGCTGCCGCGTGCCGGTC
>NZ_LZKP01000102.1 GCF_001672895.1 Mycobacterium sp. E740
TGCCCGCCGGCACGACGGTGATGCTGCTTCCCGGTGCCTGCAACCGCGACGAACGGAAGTTCGCCGATGCCAACACATTCCGGCCTGACCGGGCAAACGTTCGCGAGCAGATCGCGTTCATCCGCGGTGTCCACTCGTGCCCCGGCGCCCCGCTCGCACGAGCGGAAGGCCGGATCTCGTTGAACAGGATTCTCGACCGGATGCGCGACATCACGATCTGCACCGAGCATCACGGGCCGGCGGGCACCTCGACGTCGCCGACCTTCGTCGTCGTGCGCGCCATGCGGAAGTGGGACTTGACCGGGCTCTCCATTCGCAGCGTCTCCTCCAGGAACGCCGGTATCTTGCTGCGGTCCTCGCGAAGCGCCTGCTCGAATTCCGGGTTGTCGCCGATGAACCGAACCGCCGAGCTGACCAGCTTTGTCGTCGTCTCGGTGCCGGCCGCGAACAGGAACGTCGACAGGTTCATGACGTCCTCGATGTCCGGGGTCGACCCGTCCTCGTGCTTGGCTTGCGCCAGTTCGGTCAGCACGTCGTCGCGCGGCCTGCGCCTGCGGTCCTCGATATAGGAGTAGAACTTTTCGTTGAGCCACTGCAGTGGGTTGTGCGATGTCGGCGCCTCCTTGCCCAACTCTCCGACCGTCTCGAGGGTGAACACCGCCTTGAACTCCTCGTGGTCTTCGAGCGGGACGCCGAGGAGATCGGCGATGACCAGCAGCGAGAACGGCTTGGCGTACGCGGCCAGGAACTCGCAGCTGCCCTTGTCGAGGAACGTGTCGAGCTGCTGGTCGGCCAGCCGCCACATGAAGTCCTCGTTCTCCTTCAGGCGCTTCGGAGTGATCAGCTTGTTCAACAGGCCTCGGGTGCGGGTGTGCAGTGGCGGATCCTGCGACGTGATGTGTTCGGCCATCGGGACGGCGCCGCGGTGCTGCTCGATCAGCTCGGAGACGTCATCGGTGTCCCCCGGTCCGAAAGGCATGCCGGAGAACGGCCCTGCGACCGAGACGCACGAGGAGAATGCCGGGTCGCGGTACACCGCCAACGCCTCGTCATACCCCGTCACGGCCAGCACGTTGAACGGCGTGGCGGGCGCTACCGGGCACTTCGACCGGAGGTGGTCGTAGTAGGGGTAGGGATCGGGGATCAGCGATTCGTCGGTGAAGAAATCGACTGTCTCGAAGTCGGTCACGAGGCGCTCCGCACGGAGTCGAAGAGAACTGGCAGCGCGGTGGGCGAACGGAACGCCTGTCCGCGGATGTACGGGTCGTCGGTGGTATCGAGCCGGAGGTTGGGCAACCGGTCGAGCAGCAAGTTCACCGCTACCCGCATCTCGAGTCGCGCCAGATGCATGCCGAGGCAGACGTGGACGCCGTGGCCCCAGCCGATGTTGGCTTTCGCTTCACGGAAGATGTTGAACTGGTCGGGCGCGGGGAAACGCTCCTCCTGCCGGTTCGCCGCGCCGAGCACCGGCATGACCGAGGACCCTTTGGGTATCGATACGCCACCGAGTTCCGTGTCGCGAGTGGCCACCCGAGTGATCATGATCAACGGCGGCTCCCACCGCACGGCTTCCTCTATCGCCTGCGGCAGCAGCGAGCGGTCGTTGCGCACAGCGTCGAGTTGCTCGGGGTTGGACAGCAGCCCGAACAGCAGGTTGCCGAGCGACCGGTAGGTGGTCTCGACACCCGCCGGAAGCAACAGCCGGAGAAACGAGAAAATCTCTTCGTCCGAGAGCTTTTCGCCGTCGATCTCGGCGGCCGCCAGTCCGCTGATCAGATCGTCGCGCGGCTCCTCACGACGTGCGGCCAGGATGGGAGCGAAGTACTGCGCCAACGCCTGTGACGCCTCGCGGCCCCGCTCGGGATTGACGGTGAACGACAGCAGCGAGATCGACCACTTCTGGAACTGCGCGTAGTCCTCCTGCGGCAGCCCCAGGAGCCCGGCGATGATCAGCGTGGGATAGGGGAAGTTGAACTCCTTGACCAGGTCGGCACTTCCGCGGTCGACGAAGTGATCGATCAGCGAGCTGCCGACCCTGGTGACGAGCTCGGATTCCCATCGAGCCAGCGCCTTCTGGGAGAACGCCTTGGCCACCAACGCCCGGTGCCTGCCGTGCTCCGGTTCGTCCATGCCCAGGATCACGTGCTTGCCGAAGACGTCTCCGAAAGCCTGGATGATGATCGCCGACGAGAAGGTCTCGTTGTCCCGCAGCATCTGCTGGGCTTCCTCGTAGCGGTACACCATCACGATCGGCTTGCCCTCTTGGCCTGGGATGCCGGGGATCTCGATCTTCTGCACGGGCTCCTCGCGGCGCAACCGGGCGAGTTCGGTGTACGGGTCGCGCACATCGCCGGAAACGAAGTCGTCGAACTCGCCGAAGTCCTCGAGGTCGTCAAAAAGCTGTTGCACAGGTCTTTTCCTAACTGAGGGCGGGATATGCGACGGATTTGATCTCGGTGTACTGGTCGAACCCCGCAACGCCGTTCTGCCGTCCGACACCGCTGGCCTTGTATCCGCCGAACGGCGTGTCCGCGCCGTAGCCGGCGGTACCGTTCAGGCCGATGAAGCCGGCCCGCAGCCTGCGGGCCACCGAGAGGGCGTGCTCCAGGCTGCCCGCCATGACGTTGCCGGCGAGCCCGTACGGGCTGTCGTTGGCGATGCGCACCGCATCGTCCTCGTCGTCGAACGGGATCACCGAAAGGACGGGCCCGAAAATCTCCTCCTGGGCGATGGTCATGGAATTGTCGACATTGACGAAAAGCGTTGGCTTGACGAAGAATCCCTTGTCGAGGCCGTCGGGTGGCTCAGCACCGCCGACGAGCAGCGTGGCGCCCTCGTCGACGCCCTTGCGGATGTAACCCCGGATGCGCTCGCGCTGCCGCTCGGAGATCACCGGGCCGCACAGGGTGGCGGGATCCTGCGGGTCGCCGGGCGCGACGCCGTCGTAGATGCCCCGCAGGATCTCCACGCCCTCGTCGTAGCGGGACCGCGGCAACAGCAGTCGCGTCGGGTTGGCGCAGCCCTGGCCGGCGTGCATGCACGGCGCTATGCCCATCATGCAGCCGAGCGCGAAGTCCGCATCTTCCAGGACGATGGTCGCCGACTTGCCGCCGAGTTCGAGGAACAGGCGCTTCATGGTTGCCGCGCCCTTCTCCATGATGCGTTGACCGACCACCGTGGACCCGGTGAACGAGATCAGGTCCACCTTCGGCGACAAGGTCAGCTCCTCGCCGACGAAATGGTCCGACGCGGTGACGACGTTCACGACACCCGCTGGGATGTCGGTGTTCTCAGCGATCAACCGGCCCAGTCGGGTCGCGTTGTACGGAGTGTTCGGCGCAGGCTTGAGCACCACGGTGTTGCCGGTGCCCAACGCCTGGCCGAGCTTCTGGATGGTGACCTCGAACGGAAAGTTCCACGGCACGATCGCGCCGACCACGCCGACCGGCTCACGCCAGACTTTGCGGGTGGTGTTCACACCGGTGACCGACACCATGGCGTCGCCCAGCGAGGTCTCCCACGGGTATTCGTCGATCAGCCGCACCGGGTACCGCAGCGCGTCGGACAACGGAGCGTCGAGTTGCGGTCCGTGCGTGATCGCGCGGGGGCAACCGACTTCGAGGATCAGCTCCTCACGAAGGTCCTCCTGCTCCGACTCCAGCGCCTCCTGCAGCTGCAGCAGACACCGTTGGCGCAAAGCATGATTGGTAGACCAGTCGGTTTCATCGAAGGCACGACGGGCCGCGTCGATGGCACGGTGCATATCGACATGGGACGCATCGGCGACTTCGCCGAGCACCTCCTCGGTCGCCGGATTGATGTTGGTGAAGGTGCCCGCTTCCCCGTCCACGAGCTTGCCGTCGATCATCATCTTCGGTTCGAACCGAACGTCAGCCATCATTTCTCCCTCCTGCCCGCAACGCGCCGAACCGCGGAATTCCCATCATCAGACGCGTCATCTGGTGCAGTCCGGCCGAGGGCAGCAAGCGATTGGCCACCAGCAACATTCGGGCGTCCGGGCCGACCGCGGTCTTGGCGAACGGCTTCGACGAGTCGAGCGCCTTCGCCAGACCCCTGGCGAACTTGTCCGGTGACCGTGCGGCCATCCGCATCGCGGCACGTCCCCGTTTGTCCATGGTCTGGTGATGACGCGCATAGGGGCCATGGAGCTCACGGCAATCGGTGGTGCCCGCGTCGGTGATGATCTCGGTGTCGTAGGTGCCCGTGACGATGACCGTCACGCCGATGCCGAATGGCGCCACTTCTCCGGCCATCGACTCACCCCACCGCTCGAGCGCGCCCTTGACGGCGGAATACGGTGCCGTGGCGGGCATTCCGCGGACGCCGCCCTGACTCGACACCAGTACGATGCGTCCCCGCCCGGCCGTCCGCATCGACGGCAGCAGCTCCTTGGTCAGCTGCACCGGCCCGAAGATGTTCGTCGCGAACATTCGCTCCCAGAGGTCGGTCGGTGTCTCCTCGACCATTCCCGCGGCCGAGATACCCGCGTTGTGCACCAACGCGTACGGCGACGCGACGGCCTCTCCGATGGCCTTCGCCGCTGCGCTCACCGACTCAGGAACGGTGAGGTCCAGCGGCACCGGAATCAGTCGTGGATCGTCTTCGCCCGCACCGGTCGTCGCGCGTAGTGCCTTCATTCCGGTGTCCACCGAGCGCATCGCCGCGACGACCTGCCACCCCTGCCGATACAGGTGCGTTGCCGAGGCCAGGCCGAGGCCCCGCGATGCGCCGGTGATCACGACGCTGCGCGGTTCAGCCATTACCGGTTTCCGGCGCACACCGGTCGCTCTTCGCGCCCAGCTCGACACCTGGTCTACCGTCGGGCTGCATGCTCATCCACTCCGACCAGATACCGACGGAATATGGCCCCGGGTGGCCGTTCTCCTCGTAGAACCCCTGCGGGTCATACACTTTGGCTTCCGGATAGGGCCACGGGCAGGCCACCGACGTGGAGATCCGAGTCCATTTGAGGATCGCGAAACCGGTGCCGTACGCGAAGTAGGCGAGGTTGATGATCACGAACATCACGATGAACATGCCCAGAGCCGGACGGCTGGCGAAGATCCTCGCCCGCTGCGCCAGCTTCTCGGCGACCGTTCGGCCCGTGTCGTCGCGGTAGAGCAGCACGCCCGCCGGAACCATCACGAACGTCACCATCACGGTTTCCCAAATGAACGGGAATTGGTATGTCTCCCCGGTGAATACCGACCCGAAAGGCACGACCTGGGAGTAGATGTAGAAGCCGGTGCGCACCAGCGTGATCTCGAGCATCGCGTCGATGAGGACGCCGAGGGGCAGGATGATCAACCCGAGACTGATCAGCGGATGACGCCACACGAACGAATCGGGCGGTCGCTTGGCCTGCAACCGCCGCAGGATCGCGATGGCAGGAAAGTAGGGGCCGAGGTAGAACATGATGTAGCCGATGACCAGGAACGGCTCGACGGTCGGCGAAAGCGACACCAGCGGCCAGTCCTCTGGCCAATGCCACAGTTTGGGGTTGTAAACCGCGAACGGCGACCAGTTCATGATCGGGTCCTGCCAGACGATCAGCGTCGTGACGATTCCCATCAGCAGCACCGGGTGAGCGCCGAGCCTGCGCCACGCGATGACGTAGACGATCACCACCATCGACATCGAGATGATCGTGAAGATCTGGAAGAGCTCCAGCCAGTGCGCGTAACCGAACAGCGGCTCGACCGGACGCGGCGCGCCCTCCACGTCGGGGTTCCGGATGCGGGGCGACACCGCACCTTGGCGGGCGTTGACCGCGATGAGCGCGAGCAGCACCAGCGCGACGGTGATCCACACTGCCGCCTTCCAGGAACCGCCCTTGGATTCGGGTGCCGGGCTGTCGGCGGAAGGCGTTGTCTGAACGGCCATATCGGTTACTCCTGCCCGAACCGGTCGACGAGACGCGAGTTGACACCGTCGGTGTCGAGCCTGCGGGCGACGAGGTAGCCGGCCCCCATCCAGGCGCGGCGCGTCCAGTTGCCGAACGACACCCGGGTGCCCGGTGCGCCGGCGGCGGCGGGCATCATCTTGACGCGTTCGAGCGCTTCCTTGACGCCTCGCGGGCTCAGCGGATGAGCATCCGCACACGCGCGCAACAACGCCGAGGCGACATCGCAGTTCACCACGGGCACGCAGTATTCGGGACGACGCCCGAACCTCTCCTGGTACCTGTCGAGGAAGCGCTGACCGACCGGATTGCCCTCGTCGTACTGGTCGACACCGGTCCATCCCACGAACGCGTTCCACATGATCGGGTTGATCCACGCGTTCTGAAAGGCCGTGCACGTGAACCGCGGCGGATCCCAGTCGAGTGCTTCCAGCGCCGGGTTGACGAACACGATCCCGAATCCGAAGCCGGCGTGCACGATTGCCTGGGCCTTGGCCTCATACAGTGAGCGGACGGCCTCGGACACGTCCTGTGCGGTCTGCGCGATCGCCGCTTCGGCGACGATGCGAATTCCCCTGCGACGGCACGCGCTGCGGAAGTTCTTCACATACGTCTCGCCGACCAGCGACTGCTCCATCAGTACGCCGACCTCGGTGTGGCCGCCCTTGACCAGGAGGTCCGCCCAGAAAATCGGCTCGTCTGTCAGCGAACCCTGCGGGAAGGAGAACGTCCATTCTCCGAGCCACGCGTCGCTGCCCGTCACGCTCAGCGCGGGGACCTTGAACCGCTCTTCGATCGCCTCGCGGGTCGGCACGCAGTTGTCGGTGATATGCGGGCCGAACACTGCGAGGCATCCTTCGTCGACCAGCTCGCCGTACGCGTCGATCACCGCCTTGACCGACCCCTTCGGCAGGCCCTCCACCTCTTTGTAGATGATCTCGATCCGGCGATCGATCACGCCGTCTTCGACGGCATCGGCGAAGATGAGCTCGAACGGGTTGGACAGGTCTTCCCTCATCTCCTGCGGATAGAGATCGGGGAGCTTGAAGTCCATCAGGTAACCGAACTTGATCGGCTCTGCACTGCTCTCGTAAGACATCCCACCTCCGTTGGCGTGCAGGGCCGTGTTCAGCCGGCGCCAAACCTAAAATTTGTTCTGACAGTAGCGAGACCGCGAGTCAGCGTCAATCACCGCGCGACGGTTGCCTCGCCCAGGTACACGTCGATCATCTCGAGCAGGCCGCGTGCCACGGTCGAGTCGTCGGTGAGTGGTCCAGCGATCGCGGCGCGTGCGGCATCGCCCGCGCTCAACCCTTCGGCGATGAGTCGGCCCGCGGCGATCAGCACCCGGGTGGAAGCGACTTCCCGCAAACCACCCGTCTCCAGCCGGCGGATGGCCTGCCCGAGCCGCACCAGCTCGGCCGCCCGGTCGTGGTCTATCCCGGCTTCCGTCACCAGGATCTTCTCCTCCACATCCGGTGCGGGGAAACCGAACTCGATGGCGACCATGCGCTGGCGGGTCGAGTCTTTGAGGTCTTTGAGCACGCTCTGGTAGCCAGGGTTGTAGGACACGACCAGACAGAATCCCGGCGCGGCGGTCAATGTGACGCCCAGCCGCTCTATCGGCAATTGGCGGCGGTGATCGGCCAGCGGGTGCAACACCACGGTCGTGTCCTGCCGGGCCTCCACCACCTCGTCGAGATAACAGATGGCGCCCTCGCGCACCGCGCGGGTCAGCGGGCCGTCGACCCACACCGTCTCGCCGCCGCGCAACAGGAACCGGCCGACGAGGTCGGCGGTGGTCAGGTCGTCGTGGCAGGCGACCGTCACGAGCGGTCGATCGAGATCGTGGGCCATCGCTTCGACGAACCGCGTCTTGCCGCACCCGGTCGGACCCTTGAGGACTATGGACAGCCCCTGCCGATATGCGGCCCGAAACACCTGTTCCTCATTGGCAACGGGTACGTAGTACGGCCTCGTCGGATCCACTGACGGATTCACGGGCATCGTTTCCCTTCGTCGCGAAACGCTTCGGCAGCAGGGTAGCGCGGAGCAGAAGTTTGGTTCAAGGACTCGTAGTTCATCACGACACCCGGCGACGAAGATCGGCGGTGTGCAGTGCGGCGCGGAACAGCGGCCCGATGACATCGGCGAGCTGGCGCGGTTTCGGGATCGATGCGTGCGCGGCGCTGCCGAACACCTTCTGCAACTCGCCCGTGTCGGTCGCGGCGCCGATGGTCAGACACAGGCAGCCGATGCCCTGCCGTCGTGCTTCGGCAAGCGCGCGGCGCGCGTCGGCGGCGCCGTGAACCCGTTCATATCCGTGGTCGTAGGCGAGTCCGTCGGACAGCACGACCAGAAGCCGGCGCTTGGTACCGGCTTGCTCGGCGATCACGGAGGTGCCGTGACGAATCGCGGCACCCAGCCGGGAGTACGCACCCGGGCGCAGACCCGCCAGCCGCTTCATCACCGGCGCGTCCATGGCCTCACCGAACCGTTTGACCGGCATCAGGTTCACAGACGAACGCCCCTGGGACTGAAACGCGTACAGCGCGACCCGGTCACCGAGTTCGTGCAGCGCGGTGGTGAGCGCGGCAGCGGCCGCGCGCTGCTGTTCGTGGACGATCTCGCCGAACGTGCCCGCCTCGGCGGCCGAACCCGACACGTCGAGCAGCACCATCACCGCCAGGTCGCGGCGTCGGCGCAAGCTGTCGACGTAGACGGCCTCGTCCGGTGCCGAGCCGGCCAGCAGCTCGACGCGGGCCTCGACCGCGGCGTCGACGTCGATGTCGTCTCCTTGCGCCTGCCGGTGGCAGCGGTCCAGCCCAATCCCCAACCGCGTCAGCGGTCGTCGCAGCGAATGCACGTCCGGACGCGGCAGACGGTTGTCCCCGTCGACCGGGACGTCGATCTCGTGCACCGTGCACCAATCGGGGCGGTAGCGCCTGCGGCGCGCGTCCCATTCGGGATACTTCCACCCGCTGCTCGCATCGTCACCGACGTCGGCCGAGTCGGAGGACACCGACGTCACCGACGACACAGCGGCCGAGCCACGAATGCCCTTGGCGGTTCTGTGTGTCGGAGTATCCGCGCCGGGGGTGCCGCCGCCACTGAGTTGACGGACCCGACTCATCATGCGCTGCAAGAGCTTTCCCGCCGCTCCCCCACCTCCGACCGGGCTGGAGAACGGATCCATCACATCCTCGCCGTCGCCATCCTCTTCGTCGAGTTCGGCCAATTCCTTTCGGGCGCCTCCGCGCGGCACGTGCCCGCTGCGCGTGTCGGCGCATTCCACGGCGTCACGGGCCGCAAGCAGCCGGCGGGGCTTGATGACCCCGAAACTCGGCGGTGGATCGGCGATCCCAGGGCGTCCAGATGCGACAGTCAGCGACTCGGTCGGCGACTTCGACCACATCACGACTTTGAGATCGATCAGCGATCGCACCCGCAACGGCAGCAGGTCTTCGTTCGACGCCAACGCCCGCTGGCCTTCGATCGCCAAGTATCGTCTGGCCAACGCCGGTCGCCGGATGAGCTTGCGCACCACGTCCGGGATGAGGCTGTCGCTCGCGAGCAGCGACGCCTGCACCACGACCGAGGCCAGCTGATCGGGTGCGCTCGCACCGCGGTCGATGAAGATCGTCAGGCTGTCGGTCCACGCCGGTTCGCCGTGCTCGCCGTCGACCACGGCGACCGCCCGACCGGCCAGTGCGGACGCCAGCAGGCTGAGCCGATGCGGGGCTTCGCCGTTCCCGCTCGTCACGCTGTGCCTCACCACCCCGCATGATTGACCAAATATCTGTTCCAACGTAAAGTGCGCGCCACCGCCCGTCAACAACCGGAGGGACCTTGATCGACTTCACCGGGCAGGCTGTCGTGGTCACCGGGGCAGGCCGTGGTCTCGGCCGGCTGTATGCCCTCGAATTGGCAAGGCGCGGTGCGTCGGTGGTCGTCAACGATCTCGGCGGCTCCATGGGCGGTGAGGGCTCGGACGTCTCGATCGCGGATCAGGTCGTCGCGCAGATCAGCGCATCGGGCGGCTCGGCGGTGGCGTCACATCATTCGGTGGACAGCCCCGAAGGCGGTGAGGCGAGGTGAGTGCAACCGAGCCGTTCACGGTCTCGGCCTCGATCTATGACGAGGTGTTCGCGGTGACCGAGCGGTTGGGTGTCACTGGCTGAAAGCCACTCTTCGCACTCCTTCGCGCGTACACCCTTCTGGTAGCGTCTACCAAATATCTGTTCAGCAGAGTCAGACCGACGGGAGCGCAGTTGGAGGTGTCGTGGGGCGTCCTCGCCTGACTTCACAAGGTGCCCTCGCCGAGAACGCCGGCCACTCGTACGACGACGGCACCCGGCGCACCGAAATCCTGCAGACAGCGGCGTCGCTGATCGCCACCTCCGGCCTGCGCACCTCGTTGCAGGAGATCGCTGACGCGGCCGGCATTCTCCCCGGCAGCCTCTATCACCACTTCGACTCCAAAGAAGCGATTCTCGTCGAACTGCTTCGCCGCTACCACGCCGATCTGGACCGGATCGCCGAGCAAGCGCAGAGCCGCCTGGACGACCCGACCTCGCTGTCGGCATTCGAGCGCCTGGTCGACCTCGGATCGGCGATCGCTCAATGCGCGGTGACCCATCGTGCGGCGTTGCAGATGACCTTCTACGAGGGCCCGTCGTCCAACCCCGAACTCACTGCCCTGGCTCAGCAGCGCCCAACGGCGATACTGCAGGCGATGGTGCAGACTCTGCGGGCCGCGCGGTGGAGCGGGTACGTCCGGCCCGAGGTCGATCTGCAGGTGCTCGCCGACCGCATCGTCCAAACGATGCTGCAGGTCGGCCTCGACGTGATACGGCACAACGCGGGCGCCGACAAGGTCGCGACGCTACTGTGCCGAATCCTGCTGGAGGGGTTGGCCGTATCCCCGCTGCCCGACGACCGGTTGGACGCCTCCCCCGCGTTCGTCGCGGCCGACGAAGTGGTGCGGTCATGGGACTCGATCGAAGACCCCGACGACAAGGGCGCGCACATCAGGGCGGTGGCGCGCGCAGAGTTCGGGCGCAAGGGTTACGAGGTCACCACGATCAGGGACATCGCCTCGGCCGCGGGCATGGGCACCGGAACGGTGTACCGGCTGATCGGGTCAAAGGATCAGCTGTTGGCCTCGATCATGCGGTCCTTCGGTGAGAGGGTGGCCCAGGGGTGGACCAGTGTGCTGCGTTCCGACTCCTCGCCGATCGAGAAGATCGACGCGCTGTCCTGGGTCAACACCAACGTCTTGGACCGCTTCGGTGACGAGTTCCGTATCCAGCTGGCGTGGATGCGGCAGTCTCCCCCGGACACCCCTAATCCCGGCTGGCTGTTCGCCACCCGCGTGAAGCAGATGAAATCGCTTCTGGCCGAAGGCATTCGCTCGGGCGACATCGAGATCGACAGCCCGTCGAACGAAATGCTCGCCCGCGCGGTGATCGGCGTCGGGTGGGTTCCCGAGAACATTCTGCGCGATCTGGGCACCCGCGCTTCGCAGATCCACGTCCGGGACACGTTGTTGCGCGGGGTCACGACGCGCTCGGCCTGACGTACGTCAGCCCACGGTGACGGGCAGTTTGCCCCATCCCCGCACGCTCGACGTGTGCGCCATGGCGGCCTCGGCGTAGTCGACGTCCCACTCCGGCCAGCGGCGAAGCATCTCCTCGAGGGCGACCCTTGCCTGCATCCGTGCCAGCGACGAACCGAGGCAGAAGTGCAGCCCCTGCCCGAACGACAGGTGTGGTCCAGTGCGATGGATGTCGAAACTCTCGCCGTTCGGGAAGTGCCGCTCATCGCGATTCGCAGAACCGTTGAGCAACAACATCACCGAACCTTCCGCGATCGCCTGCCCGTGACATTCGGTGTCGCGGGCGACGTAGCGGGCCTGCACCGGCGAGGGTGCGTGGTAGCGCAGCACCTCCTCGATCGCCCGCGGGATCAGCGAGAAGTCGCCGACGAGTTCGCGCCGCTGATCGGGGTGCTCAGCGAGCAGTTGTGCGATGAAGCCGATCAGTCGGGTCGTCGTCTCGTTTCCGGCCCCGGCGATCATGCTTGTGTAGGTCAGCACCTCGATCCGGGTCAACGGCCGAAGCTCGCCGTCCTCTTCGACCTCGGCGTTGAGCAACTGTGTCATCAGGTCGTCGGACGGATGGTCGGCCCGCCATTCGATGTAGTCGGCGAACAGCTGGTAGGCGTTCTCGAACGTTGCCGCCGACACGGAGCGAAAGCTCCCGTCTTTCAGGCCGATCGCCGCATCGGTGTTGTCGCGGATCTGCTGTTGGCCCTCTTCGGGGATGCCCAGCAGGTAGCCGATGGTCCGCATCGGGATCAGTGCGCCGAAGTCGGCGATGACGTCGAACCGGGAAGCGCCGGCGAGAGAATCGAGGGCACGCACACAGAATCGACGCGTCAACGGCTCGATGGCCTCCATCCGGCGCGGGGTGAACACCTTGGACAGCACCCGGCGATGGAGATCGTGCAGCGGGGGGTCTTCGAACAGGATCACCCCCGGCGGTACGTCGACACCGCTCATGATGACGTCCATCGTCGTGCCCTTGCCCGACCGGTAGGTGTCCCAGTTGTGCAGTTCGCGCGCCACGTCGTCGTAGCGGCTCAGCGCATAGAAGTTGTATTTCTCGTTGTGGTACAGGGGAGCCTCTTCGCGCATCCGGCGCCAGATCGGATACGGGTCGTCGTCGATGTCGAAGTCGAATGGGTCGTAGTAGAGGTCGACGGTTCCGGCTTCGGTCATCGTTGCTCCTGTGGTCGGGTCGTCGGTCCGAAAACATGGCGGGGCAGCGTGTTCGGCAGATCGAGTGAGCTCAGTAGGCCGGCGGGAGCCGCCACCACGTAGGGGATCGCGTTGACCACCCGCATGGCGGTTGCGCTCATCGCCGCATGTCCCGCTGCGTGGCCCTCGGCCGCCCCGAGGTTCATCGCACAGTGGATGTCCGGATCACCGTCGATGTCGACCCGGTACGTGGCGTCGAACTCCGATGCCGGCCAGTCCGGCGCCACATCGCGCGCCATCCGGATTATGTGCTCGACGACGATGGCTTCTCGGCCGTTGACCACGCCCGCGGCGCGAGTGCGGACAGCGCCGCAGGTGCCTGCGCCGATTGTGCCGAACGCCACCTGAATCTCCCGGTCCGTCAGGCGACGGTCGAGGGTGCCGCGAACTTCGTCGACCTCGACGCCGAGCGCTGCGGCGATCAGGTAGATCGGTGCACGCCATGCCATTTCGATGAATCCCGGCGTCTTCAGCAGCGGCTCGAATTCCAGTGGATGGCCGAAGCCCATGCCGTTCATCATCACGTCGGCCACCGGGTAGTGGTCGTTGAGCGCCACCTCCGTGACTGTCAGACAACGGATTTGCTTCGATTGTGTCGCGAGCAGCAAGGCCAGCTGATCGGAGCCGAAGCCGGGAAAGATGCCGGATGCGTAGAACGACGCGCTCCCCGCCTTCGCGGCTTCCTCCATCTGCTCGCGCCACTCGGGTGAGTAGTAGGCAGGCGGATAGATCAGGCTGGTCGATGATGTCGATACCACGTTGACGCCTGCCGCGAGCAGCCTCAGGTAGTCGGGAACCGCCCCGGCGTCGCGTTCCGGTCCGCTCGCGGCGTATACGACGCAGTCCGGCTGCAGTGCGATGAGGGCGTCGGCATCATTGGTCGCCGCCACTCCGATCGGCTCTCCGCCGGCCAGCTCCCCGGCGTCCTTGCCGACCTTGTCCTCGGAATGCACCCACACCCCGACCAGTTCGAGATCGGGCCTGCCCCGGATCGCGTCGATGGCGATCGATCCGACCCCACCCGTCGACCAGACCACCGTTCTCAGCGGTGATGTCACGAATCCTCCCGATCCTCAGGCATGCCCGGACGCCATCGCTGCTCGCTCGAGATAGGGCCACGCGACGTCCGGCGGCAGTCCGCCGCAGAGCGGAAGCAGCGGCAGCGGTCGGCCGGTTCGGATGTACGCGACGGCCTGCTCGACGGTGAAGACCCGGTAGGGGCCGTCGGCCACGCGTAACTCGGTAACACTGGCGGCTCTCGAGATGCTGGCTACGGATTCGTCGCCGTGCCGGTAGGACGCGGCCGTCACCGCGTCGTGCAGCAGATGCGGTCCCAATTCCCGCCACGCGGCATCCACATCGTCGGTGACGAAGACTGCCGTCGGCGCGTCCTCATCAGGAAACTGCATCAGGCCGGGCTCGAATCCGTTGTCACGGCACTGGTTTTCGTAGTACTGCCGCAACTCCTCGGATGCGACCTGGGAGATGAATCCGAGCCCGTGGCGGGCGGCACGCCGCGCGGCGGCTCTACTGCCGCCCGCGATCAGCATGGCCGGTCCTGCCGGGGTCGCGGGCGGCGGGGTCACGTGGACGCGCCGGCCGTCGACGTCGATCGGCGTTCCGCTCAGCAGCCGCCGGAGCAGCGCCAGCGAGTCATCGGCGAGTGCGCCACGTCGTCGCATGTCCACACCGAAGTGCTCGTACTCCTCGGCGCGATGCCCGATTCCGAAGGCGTACGACACGCGGCCGTTGCTGATGATGTCGAGGACGGCCATTTCTTCGGCGAGCCTGACGGGGTCGCAGAAGGTGATCGGGACAGCGGCCAGCAGGATCGCCAGTCGGTCCGTGCGCGCAGCGATCGCCGAGGCGAGGATGAGCGGGGCCGGCAGGTGGCCGTCTTGCGCGCCGTGGTGTTCGGAGAGCACAGCGACGACCGCGCCACGCGTCTCCGCCCACTCGCACATGCTGATCGCGGCCCCGTACAACTCAGTCGTAGGCGCACCGGCTATCGGCGCGCGCATGTCGAATCGAAGGGTGAACATCAGCTCCACGCCAAGGCCGAAGGGCTCACGCCGAACGACTCTAACCTAATTTTTGTTCTGGCTCTCGGTAATAGTGAATGCTATTCTCACTCGACATCGTGGCACAATCCCCCGAAGCGCCGGACCTATGACTGAAGCCGGACGGTCCGTCGACCGTCCCGCGGTACGCACTCAATCCACGCGGGTGAGCGTGAACGGCATCTCGATGTCGAGGACCTTATTGAAACCGCAGGCGCCGCTGGGTCCTTCGGTTCTGTCCCAGCCCTCGTACCGATTGCGGTCCTGCGGATAACCGAGCCAGAACGTGAACGACTGCTTACCCGGAGCGGCCGTGCCGTCGATGCAGGGCTCCCAGTTCTCCACGGTCCGACTGACCTTCCAGCGGCCGCTCATGTAAACCAGGTCAGAACTCCACCCCTGATCGCTGACCACCTTGCCGGTGCAATCCTGGTACGTGGTGCACGTCGAGGTGATCGTCCACGTCTGCGTGACGCTCAGCTCATCGTGACGCGAGTCGTTCGTCTTCGCCCAGCGCCCGTCGGAGAACGCAGTGAACACGCCGTTGACCGCCACGTCATCGTGCTGCGCGTGGGCTGGAGGCGCGACGCACACGAACGCGATGACAGCTGCCGCAATCACCGTCACCCGATTCATCGCGGCCCCGCCTCGTAGATCATGTCCTTCCACGACTTCGGCCCTTCGACGAGGTCGGTCTGGCGGCCCACGGTCCCGTCCGGCGTCGAATACTGCCCGGTCTGGGGGTCATAGTGGGCGATCGCCACGGAAGGGCCGCCGCCCGGCGGCCCCGGCTGGATCGCCGCCTCTGACGACAGTGGCGGAATCGCTGCCGGCGGCAACTTCGGCATCACGGCCCCGGGCAGCGGTGCAGTCACCGCAGACGGCATCGGTCCCCGCGGGACGGCGCCCGGCGGAAGCGCAGTGCCCTCGACCGGCGCGAACAAGTTCTCGTCCGCCCTCACCCTGTCGTCGGGCAGCACTCCTTGCGCGATGAGGTTGGGATCGATCGGATAGGGACCGAGCGTGTGCTGGCGCATCGCGAGCGGCTCGAAAGGCTTGTCGCTGTAACACTGCTCGACGGTGGGCGCTCGTTTGCCGGGCACACCCATGCAGGGCGCATTGCGCGCACCGCGTACCAGGATCGGCGAGTCCTGCGGCAGCTTGCAGTAGATGCCGTCCGGTGTGTCGACAGTGGTCAGGTCGGCAGGACTGCGCCACTCCGACGGGGGCAGGAATCCGACGGTGCACGGGTTCGGGTCCGTGATCTGGATCCGGAAGTCGCCGAGCGCAATACCGGTCGGATTGTTCTGGGGAGCCGAGGATTGCGCGTTCGCCACAAACGGCGGCAGCAACACGAGCACCTGTTCGAGCGAGGGTCGATAGGTCACCGCAACCTGACCGAAGGTCGTCAGATTGGCGAGCAGCACCGGCAGGGTCGGCCTTATCTGCTCGAGCAGTCGGGCCGCCTCATTCGCCGCGGGCGGCCCCTCGGTCAGCAGCGTTCGCACCTGCTCGTCGTTGACCACGACGTGATGGGTCACCCCCGCAAGGCTGTGCGTCCACAGGCGCAGCGCGTCGGTTGTCCGGGCTTGTGAATCGAGAAGGGGCACAGCGTCTTCGATCAGCCGCGGCGAGCGGTCGGCATCGCCGTTCAGGGCCGCCGAGAACTTCGCCGACGAATCGATCAGCGACCCCATGTCATAGCCGGCGCCGCCGAACGCGTCGAAGGATTCGTCGATCAACGTGTTCAGCTGCCCCTTGGGAATACTCGCGATCAAGGCATTCGCACGATCCAGCATCGGGCTGACCGGCTGGGGAATGCTGGTGTCGGCCATCGCGATCACCGAACCGTCCTGCAGGTACGGCGGTGAGTCAGTCCGGGGCAGCAGTTCGACGTACTGTTCGCCGACCGCCGAGACGCTGCGCACCTCGGCTTTCAGATCCGCGGGAATCTTGGGCGAAGTGCCGAGCCGCAATGTCGCGGTGGCGGACGTGCGGGACACATCCATCTCGGTCACCTTGCCGACCTGCACGCCGCGGTAGGTGACGTTGGCGAAGCGGTACAACCCGCCCGAGGCGGGCAGCTGCAAAGTGACGGTGATCTTCCCGATGCCGAGCAGAGTGGGGACCTGCATGTAGGCGAACACCATCGCCACCACACCGATGATCGATGCGATCGTGAAGAGCACCAGTTGGATTCGGACCATCCGTGGCAACATCAGCCGCCACCTCCCGGTTCCCAGGGGGCGGGCGCCGCGTTCGGAATCGGCCCGAACGGCGGCGAAGTGCCGACGCCCATCGGGAACTTCGTGTAGTACGCGTCATAGCCCGGATCGCCGGGAGCGGGGACCAGGGAGGCCCGGTCCTGCCCGAGCTTGGTCCCCAGCAGCAGCCCTCGCTTGATCCGGGCATTGGTCCAATCGACGGTCACGAAGAGGTTCACGTAATCTCCGCGGACGCCACGGTCGATGATGTTCTGCGTCAACGGGAACGTCGGTAGCCAGGCCAGCGCGGTGTCGATCTCGGGCCCCACATCGGCGAGTGCCCGCAGCGTCGGCTCGAGGTTCTGCAGGTTCTTCACCAGGTCGGCCTGCGTGTCGTTGATCAAGCCGGAGACCGTGTCGCTGAACTGGCCCAAGCGCTCCAGCGCGGTGGTGAACCTGGGCCGCTCCTGCAGCAGTACGTCGAGCGCCGGCGGGACTTTCCTCAACGCCCGCGTCAGAACCTCCTGCTGGTCTCCCAGCCGCTGAGCGAACCGGTTGAGCTCGTCGATCGTCGCAATGATGTTGTCGCGCTGCTGGTAAAGAGTTCCGACGAAGGTGTCCAGGCGGGTGATGAGGTCGCGCACGGCGCTCTGGCGGCCCGACAGCGCAGTGTCGAAGTTGGCGATGATGTCGCCGATCTGACCCAGGCCGCCACCATTGACGACTGCCGCGACGGACGACAGCGTCTTCTCGGTGGATGGATAGGTCGACGTCTGGTCGAGCGCGATCGTCGCCCCGGGTGCCAGCCGCCCGGCCGGCGCCACGCCCGGCGGCGGGTCGAGCGCCACATGCATGGAACCCAACAGGCTGGTCTGCCCGACCGTGGCGACCGCGTTCGCGGGCACGGCCACGTCCGGCTGCACCGACAGCTCGAGGTCGATGTGCCAGCCGTGCAAGGTCATCTTGCCGACACTGCCGACCACGACGTCGTCGATCATCACCGGCGAATTCGATTCCAGCGTACCGATATTCGCCAGTTCGGCGTGGTATACGGTCGCACCGGGTCCCCGACCCACCGCGCCAGGGAGCGGGAGCGAGTTCACGCCCTGAAACGAGCACCCGGTGATCACCAGCACGATGCTGAGCCCGGTCGCGAGCAGCCCGCGCGCGGTCACGGTGGCGTTCCCTCGTTCGGGACCGGCGCCACTGCGGCCGGTGTAGCGGGCGCGCCCGGCCGCTCGGCGGGCAGCAGCATGTCCCGCAGGGTCGGCGGACCGGGCTGCGCAGGCGCAGATCCGGGCGGCGGCGCAGGCGTGCCGGCCGGCGGAGATCCAGGCGGCGGCGCGTAGCCGGGTGGCGGCGCCACGTCACCGGCTCCTGTGTAAGCCGAGACCGCGGGCGGCGCCTCCGGCTGAGCCGCCTCTGCGCCGCCCGCGCCGGGCATCAGACTCGGCTCGGTGTAGCGCAGCATGTAGGGCGGCGGGTTCGAGGACAGGAACAGGCTGAAGGGGAACGGCAGGTTGTTGAAGTTGACGGTTCTCAAGCCCGGCCCGAGATACTGCGAGCACAACTTCGCCGTCGTCGGTGCGGTGACGTTTCCGAGCGCTCCGATCATCCCGCAGAAGAACCACACCGGATTCGACAGGTTGTTCAGGACGAACACGCCGCTGGCGGCACCCGTTCGCGGATCGAACATGTTCACCACGTTGGCGATCGAGTGCGGCGCGATGTGCAGGACGTTCTCCAGCGCCATGCGATTGTCGGCGAGGTTCTGCGTGACGTTGGCGAGCCGTTGGATCTGCTCGGCGGTCTGGTCGCGCGAACCCCGGATGAACCGGGTGGCGTCGCCTACCACGTCGGACAGGTTCCTCAGCGCGCCGTCGAGATCCGATCGGCTGTCGTCGACAACGCTTGTCAGCGTTGCGAACCTGTCCTGGAACTGCACGATCTGCTCATTGCTGTCCCGCAGCGCTGTGACGAACGTCTGCAGGCGGGCGATCGTATCCACGATGTTGCCGCTACCGTCGGCCAGAATTCGGCCGACGCCCGACAGCTGCGCCAGCGTCTGACGCAGCTTGTCTCCGTTGCCGTTCAGCGCCGTGGCGGCACTGTCGATGAACCGGCCCACCGAACCGGTCGAAGATCCTCCTGTGGGGCCGAGATCTGTGGCCAACCGCATCAGTTGCTCTTTGACCTCGTTCCACTCGACCGGCACGGCAGTGCGCTCGACCGGGATCACCGCCCCGTCGGCCATCGCGGGTCCCGACTCGTATGCGGGGGTGAGTTGGACGTACCGAGCCGAGACGAGGTTCTGGGCGACGATCACCGCCTTGGCATCGGCGGGAAGCCGGATGCCATGGCGGACCGACAGTTTCATCTCCGCCTGGGTGCCGACCGGGTTGATCGACTCGATCGTGCCGACCTTGACCCCCGCGATGCGCACCTCGTCGCCGGGATAGATCGCGGTGGCGGTGGTGAAGTAGGCGGTGACCCTGGTGGGCCCGAACGCCGTCTGCCGGATCACGACGACTATCCCGCCGGCGAGGACGGCCACCAACGCGAGCACAAGGGCGCGTCTGAGGAATCTGCTCATCGCGGCGGCGCCCCCCACTGCTCGTTGGGTTGCGGAATTCCGTTGTACGGGAACGGTAATTCGGCGCGCGGCCCGGCGTTGGCCGGTGGCTGACCCGCGTTGACGCCGCGCCGGAAGCCGAACGCGTAATCGAGGAACGGTTGCAACAACTCGCCGAAGAAGATGTTGGGTATGTAGGCCTGGTAATAGGGTCCGTTGCCGATCGTCTCGCCCAGCGTGGTCTGGAACTTCGCCAGTCCGGGAAGCGCTTTGGCGATGTTGTCGCGGTTCTTCTCCAAAACCGCGGTGACCCGGTTGAGCTTTTCCAGCGTGGGGGCGAGCTGCTCCTCGTTGTCGGCGATCAGACCGGACAACTGCTTGGCCATCGCCGAGGTGTGCGCGAGCAACTCGACGATGGCGTAGCGCCGTGCCGACAACACCCCGACGAGGTCATTGGCGTTGAGGATCAGCGTGTTCACCTGTTGGCTGCGGTCGGAAAGGATCTTGCTGACGTCGGCGCCGTTGGCGAGCAACTCGCCGAGGGTGCCGTCACGGTCGTTGATCGCCCGCGACAGCCGGGACAGCCCGTCGAACGTCGGGCCGAGTTGCGGCGCGACCTGATCCAGGGTGCCCGACAGAGTGTCCAGCGACTGGTTCAACGATGCCGTGTCGGTGCCCGCGGTGTTGGTCGTTAGATCGCTCACCGCCTCCGTCAGAGAATACGGGGACGCGGTGCGCGACAACGGAATCACGTCCATCGGGTGCAGCGATCCCGCGCCCCTGGATTCCAGGGTCAGCACACGCTCACCCAGCAGCGTTCCGGTGCGGACGTGTGCTGTCGTATCGGAGCCCAGCGGTACCGACCCGTCGATCGTGAACGTCACCACCGCGTTGCGGCCCTGCAGCGCGACATCGGACACGCTGCCGACCTTGATCCCCGAGATGGTCACGTCGTTGCCTGCGGTCACCCCACCGGCATCGGCGAACTGAGCCTGGTAGCGCACCGCCGTCGCCCACGACGCCAACCGCTCGGGGGCCAGGCCGACCGCGATGACGAGCAGGACCAGGACCACGCCGATGAGACCGGCCCGGATCAGGTGGTTGCCACGGTATTTCAGCATCAGGGCTCAGCGCACCTTCCGGTCTCCTGTTTGATCCACGGGAAAACCGCCGTGCGGCCCTGCAGGTCAGTCACGCGCCACTTGAGCTCGCAGATGTAGTAGTTGAAAAAGCTTCCGTACGACCCGGTGCGGACCAGTTTGCGGTAGTTCTCCGGCGCTTTCTGCAGGCCGGTGTCGACCCGGTCCTTCTGGAAGTCGAGGTTCGTGGCGGCGCGAGCGAGTTGGTCCACCGTTCCGGCCAGCGGGGCCCTGGCGTCACTGAGGAGGTCGGCGATCGACGCCGTGCCCTTGTCGAGCGAATCGATCGCCGTGCCGATCGGGTCACGTTCTGCGGCAAGCTCAGTCACGAGCCGCTCGAGACGATCGATCGTGCCCGAGAACTTGTCGCCCTCCCGATTGAGCGTCTTCAGCAGGGTCCGCAGGTTGTCGATCAGCGCCTGGATGGTCTGGTTGTGTTCGGACAACGCGGCCGTGAAGCCCGACGTGTTGGTCAGCAGCGACTGAAGTGTGCCGCCCTGACCCTGGAAGATCTGGATCAGCGAGGCGGACAGCGTGTTCACATCTTGCGGATTCAGCCCGCGGATAACGGGTTTGAGGCCTCCGAGCAGCAGGTCGAGGTCGAGCGCCGACTGGGTGCGCTCCAGCGGGATCTGCGAGTCGGGTGGCATCGGTGACCCCGCCGGACCCTCGATCAGCTCCAGGTACCGGTCACCGACGAGGTTCAGGTAGCGCACGGCGGCCCGCGTGCCCGTCGTCATCCGCACGTTCGGATCGGCGTCGAAGGTCACCAGCACTGTCTTGTCGGGCTGCAGTTTGACGCTGTCGACCGTTCCCACCCGCATTCCCGCGACGCGCACCGACTGTCCGGCCTCGAGCCGTGACGCGTCGGCGAACACCGCGGAATACCCCTTGGTGCTGCCGGTTTGGTACTGACCGAAGATGAAGAACAACGATGCGGTCAGCAGCGCCATCACCAACGCGAAGATCCCGAACTTCACCAGAGTGGAACGCAACGAGCGCCTCATCCCGGTTGACCGATCTGCGCGGTGTTGCGGGGCGGCCCGGCAGTTTCGGTGTCGGGGAACATGATCCGCTTGATGATGTCGGCGTTCAGGACGATGCCCGGATAGGTGCGACGCCACGGATTGGTTCCGGTGTCGGCGACCACGTACGGTGCGACGCCTTCGAACGGCATTTTCGGCAGCCCGGTGCACTGCGGACCACCTGTGGCGCCGGCCTTCGGGAGATCCATCGGATAGCGGTAACGCTCCTGCGCCCACAGGAATCCGGCCAACACCTCGACGCCGGGCGCCTTGAACGGCGGCCGATGGGAGAGCTCGACCATGCCCGCCAGGGCGCACCACAGCGCTTGGTTGTACTGGTTGGTCAGGTCGGTGGTCGGCACCAGCAGATGAAGGACCTCGGTCAGCGGCTGGCGATTCGGGCCGATCACCTCGTTGCCGATGTCGGCCAGCCCGATCAGGCTGACCAGCGCCGCGTCGAGGTTCTGCTGTTGGTCGACGACGGTGTCGCTGATGCGAGCCGCGTTGTCGGCTACTGTCACGAAATCCGTTGCCGCATCGGCATATGCGCCCGCCACACCCGGGGCGAGTTCGAGATCGCGGCTCAGCGCCGGCAGGCTCGGCTCGAGCTTCGCGAGGTAGGAATCGAGATCCGAAAGCATCTTGCCGAATTTCTCGCCGCGCCCGGACGTGGCCGCGGCGATCGCGCCCAGCGTCGCGTTGAGCTTCGCCGGTTCGATCGCCGACAGCACCGAGGTCAACTGCTCGAACACCGTGTTCATCTCGACCATGACGTGTTGCGCCTCGATCACCTGGCCGGCGTGCAGCGACTGCGGCGACGGATCGTCCGGATAGACGAATTGCACCTGCTTGGCCCCGAAAACCGTCGGCGACGCGATGTCCACTCCCGCGTTGGCCGGGATCGCGTCGAGCCGGGACGGGTCGATCGCGAGGTGGATGGCCGCCTGGCCGTTGGGCAGTGCCTCGATCGATGCGACCCGGCCGACCTGTACACCGCGGACCTGAACCTTGGCGTCGGGGTTCATCACCAGACCGGCGCGCTGAGACAGGACGGTGACCGGAATGGCGTCGGAGAAGCCGCCGCGAAACAGGTTCGCCGCCAACGCGAACACCGCCACGACCGCGATAACGGACACCAACCCGACCAGTGGACGCAGCAGATACTGTCTCACCGGTCAACCCCGCGTCGGGGAGCCGACCCGCATTTCGCCGGTCGGCGCGATGTGCCCGTTTCCCCCCCAGCGTGCATCCGAGGACGGTGCAGCACTCTTCGCCGGAACATATCTTTGGGTCAGAAGCCCCTTCGCACGAGGGCTGCAGGCCAAACCATCATCGCCCCCTCCAGTCGGCCAACAGCCGGAATTTTCGTTTGCTGAGCAAGGATGTCACACCCTCCCGCCCTGTTCAAGAGGCAATTACGGGACATCACGACGTTTTCTGTCTCATCCATGGAACGGCCGTCCGGCGCACGTCACGCACGCACGCAGACGCAAGCATAGCGGAACAAGGATTCGGCTCGGCCGCCCCACGATTGTCGGACAACAGCTCCAGAGCTCGATCCCGCACGCCGCAAAGAATCATCCCGCGCGCGAAAGCAGAACATCGGCAAACGCGAGAAGAGAGACGGCCAGTATCGGAAACGCCGTGCGCGGCACCGACGTTGTCGCGCACGTCAAAAACGGTGTGCAGCCGCAAGACTCGGCGGTGCCGCTACTCCGGCAGCCGCAGCTCCGGCTTCTCGACCTCTTCGATGTTGACGTCCTTGAAGGTGATCACACGCACCTGCTTTACGAAGCGGGCGGGCCGGTACATGTCCCAGACCCAGGCATCAGCCAGCCGCAGTTCGAAGTAGACCTCGCCCTCCGAGTTGCGCGGCACCACCTCGACGCTGTTGGCGAGGTAGAACCGCCGCTCGGTTTCCACCACGTAGCTGAACTGCCCGACGATGTCCTTGTATTCACGGTAGAGCGAGAGCTCCATCTCGGTTTCGTACTTCTCGAGATCTTCGGCACTCATCAGCTCAGCTGTCCTTCATGTCGGTCACTGCCTGCTCCCCATTGTCTCCTACCCCACTTCATCACGCTGATGCGGCGCGCAGTCGTCGACGAGTTCGGTGATCACCCTGACACCGCCGGCCGTGGCGACCCGTCGCACGTTGATGAACGAGTACCGGTGCTGGGCGCACGGCCCTCGCTCGGCGAGCGCCGCGCTGTGCGCCGGGGTGCTGTACCCCTTGTGCTCGGCGAATCCGTACCCCGGATGCTCGTCCTCCATCTTGACCATCAACCGGTCCCGGCTCACCTTCGCCAGCACACTGGCCGCCGCGATGCACGCCGCCGCGGCGTCGCCACCCACCACGGGCAGCGACGGCACAGCCAGCCCCGGCACCCGGAACCCGTCGGACAGCACATACCCGGGCCGCACCGACAGGCCGGCAACCGCGCGGCGCATGCCCTCGATGTTGGCGACGTGCACACCGCGCCGGTCCACCTCCACCGACGGGATGAACACCACGTGATACGCCAGCGCGTAGCGCCGGATCAACGGGTACAGCCGCTCGCGCTCCTTCTCGTTGAGCCTCTTGGAGTCGTCGAGCGCCGCCAGGCTCTCCAACCGGTTCGGCCCCAGGACGCACGCGGCCACCACGAGCGGGCCGGCGCAGGCGCCGCGGCCCACCTCGTCGACGCCGGCAACCGGCCCCAGGCCGCTGCGATACAACGCCGATTCCAGAGTGCGCAGGCCCGAGGATTTCCGGATCACAGTGCGCGGAGGCCATGTCGCCGGCAAGAACACCCTCTCCTGTTGCGTCCCGACGGTTTACGTCTGCGGGTCCACGCTGCCCACACCGCCCCAACGCGACGGCGGCCAGGCGATGAACCGCGCCTTCCCGATCACATTGTCCACCGGGACCGTGCCCGCCACCGGGTCGCCCGTGCACAGTAGGCCGTTCTGGGCGTCGGCCGGCAGGTTCGAGCAGTGCGCGCGGGAATCGGCCGAATGGGTGCGGTTGTCGCCCATCACCCACAACCGGTTCTCGGGCACCGTCACCGGACCGAACTCGTTTCCCAGGCACGGGTAGACCGCGGGGTCCGCCCGCATCGTGTCGGGATCCAGGTAGGGCTCCTCGAGCCGCTTGCCATCGACGGTCAGCCCGGTCGCGGCGCGGCATTCGACCGTCTGCCCGCCCACCGCGATGACTCGCTTGACGAGGTCGTTCTCGTCGGGCGGGACGAAGCCCACGAACGAAAGCGCGTTCTGCACCCACCGCACGGCGGTGTTGTCCGAGCGGATCGACCGGTAGTTGATGTTCCAGTTCGGCGGACCCTTGAAGACGACCACGTCACCGGGCTCGGGCGAGGAGAACCGGTAGCTGAGCTTGTCCACCATGATCCGGTCACCGGTGCAGCCCGTGCATCCGTGCAGCGTGGGTTCCATCGACTCCGACGGGATCAGGTAGGGCCGCGCGACGAACGTCAGCATCACGTAGTACAGCACCAACGCGATCGCGATGAGAACCGCGAACTCGCGCAGCGCGCCGCCCTTCTTCGCTGGCTGCTCCGGCTCGACCGCATCGCCTTCCGGAGCGGTGTCCTCGGCGGTGGCCTCAGCTGATGACTCGTCGGACTCTGGGGAACCGGTCACCGCATCAGGGTAGCCAGCGCGGTTTTCCGCCCCGCGCTGCTTGCGCTGCAAGGATCAGACCCCGACGCCGGCAGCCGACCGGGACGTCAGCGCTTTTCCTTGATCTTCGCCTTCTTGCCGCGCAGTTCGCGCAGGTAGTACAGCTTGGCGCGGCGCACGTCGCCGCGGGTCACCACGTCGATGTGATCGATGTTGGGCGAGTGCACCGGGAAGGTGCGCTCCACGCCGACGCCGTAGCTCTCCTTACGCACTGTGAAGGTCGCCCGGACACCGCCACCCTGGCGACGCAGCACCACGCCCTTGAAGACCTGGATGCGCTCCTTGGAGCCCTCGATCACCTTGACGTGCACGTTGACCGTGTCGCCGGGACCGAAGTCCGGGATGTCGTCGCGCAGCGATGTCTGATCGACGAAGTCCAGCGTGTTCATCGGACACTTCCTTGCGGTTGGCGGCCGGCGGGCAAAGCTGTCACGGTCGACGCCGTGGCATGACACTGCCGAGCCGAGCTGTTCGGGCGTATCGGGGTGGTATCTCGCAGCGGGCGGAACTGGCCGTTCCCGGGTCCTGCACAGACAACTGCTCAATTGTGCCAGATCGGGCCGAATCCCAGAAATCGGCCGACGTCACCACTTCGCTCGTCCGGCCAAACACTGAGCACACCTAATCAGGCCGCGGGCACCCGGAGCGGTTAGGCTTGCTTCAGGGGCAGTGATCAGGGCCTTCTCCAGGACGAGACCCGGCTGACCCTCGTTTCATGCCCCATGCGCCGTGAGGAGGACCATGCGACGTCGGCCGTCGAGGCTGGTGAGCGCGACCGCAGCGATAGTCGTCGCGGTGCCGATCGTCGCGGGTTGTGAGGCCAAGGTGTACGGGACGCCGCCCGAACGGGCGCCGCACCTGACCGTCGTCGTGCCACAGGGCACCAAGGCGCCGCTGCCCGAGCTGCCGCCCGACGAACCGGCGGCATCCTTCACTGGACTGCAGGCGCGCACGCAGCAGGCGACTCTCGAGGCCGCCGAGGCCGACGCTGACGTCGCGATCACCGTGCTGGACCGCGACACCGGTCAGCTCATCTCGAACGGAAACACCGAGGCGATGCCCATCGCCTCGGTGGTCAAGCTGTTCATCGCCGACGACCTGCTGCTGCAGGAGTCGCGGGGACAGGCGCGCCTGACGCCCGAGGACCGCCGGGCGTTCGAAGCGATGTTGCGGTCCTCAGATGACAGCGCAGCCGAGATCTTCTGGAACCGCAGTGGCGGCAGCGAGATCGTGGCGCGGGTGGCCGAGCGGTATGGCCTGGGTGCGACCAGCACGCCGTACGACGGCCGGTGGTACAACACCCTGAGCACCACCGGTGACCTGGTCCGGTACTACGAGATGCTGTTGTCGGGCGGCGGCGGGCTGCCGCCGGACCAGGCCAAGCTCATCGTGTCGAACCTGGCGGCGTCGACTCCCATGGCGATCGACGGCACCCAACCCGGCGGCACCTACCCGCAGCGGTTCGGCATCCCGGATGCCCTCTACGCCGAGCGGGTGGCGGTCAAGCAGGGCTGGATGTGCTGCTGGAACGGCGGCAACTGGATGCACATGTCGACTGGGCTGATCGGAGCGGACCACCGGTATGTCGTAGCGGTCGGTTCCCTGCAGACGGCCGACGCGGAAGCCGCGCGCGACACCATCACCCAGACGGTCAAGACGATGTTTCCCGGAGGGCACATCTAGTCGGTGGGCCCGAGCAGATCCGGCCGGCGTTCCCGCGTGCGCTGCAGCCCTTGTTCGCGTCGCCACGCCGCCACCTTCGCGTGGTCGCCCGACAGCAGGATGTCCGGTACGTCCAACCCGCGCCAATTCGGCGGCCTGGTGTAACTTGGCGCCTCCAGAAATCCTTGCGAGTGCGAATCATCTTGATGCGAAACGGGATTGCCGAGCACGCCGGGCAGAAGCCGTACCACCGCCTCGATCATCACCAAGGCGGCTGATTCTCCCCCGGGCAGCACGTAGTCACCGATCGAGACTTCCGCGACGCGCATCCGGCGCGCCGCGTCCTCGACGACCCGTTGGTCGATGCCCTCGTACCGGCCGCACGCGAACACGAGATGGCTCTCACCGGCCCACGCCTGTGCGTCGGCCTGCCGAAAGACTCGACCCGCCGGCGTCGGCACCACGAGAAGTGTTTCCGCCGAACAGATCTCGTCGAGCGCATCGCCCCACACCGGGGCCTTCATCACCATCCCGGGGCCGCCACCGTACGGCGCGTCGTCAACCGAACGGTGCACATCGTGCGTCCAGCGCCGCAGATCGTGTACGGCCAGCTGCACGATGCCTGTCTCGATCGCCTTGCCCGGCAACGACTGTCGCAGCGGCTCCAGATAACCCGGGAAGATCGTCACCACATCGATGCGCATGTTCAGATCTCCAGCAGACCCTCGGGCGGGTCGATCTCGACGAGCCGATCGCTCAGCGAAACCGATGTCACGATCGCGCTGACGAACGGGATCAGCACCTCGCCTCCGGCCGTGCGCACCGCGAGCAGCTCACCGGCCGCGGTGTGCAGCACTTCCGCGACGGTGCCGACGTCCGCGCCGGCAGCGGTACGCACCTGCAGGCCCTCGAGTTCGTGGTCGTAGTACTCGTCGGGATCCTCGATGGGCGGAAGTCCCGCGGAGTCGACGAGAAACAGCGTGCCCCGCAAGGCATCTGCGGCAGTGCGATCCGACACGCCCGCCAGCCGGACCAACAGCCGTCCGCCATGCGCACGCACCGACTCGACGACGTAGCGGCGCTCGGCGTCTTCTCTGGGGCGGCGACCCCGCAACGACGTGCCGGGGGCGAACCGCGCGTCGGGGTCGTCGGTGCGGACGTCCACCACCACCTCGCCGGCGATGCCGTGCGCTTTGACGACTCGCCCGACAACGAGGTCCATGGCCTGTTACTGGTCGGTGTCCACCACGTCGACGCGGATACCGCGACCGCCGATGCCCGCGACCAGCGTGCGCAGCGCGGTTGCGGTGCGTCCGCCCCGGCCGATCACCTTGCCGAGGTCGTCGGGATGCACGTGCACCTCGACCGTGCGGCCGCGGCGGTTGGTGACCATGTCGACGCGGACATCGTCAGGGTTGTCGACGATCCCGCGGACCAGGTGCTCGACGGCGTCGACGACGACAGAGCTCACGTCGGCGCTCAGCTTTCAGTGGCGCCGTCGACGGTGGCGTCCACGCCCTCGGCGGCGGGCTCGGACTTGTCCTTGGCGCCCGACGGGTCGGCGGTCGCCTCAGCTTCGACGGCGCTCTGGTCGGACTCGGCCGACGCCTTCTCGGACGCCTTCTTGGCCGGTGCCTTCTTCTTCTTGGGCTGGGTGGCCTCGGTGCTCGGGCCGCCCTCGGCCTCGGCCAGCGCCGCGTTGAACAGCTCCAGCTTGCTGGGCTTGGGCTCCTTGACCTTCAGCGTGCCCTCCGCGCCCGGCAGCCCCTTGAACTTCTGCCAGTCGCCGGTGATCTTCAACAGTGCGAGCACCGGTTCGGTGGGCTGGGCGCCGACGCCGAGCCAGTACTGGGCGCGCTCCGAGTCGATCTCGATGAGGCTCGGATCTTCCTTCGGGTGGTACCGGCCGATGATCTCGATGGCGCGACCCTGCCGGCGGGTGCGCGCATCGGCGACGGCGATGCGGTACTGGGGATTGCGGATTTTGCCAAGCCGGGTGAGCTTGATCTTGACAGCCATGGTCGAGCGTTTCTCCTGTGGTTGCCACGCTGCAATTCAGCGATCGCGGCGGGGCGCCACGATCCGGTTTTGCCCTACGTGTGTGACCGCCCGCAGCCGTAGTCGCGGGCCAGACAGTCGCCCATTGTGCCAGAGCAGCCCGGACCGGCAAAAATCCCAGCCGCTCGCGCTCGCGGCGTTGAGTGGTTGATCGCACGCACCACGTGAGGGCAATCAACCAGCTAAGGAACCCGCCTGCCGGCTCAGAGCAGCTTGTCGAAGCACTTCTCCTCGACGCGGCGGCTCATCCGCCAGCCGTCGGCGGTCCGGACGAACTCGTCGACGTACCAGATCCCGACGAAGTAGATCGGGCTCTCGCCGGGGTTCGAGCCGCCCATCACCATCGGGTTGAAGCAGATGGCCCGCGACGATGCGTGATCGCCGGAGATGCGCACGTCGACGTTGCCGAGCATGTGGTAGTACGCCGGGAAGTTCGGCAGCACCTCCTTCAGCCACGCCTTCACCTCCGCGAAGCGCCCGTCGATACCGCCGGTGACGCGGTAGTCGATGTAGGCGTCTGCGGTGAACACCCGGTCGAGGTCGTCGAATCGCTTCTGGTCGATCGCCGTGGAGTAGTCGATCAGCAGTTGCTGAATTTCGAGGCGGTCCGAAATCTCCTCCAGGCTCAACATGCGTCGATTGAACACGACTAGGCTGCGTGCCCATGCGGAAGCTGTTGATCTGCCTAGTGAGCGTGCTGAGTCTGGCCGTCGGGACGACCGCCGTCGCGGCCGCCGCACCCATCGGGGTGAGCCAGCCGTCGGGTTCGGTTCCGATCCCCGACGGCCCCGCCCAGGCGTGGGTGCTCGCCGACATGGACACCGGCGCGGTGCTCGCCGCGCGCGACGAGCACGGGCATTACGCGCCGGCCAGCACGATCAAGGTGCTGCTGGCGCTGACGGTGCTCGACGAGTTGCCGCTCGACGCCACCGTGGTCGCGAACGCGGCGGACACCGACGTGGAGTGCAACTGCGCGGGCGTCGCGGCCGGCAAGACGTACACCACCCGCCAGCTGCTCGAGGGCCTGCTGCTGGTGTCGGGCAACGACGCGGCCAACACCCTGGCCACCATGCTCGGCGGGCAACCGGCGGCGGTGACCAAGATGAACGCGAAGGCCGCCTCGCTCGGCGCGTACGACACCAACGCGGCGACGCCGTCCGGCCTCGACGGACCCGGCATCGACATGTGGTCGTCGCCGCACGACCTCGCGGTGATCTTCCGCGCCGCGTTGGCCAACCCCGTGTTCGCTTCGATCACCGCCCAGCCGACCGCCGTGTTCCCCACCGAGACCGGCGACGACGTCCTCGTCAACCAGGACGAACTGCTCAAGCGGTACCCGGGCACGCTCGGCGGGAAGACCGGCTACACCGACCGTGCCCAGAAGACGTTCGTCGGCGCCGCGCAGCGCGACGGACGCCGACTGGTCGTCGCGTTGATGTACGGCATGAACAAGCCGGGCCAGCCGACCTACTGGGACCAGGCCGCCAACTTGTTCGACTGGGGGTTCGCGCTCAGCCCGGGCGCCGGTATCGGCTCGCTGTGAGCGCCGCCTGAGTTGCGCAATCGCAACGCTTCCGAGACCGCGACGGACGGCGCGACCGATACGCTCGGCGGCCATGCGAAGCATGCTGGCGGCCTTGGTTTTCGCGCTGACTCTGGCCTTCGGCGTCGCTGCTCCCGCATCCGCCCAGCCGGGCGGTGAGCCCTCAGGCGCCGTCGCGCTGCCGGACGGACCGGCACAATCGTGGTTGCTCGCCGACCTGGACTCCGGCCGAATCCTGGCTTCCCGCAACCCTCTTGAGCCGCACGCACCCGCGAGCACGATCAAGGCGCTGCTCGCCATGGTCGTACTCGACCAGCTTCCGCTGAACGGTGTGATCACCGCCAGTCCGGCGGCCGCCGATGTCGAATGCTCTTGCGCGGGAGTGAAAGCGGGACGCTCCTACACCGTGCGCCAACTGCTCGACGGGCTGATGCTGGTCTCCGGCAATGACGCCGCCAATGTGTTGGCCGACGGTCTCGGCGGCTATCGCGTCGCGGTCGCGAAGATGAACGCCAAAGCCGCGGCGCTGGGTGCGCGCAGCACGCGGGCATCCTCTCCGTCGGGACTGGACGGTCCCGGGATGGAGTCGATCACGACCGCCAACGACCTCGCAATGATCTATCGCCAGGCGCTGCGGTATCCGGCGTTCGCGGCGATCGTGCGCCAGCCGTCGTCGTTGTTCCCGACCGACAGCGGTCCGAAGACGATCGCCAATCAGAACCAGTTGCTCAAGCGGTATCCGGGCACGCTTGTCGGCAAGACCGGCTTCACCGACCTCGCGCGAGAGACGTTCGTCGCGGCCGCAGAGCGCGGCGGTCGCCGCCTGGTGGTCGCGGAGCTGTACGGAAACGGTGATCTCTACGGTCAGGCGATCAACCTGTTCGACTGGGGTTTCGCGCAGGCCTAGGTTCGCACCTCACGGGAACGTGCGACCGCGCAGGATCACCACGTCCGGGCGGTTGAGGACCGCGGCGCCGAGCCGCGGGTCGTCGGCGTAGCAGACGAGGTCGGCGGGCGCGCCGTGCTCCAGACCCGGGCGCCCCAGCCACTCGCGGGCGCTCCAAGACCCCGCACCGAGCGCCTCGGACGGCGTCATCCCGATGCCGGTGAGCGCCTCGATCTCGTCGGCGATCCGGCCGTGCGCGACCATGCTGCCCGCGTCGGTCCCCGCGTAGATCGGCACGCCGGCCTCACGCGCCGCGGCGATCCGCGGATAGCACTTCTTGTGCAGGTCACGCATGTGCCGGGCGTACTTCGGATACTTCGACGCCCCGTCGGCGATACCGGGGAAGTTCGCGATGTTGATCAGTGTCGGCACCAGCGCAGTGCCGTATTCGACCATCAGGTCGATGGTGTCGTCGGTGAGCCCGGTGCCGTGCTCGATGCAGTCGATACCCGACTTGATCAGCCCGGGCAGGGCGTCCCCGCTGAACACATGGGCGGTCACCCGGGCACCGTTGGCGTGGGCCGCGTCGATCGCGGCTTTGAGCACGTCGTCGGACCACAGCGGCGCCAGGTCGCCGACCTCGCGGTCGATCCAGTCGCCGACGAGCTTCACCCAGCCGTCACCGAACCGCGCCTGCTCGGCCACCGCCGCGGGTAGCGCGGACTCGTCTTCCAACTCGATCGCGAAGTCGCGCTGGTACCGCTTCGGGCGGGCGAGATGGCGACCGGCCCGGATGATCTCGGGCAGGTCGTCGTGCTCGGCGAGGCTTCGGGTGTCGATCGGCGAACCGGCGTCGCGCAGCAGCAGCGCACCGGCGTCGCGCTCCACCTCAGCCTGGGCGATGCAGTCGTCGAGGTTGTCGAGCGGGCCGTGGTCACCCAGGCCGACGTGGCAGTGCGCGTCGACCAGGCCGGGAAGGATCCAGCCGCCGTACCCATCAGCCCCGAACACCGTCTGCGCGCCGCGGACCGGTTCGGCGCTCAGCAGGCCGTCGACCACCCACCACTCCACCGGCTGCTCATCGGGCAGTCCCCGGCCGCGCACGTGAAGAGGGGGACGGCTCATCCGGTCAGTTCTTCGGGAACTTCAGCTTGGACAGGTCGATGTCGGCGAGCCCCGGTGGGAGCTCGTCGAGACCCTTGGGCATGTCCGACAGGTCCGGGAACCCGCCGGGCAAACCCGGCATCGCGGCGCCGAGCGGATTGCGGACCTTCGGCGGCGTCGGCCCCCGACCGCCCTTCTTGCCCTTGGCGCCCTTCTTGCCCTTCTTCCCGCCCTTGCGATTGGAAGGCTTGCGGCCGAACGGGAGTCCCATCTGGCCGGCCATGCTCGACATCATCTTGCGCGCTTCGAAGAACCGCTCGACAAGCTGGTTGACCTCGCCGACCGTCACGCCTGACCCGTTGGCGATCCGAAGCCGCCGCGAGCCGTTGATGATCTTGGGGTCGGCGCGTTCCTCGGGCGTCATGCCGCGGATGATCGCCTGCAGACGATCGAGTTGCTTGTCGTCGACGGCGGCCAGCGCATCCTTCATCTGGCCGGCGCCGGGCAGCATGCCCAGCAGGTTGCCGATCGGGCCCATCTTGCGGATCGCCAGCATCTGCTCGAGGAAGTCCTCGAGGGTCAGCTCGCCGCTGCCGATCTTGGCGGCCGCCTCTTCGGCCTGCTGTGCGTCGAAGACCTGCTCGGCCTGTTCGATCAGCGACAACACGTCGCCCATCCCCAGGATGCGGCTGGCCATCCGGTCGGGGTGGAAGACGTCGAAGTCCTCGAGCTTCTCTCCGCTGGAGGCGAACAGGATCGGCACGCCCGTGATCTCGCGCACCGAGAGCGCGGCGCCGCCGCGGGCGTCACCGTCGAGCTTGGTCAGCACCACGCCGGTGAACCCGACGCCCTCGCGGAACGCCTCGGCGGTGGTGACGGCGTCCTGGCCGATCATCGCGTCCAGCACGAAGATCACTTCGTCCGGTTCGACGGCCTGCTTGATCGCGGCGGCCTGACCCATCAGCTCGTCGTCGATACCGAGCCGGCCCGCGGTGTCCACGATGACCACGTCGAAATGCTTGGCCTTGGCCTCGGCGAGACCGGCTGCGGCGACAGCGACCGGATCGCCGGGGGCCGCATCCGCCGAACCTTCGGCCGAAACGCCGGGATGCGGCGCGAACACCGCGACGTCAGCACGCTGGCCGACGATCTGCAACTGGTTGACCGCACCTGGCCGCTGCAGGTCGCAGGCCACGAGAAGGGGCGTATGGCCTTGTCCGCGTAGCCATTTCGCGAGCTTGCCGGCGAGCGTCGTCTTACCCGAGCCTTGCAGGCCGGCCAGCATGATCACTGTCGGCGGCGTCTTGGCGAACGCCAGCGTGCGGGTCTGCCCACCGAGGATGTCGATCAGTTCCTCGTTGACGATCTTGACGACCTGCTGAGCCGGGTTCAGCGCACCGGACACCTCGGCGCCGCGGGCGCGCTCCTTGATGCGGTTGACGAACGCGCGCACGACGGGCAACGACACGTCGGCTTCCAGCAACGCGAGCCGGATCTCCCGGGTGGTTGCATCGATGTCGGCGTCGGTCAGCCGCCCCTTGCCGCGCAGCCCCTGCAGGGCGCCGGTCAACCGGTCGGACAGGGATTCAAACACGGCGTCCAGCCTAATGGGGGCCGGCCGGTGGCCACCCCGGCGGGCGTGTCGGCGGCACCGGCGCGCTCAGCTGGCCTCCGAGACCGCCTTGGCGGGCGGCGGGGCGGGCAGCACGGCGTACAGGTCACGCTCGAGGTCCTCACGAGCGGGCGGGCCGGCACTGATGCCGAACAGGTCGACGACCGACGAACCCAGCGTGGTCACCTTCGCCCAGGCGATGTCGACGCCGTCGCGCTCGAACACCGCGGTGAGCCTGGCCAGCAGCCCGGTGCGGTCGGCGCTGCGGATCTGCACGACCAGTTCGCCCGGTTTGGCGCCCTCGGACCACAGGATGCGCGGCGGGGCGATGACGTGGTTGATCGGCACCGCGGCCGGCACCTCACCGGCACGCGAGGTGCCGTGTTGAGCGGCGTCGCGTTCGCGGCGGTCCAGCGACTCGAGCACGTCGAGTTCGCCGTCGAGCGCGAGGATGAACTGCTGGCGCAACAGCTCGGCCGCGGGTGGCGAGCCGAAATGCGGTGAGACGACGAATGTGTTGATCGCCGAGCCTTCGTGGCCGTTGACCGACGCCGAGTGCACCCGCAGCGAATTCAGCGCGAGCACACCGGCAGCCTTCGACAACAGACCCCGCCGGTCCGGCGCGATGACAGTGACGTTGTAGATGTGGGCACTCTCCGCGGGTGTCAGCTCGACGTGCACGCCGACCTGCGCGGCCAACGAAAGATACCGGGGGTCAATGGGATCCGGCTCGGGCAGCGCGTCGCCCGCCATCACCATCCGGCACCGGCGGACGAGGTCTCCGAGCAGGGACGCCTTCCAGTCACCCCAGACGCCGGGACCGGTCGCCAGCGAATCGGCTTCCGCCAGCACGTGCAGCAGTTCCAGCAGCACCGGGTCGCTGTCGAGAGCGTCGACCACCGCCGCGATAGTGTTGGGATCCTGCAGGTCGCGTCGTGTCGCGGTGTGCGGCAGCAGGAGATGGTGACGCACGATCTTCGACAGCACCTCGACGTCCGACGGCCACAGGCCCAGCCGGGTGCCGATCTGAGTGGCCAGTTCGGCGCCGAGCACGCTGTGGTCACCGCCGCGGCCCTTGCCGATGTCATGGCACAGCGCACCGAGCATCAACAGGTCCGGACGTGACACGCGGGTGGTGAAAGCGCTTGCGCGGGAGACTGTTTCGACGAGATGCCGGTCGACGGTCCAGATGTGGACGATGTCTCGTGGCGGAAGGTCGCGGACCGCGCCCCACTCGGGGAACAGCCGTCCCCACAGGCCGGTGCGGTCGAGCGCCTCGATCGTTGCGACGGCAGGGGGGCCGGCGGCAAGCAGGACGAGCAGGTCGTTGAGGGCCTGGCGCGGCCAAGGCGTGCGCAGTTCGGGGGCGGCCTCGACCAGTCGGGCCAGCGTCGACGCGGCCATCGGCAGGCCGGTGGTGGCCGACGCGGCTGCCACCCGCAGGATCAGGCCGGGGTCGCGTTCGGGACGCGCGTCGCGCGCGAGGATCACCTCGCCCGCGAACTCGATCACACCCTCGTCGAGGGGGCGGCGGGCAGGCCGGCGCAACGAGGCGAACCCGCGCCGCGGGAGTGCATTCGACGCGGTGCGGATGCCGGCGTCGACGTAGAAGCTGATCGTGCGCGCGGCATCGGACAGCATGCGCGCCAAGTCGAACCGGTCACCGATGTGCAGCGCCGCGCCGATCTCGTCGGCGTGTTGTGCCAGCAACAGGTCGCGGCCGCGCCCGGCGACGCGGTGCAGTTCGGTGCGCACGTTGAGCAACGCCAGATGCGCCTCCCCCAGCGTTCCCAACGGTGAGGCCGACGTCCGGTTGGGATAGACGTCGGTCAGTTGCGCGATCGCCAGCGCGTTGAGCAGTTGTACGTCGCGCAGACCGCCCCTGCCGCACTTGAGATCCGGCTCGGCCCGGTGTGCGATCTGCCCGCTGCGCTGCCAGCGTGCCCTGGTGTGTTCGACGAGTTCCTCGAACCGCGGGGCGATGCCGGTGCGCCACTGCCGTCGGGCCCCTCCGATGAGCAATGTCGACAGATCCTCGTCACCGGCGATGTGGCGCGCTTCGAGCATCGCCAACCCCGCTGAGATGTCCTCGCCGGCGACCTGCAGCGCCTCGGGTACCGTCCGCACGCTGTGGTCAAGACGAATGTTGGCGTCCCACAAGGGATACCACAACAGCTCGGCCACCTGCCCGACCACCTCGGGCGGCATGTTGTCGTGCAGCAGGGTCAGGTCCAGGTCGGAGTACGGCACGAATTCGCCGCGCCCCAGACCTCCGGTCGCGACGATGGCGAACCCGCTGGTGGGCGTGATGCCGACTTCGACGGCCTTCGTCGTGAGCCAGAACTCGTAGAGATCCTCCAGCGCGCGCCGCAGCGCTGCCGAATCGAGTTGGCGCGCACCGTCGCTCAGCAGCTGCGCGCTCGCCGCGGCGAGGTCGGTCGCGGGCCGGGGCGAGCCCGTCTCCGGCGCCACCCATCGGGTGCGACCGGAGGCGGGATCGCGCTTCTGCTCAGTCATCTGTTCACGGCGTGATCGGTGCGGAGCCGAGATCTCAGTTCGCTACCGGCTCAGAGGGCGTCGGCTCCGCGCTCGCCGGTGCGCACGCGCACCACCGTGTCGACGGGGCTCACCCACACCTTGCCGTCGCCGATCTTGCCGGTCCGGGCGGCCTGGACGATGACGTCGACCACCTTGTCGACGGCGGAGTCCTCCACGACAACCTCGACACGCACCTTCGGCACGAAGTCCACGGAATACTCCGCCCCTCGGTAAACCTCGGTGTGCCCCTTCTGACGGCCGTACCCCTGAACCTCGCTCACGGTCATCCCCAGGATGCCCGTCTGCTCGAGTCCGGTCTTGACGTCTTCGAGTGTGAACGGCTTGACAATCGCAGTAATCAGCTTCATGTAGTCGGTCCCTTCCGAGGAAATTGTTGCCGATCAGACGAGTTCGTAAGCGGTTTCGGCGTGTTCGGTCTCATCGATGCCGGTGTCCTCGTCCTCCGCGGTCACGCGCCAACCCAACGGCTTGACGACGAAAGCGATTATCACCGTCATGATGCCGGTGAAGATCACCGCCACCGAAGCGATCACCAACTGCACGACCAACTGCTCGGCGCCACCGGCGTAGAACAGGCCGGTCTTGGTGGACAGGAACCCGATGCCGACTGTCCCCCACAGCCCTGCCACCAGGTGCACGCCGACCACATCGAGCGAGTCGTCATAGCCGAACCTGTACTTCAGGCCCACCGCGAGGGCAGACAGCGCACCGGCGATGACGCCGAGGACCAGCGAACCGATCGGCGACAGCGCCCCGCACGCCGGGGTGATCGCCACCAGCCCCGCGACGATTCCCGAGGCCGCGCCGACGCTGGTCGCATGCCCGTCGCGGATCCGCTCCACCAGCAACCAGCCGAGCATCGCCGCTGCCGTCGCTGCGGTCGTATTCACCCACACCTGGCCGGCAACCATGTCGGCCGCCCCTTCGGAGCCCACGTTGAAGCCGAACCAGCCGAACCACAGGATGGCGGCGCCGAGCATCACGAACGGAATGTTGTGCGGGCGGTACGGGACCCTGCCGAATCCGGTCCGCTTGCCCAGCAGCAGCGCGAGCACCAGTGCGGCCATACCGGCGTTGATGTGGACGACGGTACCGCCGGCGAAGTCGATCGGAGGGACGTTCGCCTTGTTCTCGCCGTTCACGCCGAACAGCTTGGCCGCGATGCCGGTGCCCGACGCCGACATCAACCCGCCGCCCCAAACCATATGGGCCAGAGGGAAATACACCAGGGTCACCCAGATCCCGCCGAACACCAGCCACGTCCCGAACTTCATCCGCTCGGCCACCGCGCCACTGATCAGCGCGACGGTGATCACCGCGAAGGTGAGCTGGAAGCCGACCCAGACGATGGCCGGGACCGTGCCGAAGCCGCCGAGTACGTAGAGCTTGTCTGCGCCGACCTCCTTGATCTCCAGCAGGGGGCTCAGCCCGAACAGCGCGAACGGGTCGTCGAAGATGCCGAGGATGTCGCTGCCGCCGGTGTGGCTCGACGCGAACGACATCGAGTACCCCCACAGCACGTAGATGACGCTCACGACGCCGAGCGTGCCGAACGACATCATCATCATGTTGAGGACGGACTTCTGCCGGGAGAGCCCACCGTAGAAGAACGCCAGACCGGGCGTCATGAACAGGACGAGGGCCGCGGCGGTGAGGACCCATGCGGTGTCGCCTGAGCTCAACCCGTCTGGGCCGAACGGCGCGAACGCATCATCGGGTAGAGCCAGGGGTAAGGCTGAAACCACTGTGTGAACCTCCTTGGGAAGTACGCCGATCCGATCGGCCTCCCGAGAAGACTCTTTTGCTCGCGTTTCCCGTGTGATTCTGTTCGGTTTCGGGCAAGTGAACGGGTTCGCCCGAAGCGTTACGCTCGTGTTTCGGCCGGCGCGCTACCCGAGCAGCGCGTCGACGAACGCCGCCGGCTCGAACGGTGCGAGATCGTCAGCGCCTTCGCCGAGGCCGACGAGCTTGACCGGCACACCGAGTTCCTGCTGCACCCGAAACACGATTCCGCCTTTGGCGGTGCCGTCGAGTTTCGTGAGCACGACACCGGTGATGTCGACGACCTCGGCGAACACCCTGGCTTGCGGAAGACCGTTCTGACCGATCGTCGCGTCGAGCACGAGCAGCACCTCGTCGACCTCGGCCCGGCGACTGACGACGCGTTTGACCTTGCCCAGTTCGTCCATCAGCCCGGTCTTGGTGTGCAGCCGCCCGGCGGTGTCGATCACGATGACGTCGGCGCCGTCCTCGATGCCCTTGTCGACAGCGTCGAACGCGACCGACGCCGGGTCGGCGCCTTCTGCACCGCGCACCACATGCGCCCCGACCCGCGACGCCCACGACTGCAGCTGATCGGCCGCGGCGGCGCGGAAGGTGTCGGCCGCGCCGAGCACCACTCGCCGCCCGTCGGCCACCAGCACGCGGGCCAACTTGCCGACCGTTGTGGTCTTTCCGGTGCCGTTGACCCCGACGACGAGCAACACCGACGGCTTGTCGGCGTGCGGCAGCGCTCTGATCGACCGGTCCAGTTCGGGACGCAGCTCTTCGATCAGGACTTCGCGCAGCACCGCGCGGGCGTCCGCCTCGGTGCGCACGTTGCTGCTGGCCATCCTGGCGCGCAGCGACGACACCACCGACTCGGTGACGACCGGGCCGAGGTCGGCGATCAGCAGCGTGTCCTCGACCTCCTCCCACGACGCCTCGTCGAGGTCACCGCCGCCGAGCAGACCGAGCATGCCGCGGCCGAACGTGTTCTGCGACTTGGCAAGCCGGCCGCGCAGCCGTTCCAGCCGGCCTTCCGGCGGTGCGATCTCGTCGAGGACGACCGCACGCTGTTCCGGTTCTGGTTGCGGTTCGGCCGGCTCCACGGGCGCGGGCGGGGCGGGCTTCTCCACCGGCGCCTCGGGCAGTTGCACATCAGCGATCGGGCGCTTCGGTGCGTCCCGCGGGATCGTGGCGTCATCGCCGACCGCGGGCAGTCCGCTGGTGTCGATCCGCTCGACGGGCCTGGACGGTGCGGACTGCGTGAACGTGATCCCCGAAGAGGCCCTATAGCCCCCGGAGCGGTCGATCTCGGTGGCCGTATCGCTCTTCGACAGGCTGATCCGTCGGCGCCGATAGCGAACCAGACCGACGATCAGCGCGGCTACCAGCAGTATGGCGATGACCGCTATCGCGATCCACAAGCCCATCCAGGCGGTTTCTGTCACCGCGCCATTGTCTCAAGGTGACTCGGCGACGCCGTCGCCGCGCCCCCGGGCTCGCCTAGTTGGTGGCCGCGACCAGTTCCTGGCCGCGCATCCGCTGGCTGATCACCGCGGTGATGCCGTCGTCGCGCATCGTCACCCCGTAGAGAGCGTCGGCGACTTCCATCGTCGGCTTCTGGTGCGTGATCACGATCAGCTGTGAGCGCTCCCGCAGCTGCTCGAACAGGCTGATGAGCCGGCGCAGGTTCACGTCGTCGAGCGCGGCCTCGACCTCGTCCATCACATAGAACGGCGACGGCCTGGCGCGGAAGATCGCGACGAGCATCGCGACCGCGGTGAGCGACTTCTCACCGCCCGACAGCAGCGACAGACGCTTGATCTTCTTTCCCGGCGGACGCGCCTCGACCTCGATGCCCGTGGTGAGCATGTCGTTGGGATCGGTCAGCAGGAGCCTGCCCTCGCCGCCGGGGAACAGCGTGGAGAAGACCTGACGGAACTCACGCTCCACGTCGGCGTAGGCCTCGGTGAACACCTGCAGGATTCGGGCGTCGACGTCGTCGATCACGTCGAGCAGGTCCTTGCGCGCGCCCTTGACGTCCTCCAGTTGGGTGGACAAGAAGTTGTAGCGCTCCTCGAGCGCGGCGAACTCCTCGAGGGCCAGTGGGTTGACCCGGCCGAGCTCGTTGAGCTCGCGTTCGGCCTTCTTGGCGCGCCGTTCCTGCGTCGCCCGGTCGAACGGCATCGGCGCCGGCGCGGTGACCTGCTCGCCGCGCTCACGCGCCTGTTCGAACTCGGCCATCTCCAGCTCCGTCGGCGGGAGGGGCACATCGGGGCCGTACTCGGCCACGAGATCTTCGGTCGCCATTCCGAACTGTTCGAGGACCTGTTCCTCGAGCTGCTCGATCCGCATCGCCGCTTGCGCTTTGGCGACTTCGTCCTTGTGCAGGGCGTCGGTCAGGCCGTTGATTCTGGCGGTGAGCTCGTTGACCTCGTCACGCGCCCGGGCCAAAGCCGCGGTGCGGTGCTGGCGCTCGGCGGCGACCTCGTCGCGAGCGCGGGAGGCCACCGCCACCACGGCGCTCAACCGCTGTGCGACAAGGCGTCCGGACTCCGCGACCGCAGCGGCGACCGCCGCTGCATGCTGACGGGATTCGCGAGCACGTTGTGCGCGCAGCCTGGCTTCCCGCTCCGCCGCGGCCGCCCGGCGCAGCGAATCCGCCCTGCCGCGAACGGCATTCGCGCGCTCCTCCGCGGTCCGCAGCGACAGCCGGGCCTCCACCTCGGCGCTGCGCGCCGCCTCCGCGGCTGCCATCGTCTCCTGACGGTTCACCGGCTCGGCTTCGAACGTCGGCTCCTGCTGTGCGTTGTGCAGCCGCTGCTCAAGGCTGGCGAGTTCCTCGACGGTGCGGGATCGGCTGGCCTCCAACTCGTTTCGTTGCTGGATGAGGCGCTGCCACTCGTCGTCCGCGGCACGGGCGTCCTGACCGAGGCGACCCAACTGCTCGTAGATCGCCGAGATCGCCGCGTCGGACTCGTTGAGCGCGGCCAGGGCCTGCTCGGCGGCATCCTGACGGCTCGCCTGCTCGGCCAGCGCTCCGGACAGGGCCGCCGTCAACTCGCCGACCTGGTTCTCGGCTCGGGCCAGTTCCGCACGGGCCTTCTCGACTTCCGAGGCGATCTCGAGCGTGCTGGGCTTGCGATCGGACCCACCGCTGACCCAGCCCGCCCCCACCAGATCACCCTCGGTGGTGGCGGCCCGCAACTTCGGGCGTGAGGCGACCAGGTCAAGTGCGGCAGCGAGATCCGACACCACCACGACATCGGCCAGCATCGCGCGGATCGCACCCTGCAGTCGCGGCGGCGCTTCGACCAACTCCACTGCCCACACCACACCGTTGGGTAGTGAATCCACTTGCGGCGCTGCATGATCGGGCCAGTCGCCGAGCACGATCGCCGCCCGGCCGCCGTCGGACTCCTTGAGCGCCGCGACCGCGGCGCGCGCGGCGCCGGGGCTTTCGGCAGCGACCGCGTCGGCAGCTGCGCCGAGCACCGTCGCGATCGCCGCCTCGTAACCGTCGCGCACTTTCAACAAGTTCGCGACCGAGCCCAAAAGCCCTGCGCCGCTGCGGTTCTTCTGCAGCCAGGCCGCGCCGTCCTTGCGGTCGAGACCGACCGAGAGCGCTTCGATGCGAGCGCGCAGTGAAGCCACCTGGCGTTCGGCCCCGCGCTCGGCGGCCTGCAGTTCGGCGACACGCTCGTCGGCCAGCCGCAACGCAGCGACGGTGCGATCGTGGTGTTCGTCGAGTCCGACCTCACCGGCGTCGAGTTCACCGACGCGGCTCTGCACGGTTTCGAACTCGGCCTGGGTCTGCTGCGCCCGCGCGGCGGCGTCGTCGATGTTGCCGGTGAGCCGGGCGACGGTTTCGTCGATGGACTCGACGCGGGTGCGCATGGTGTCGACCTGGCCGGCCAGCCGGGCCAGGCCCTCGCGCCGGTCGGCCTCGGCGCGGGCCGCGGCCATGTGCGCGCGCTCGGCCTCTGCGGCGATGCGCTCGCGCTCGGCCAGTTCGGCGCGGGCGCTTTGCAGCTTGTCGCGCGATTCGGTCAGCGCGTCGAGCAGTTGGCGCTCCTGCTCCGCGACCTCCTCGGCCTGAGCCTCGAGTGCGTCGGGGTCGGGCCCGGTCGACGCCTCGGGCTCGGCGTCGAGATGCTGGGCGCGCTCGCTGGCGATACGCACCGTCGCGCTGACGCGTTCGGCCAGCGCCGAAAGCGAGAACCACGTCTGCTGCGCGGCGTCGGCACGTTCGCTGAGGCTGCTGACCGCCGTTTCATGCGAGGTCAGCTCGGCGGTCTTGGCTTCCAACAGCGCGGCGATCTCGTCGTGCTCACGCCGCAGCGTGGTCTCGGCCTGGTTGGTGTTCTCGAACTCGGCCCGACGCGTGACGAGATCGTCGGCGGCCAGCCGGAGGCGGGCGTCGCGCAGATCGGCCTGGATCGTCTGAGCGCGCCGCGCCATCTCGGCCTGGCGCCCGAGCGGCTTGAGCTGGCGGCGCAGTTCCGTGGTCAGGTCGGTCAGCCGGTTCAGGTTCGCCGACATCGCGTCGAGCTTGCGGACCGCTTTTTCCTTGCGCTTGCGGTGCTTGAGGACGCCGGCGGCCTCCTCGATGAACGCGCGGCGGTCCTCGGGCCGCGATTCGAGGATCTCCGAGAGCTTGCCCTGTCCCACGATCACGTGCATCTCGCGGCCGATCCCGGAGTCGGACAGCAGTTCCTGCACGTCCATCAACCGGCAGCTACTGCCGTTGATCTCGTACTCGCTGCCGCCGTCGCGGAACATCCGCCGGGTGATCGAGACCTCCGAGTACTCGATCGGCAGGGAGTTGTCGGAGTTGTCGATCGTGACGGTGACCTCGGCGCGGCCCAGCGGCGGCCGCGACGACGTGCCCGCAAAAATGACGTCTTCCATCTTGCCGCCGCGCAGTGTCTTTGCGCCCTGCTCACCCATCACCCAGGTGAGCGCGTCGACGACATTCGACTTGCCCGAACCATTGGGGCCGACGACGCACGTGATGCCTGGCTCGAAGCGCAAAGTCGTCGGCGAAGCAAACGACTTGAAGCCCTTCAGGGTCAGACTCTTGAGGTGCACGACGTGCCACACTACCGCCGCGCGGGCTATCGCTCGGTGAACCCTTGTAGCGAGTCGCGAGGTTCGGTGAAGTCGGCGACGACGTTGTCGACGCGCCCCGGCGTGCCACCGCTTTGCAGCAGGTCAAGTAGTCGCTGGCAGGCTTCCCGGGAGCCTTGGGCGACCACTTGGACACGCCCGTCGGGCTTGTTCGCCGCGAACCCGGTCAAGCCCAGTTCGAGGGCGCGCGACCGGGTCCACCACCGGAAGCCGACGCCCTGCACGCGCCCGTGCACCCATGCGGTCAGGCGTACCTCAGCTAACTCCTGCATCACCAACCTCAAAGGTCACTTCAGTCCCGGACTTCAGGGTGCGGCCGACGGTGCAGACCTGATCGATCGCCCGCTCGACGACGGTGATCACCCGCTCGCGCTCGTCCTGCGACAACCCGGACAGGTCGAGTTCCATGCGCTCCTCGAGCAGCGGATAGCGCTCCTGTTCGCGGTCGGCCGGCCCGGTCACGCGGATCGTCGTGCGGTAGTCGTCACCGAGCCTGCGTCGCAGCGGCGCGTCACTGGCCATGCCGCTGCATGCCGCCAACGCGATCTTCATCAGCTCGCCCGGCGTGAACACGCCTACGACGTCCTCGCTGCCGACGAGCACCTCGGCTCCGCGCGAGCTGCGCCCGGTGTAGCGGCGCTCTCCCGTCCGCTCAACCCACAGTTCGGTCATGGCCTATTTGTACAAGATGCCGCGAAACTGAATTACCTGCGACCACTGCGGTCACATCGATCAACGTTTGGCGGCCGAAGTACGAGAAGCGCGCGACGAAACGTGCGACGGTGTGACTCGCCTGCCGGGATGGCCGGTGCACCCCTGACTCAGCGGGTACGACGCGTGTGACTCAGCGAGTCACGAGCGGCGCCCCTAGTCGCGCCGCACCCGCGGGCGCGGTTGGCATTTCGGGCAGTAGAACGACGAGCGGTTCATGAACTTCTCCCGCCGCATCACCGCGCCGCAGCGCCGGCACGGCTCACCCTCGCGGCCGTAGGCGTCCAGCGACCGGTCGAAGTAACCCGACTCGCCGTTGACGTTGACATACAGCGAATCGAAGGATGTGCCGCCCTGCTCGAGCGCCTCGCGCATCACGTCGGCGGCGGCGTCGAGCAGCTGGGCCAACTTCGGCCGGCTGAGCGACGACGCCGGCCGGGCGCCGTTGATCTTGGCGCGCCACAGCGCCTCGTCGGCGTAGATGTTGCCGATACCCGACACCACGGTCTGATCGAGCAGCTGACGTTTGATCTCAGAGTTCTTGTGCCGCAACACCGCAACCACGCCGTCCCGGTCGAAGAGCGGATCGAGCGGGTCACGTGCGAGGTGCGCGACGGGCACCGGTACCTCGGTGCCGTCCACGGTCACCATGTCGGTGAGCATCCAGCCGCCGAACGTGCGCTGGTCGACGAAGCTGAGCGTGGTGCCGTCGTCGAGCAGCGCGGCGATCCGCAGGTGGTTCGCATTCGGGATTTCGCCCAGCAGCATCTGACCGCTCATCCCCAGATGCACCACCAGCGCCGAGCCGTCGTCCAGCGTCAGCCACAGGTACTTCCCGCGCCTACCGGTGCCGACGATGCGCGAATCCAGCAGTCGCGCAGTCAGATCGGCGGGCCCGGCTTCGTGTCGGCGCACGGCGCGGGGATGGTGCACACGCACCGCCGTGATCGTCTTGTCGACGACGTGCGCGCCCAATCCACGCCGGACGACCTCGACCTCGGGAAGTTCAGGCATCTACCTCGGCGTCGGTCAGCGTGTTCCACGCCGCCGCGGCCGCCTTGAGTTCGGCCTCCTTCTTGGTGCGCCCGACACCTCGGCCGTATTCGGTGTCGCTGACGACGACCGTCGCGGTGAACTCCTTGTCGTGGTCCGGGCCGGTCGAGGTGACGAGGTACGCCGGTGCCCCCAGCCCACGCGAGGCGGTCAGCTCCTGCAGGCTGCTCTTCCAGTCCAGACCGGCGCCCAAGGTGGGCGCAGTGTCGAGGAGCTCCCCGAACAGCCGCATGATGACCTCGCGGGCGGTCGTGATCCCGTGCTCCAAATAGATTGCGCCCAGCAGAGATTCGACACCGTCGGCGAGAATGCTCGCCTTGCCCGCGCCGCCCGAGTTCTCTTCGCCTTTGCCGAGCAACAGGTACGCGCCGAGCCCGGCGTCGGACAGATGGCGACCCACGTCGGCGAGCGCCTGGGTGTTGACGATGCTGGCTCTGAGCTTGGCCAGATCACCCTCTGACCGGTCGGGGTGGCGGTGGTAGAGCTCTTCGGTGATGGTCAGCCCCAGCACCGCGTCGCCGAGGAACTCCAGTCGCTCGTTGGTCGGCACGCCGCCGTTTTCGTAGGAGTAACTGCGATGGGTGAGCGCCATGGTGAGCAGCTCGTCGGGCAGCCCGACGCCGAGCGCGGCCAACAGCGCCGCGCGGTCAGTCACGCGGGTCCTCGTCCAGCATGCCCGCAAGTTTGGCCCAGCGCGGGTCGATCCGCTCATGGTGATGACCGGCCTCCGCAGTCGCCAGGGCCACCCCGCAGTCCGGGCACAGACCGGCGCAGTCCGCCGTGCACAGCGGAGCGAACGGCAGCGCCAGCCCGACGGCGTCGATGATCGGCTGCTCGAGGTCGACGGTGTCGTTCACCACGCGACCAACTTCGTCGGCTTCGGTCGTCTCATCGGTGGCACTGTCGGGGTAGGCGAACAGCTCGGTGAGGTCGATCTCGACGTCGCCGGTGACCGGGGTCAGACACCGTGCGCACTCACCGGCCGTCGGCGCGGACACCGTCCCGGTGACCAGCACGCCTTCCGACACCGATTCGACCCGCAGGTCGAGCGCCAGCGGGGCGCCTTCGGCGATTCCGACCAGGTCGAGCCCGATCCGCGACGGGGCGGGCACCGTCTGGTGGACAGCCATCATCGATCCGGGCCGTCTTCCGAGCCGGGCGATGTTGATCACGAGCGGCGAGCGCGACGCATGATGCGCCGCCGCTCTGGCATGCGTCGCCATAGAGACCGAGTTTACGGCGAGGATTATTGGCGGCCCTCGGCGCTCGGCCCTCGCGCGTTAACGCGCCGCGTAGTCGTGCGTGCCCGCGGCGGTGCGCAGTTGGTGCCGGCCACGGCCGACCGAGCGCAGGGTGCCGTTGAGGAAGTCCTCGAACTCCGCGAGCTTGCTGTCGACGTAGATGTCGCATTCCCCGCGCAACCGGTCCGCTTCGGCGTGCGCCGAATCGATGAGCCGGGTGGCCTCCGCCGTCGCGGTCTGCACGATCTCCGTCTGCGACACGAGCCGCTGCTGCTCCTTGATGCCCTCCTGGACAGCCTTCTCGTAGGCGAGGTTGCCGCTCTCGATGAGCCGGTCGGCTTCCGTCTTGGCGCGCCCGGTGCTCGCCTCGTACTCGCGTTTCGCGGTGGCGGCGATGCGGTTGGCCTCGTCCCGGGCCTCGCCGACCATGCGCTCGCTGTGCTGACGGGCCTCAGCCACCATGCGGTCAGCCTGCGCCTTCGCGTCGGCCAGCAGCCGATCTGCCTCCGCGCGAGAGTGGTTCAGCACGGAATCGGCCTCCGCGGTGGCCGTCGACACCATGGAGTCGGAGTGCTCCTTGGCCTCGCGCAGCATCCCGTCGCGGGCGTCGAGGACATCCTGGGCGTCGTCGAGCTCGCCGGGAATCGCGTCCTTGATGTCGTCGAGCAGCTCGAGGACATCGCCGCGCGGCACCACGCAGCCTGCCGTCATCGGCACACCGCGGGCTTCTTCCACAATCGCGCTCAGTTCGTCGAGCGCCTCGAAAACTCGATACACGGCAACACCTTCCAGGCGTAGTTGACAGTTACCAGTGTGCCTGGTGTTACCGGTGTGACTGCGCTTCCGACTCGGTGTGTCGCCGCGGACTTTGCTGTTCACCGGCGTTCCAGGCCGCAACTGCCGGCTGAATTGCTCCGCGCTGCATTATGTCAAGCGCGTAGCGGCCGTCGCCAGGGCGAGCCTCCGTCGAACGAGCCGGCCTACTTCAGCGCGGCGCCGATCAGGTCACGGGCGCGGTGCGGGCCGCCGAGGCGATCGCGCCGACCCGTCCGCACGCCGGAGTCGAGTCGGCCAAGGCCAACTTCGCGGTCGGACCGTTCGCCTCGATGCTGGACCGCGCCCGTGACCTGATCGGCGCCGCGCTGAAGTAGGCCGGCTCGTTCGACGGAGGCTCGCCCTGGCCCCGGCCG
>NZ_LZKP01000103.1 GCF_001672895.1 Mycobacterium sp. E740
CGTAGAAGTTCGAGTACAGCCACGCGGCAGTCGACGACTGGTTGACGATCGCGCCGCCACCGCGCTTGGCCATCTTCTTGTACACCGCGCGGGTGCACACCAGCGCACCGTCCATGTTCACGCTCATGAACTTCTTGTAGTAGTCCCAGTCGACCGTGATCAGGAAGTCCAGCTTCATGCCACCGAAGATCGCCGCGTTGTTCACCAGGTAGTCGATGCCGCCGAACTCCGAAAGCGTCTGCGCCGCCATTTCTTTGGCGGAGTCCGGATCGGACACGTCGACCCGGACGGCCAACGCGTTGCCACCCTCACCCTTGATGCCGTCGGCGACCTTCTGCGCCCCTTCGGTGTTGATGTCGGCGACGACGACGGCCGCGCCCTCGCGCGCCAGCGCCTCGGCGTAGGCCTGCCCGATTCCGCCACCGGCACCGGTGACGATCGCGACCTTCTCCTCGAACTGCCCCATGTATGTCTTCCTCTCTGCGATCACGTCACCGTGGGTCGTCAGCGTGCGGTGGCGATGGCTTTGATCTCCAGATATTCCTCGAAGCCGGCCAGGCCCATCTCCCGGCCGAGCCCCGACTGCTTGTATCCGCCGAACGGCATGTCGGCCGAATACCACACCCCGCCATTGACATTCACCGTCCCGACGCGCATCCGCGCCGCGGCCCGGTTCGCGCGGTCCTCGTCGGCGGAGAACACGGTGCCGGACAGGCCGTATGGCGAGTCGTTGGCGATGCGCACTGCGTCGTCGTCGCCGTCGTGGGCGATGACCGTCAGCACCGGCCCGAAGATCTCCTCGCGAGCGACCTTCGCATCGTTGTCCAGTCCGGCGATCACGGTGGGCTCGATGAAGAAGCCGGTGTCACGGTCGGCGGGGCGTCCGCCGCCGCACGCGAACGTACCGCCCTCGTCGATCGCCGAGTCGAGGTATCCCTGCACCCGGTCGCGCTGACGGGCGGAAATCAGTGGGCCACAGATTGTTCCGGCGTTCTGCGGGTCACCCGGCTTGAGCCCGGCCATCGTCGCGGCCGCCGCCTCGACCGCTTCGTCGTAGCGAGGGCGCGGCACCACCAGCCGCGTCGTGATCGCACAGCCCTGCCCGGCGTGCATGGATGCGGTGAAAGCCGACATCGAGCAGGCGCCCGCCAGGTCCGCGTCGTCGAGCACCAGGAACGCCGACTTGCCGCCCAGTTCGAGGAACACCTTCTTGATCGTGGCCGCGCCGTCGGCCATCACGGCCCGCCCGGTCGCCGTCGAGCCGGTGAACGAAACCATGTCCACTCGAGGGTCTTTCGACAGCAGGGCGCCGACGCCGTGATAGCTGGAGGTGACGATGTTGACCACGCCCGGCGGAAGGTCGGTGTGTTCGGCGATGAGCTCGCCGATGACTGCCGCGCACCACGGGGTGTCCGGCGCGGGCTTGAGCACGACGGTGTTGCCCGCGGCCAGCGCCGGACCGATCTTCGCGAGGTTGATCTGGTGCGGGAAGTTCCACGGGGTGATGGCCCCGACAACGCCGACGGCCTCGCGGGCGATCCTGCGGTGGGTCTTGATACCCATCGGCGCGGCGATGCCCAGGTCCGTCGTCCACTGATACGACTCCGCGGTGTCGGCGCAGAAACTGAGATCCTCGACGGGCCCCTCGAGCTGCGCGGCGGACGTAAGCATCCGCGGTGCGCCCACTTCGGCGATCGTGATCTCCCGCAGTTCCTCGATGTGTTCCTTCAACACCGCCTGCAACTGACGCAGACAGCGCACCCGGAGCTCGGTGTTGGTCGACCAGTCGGTCTCGTCGAACGCCCGCCGGGCGGCCTCGATCGCATCGCCCATGTCGTCGGCGGTTGCGTCGGCGGCGACGCCCAGCACCTCTTCGGTGGCGGGGTTGACGGTCTGGAACGTGCCGCCACTGCCCGCGACGAGCTTGCCGTCGATGAGCAACTGACTTTCCCGATTGGCCAGCAGTGCCATCGCGTCTCCGTTCCGCCTTTACTGGACAAGTGTCCGAATTGGTTGAACGCACCATAGCCCCATGTCGTGGCCGCTGGCAAGCATCAGGCGACTAGCTGGGTACTTGCGCAGCGAACACGGCGTCGGATAACTTGGACATGTGTCCAGCGAGCCTGCGGTCGCGGTCACAGGACCAGCGCCTGCGACCGACGGCGAGACACCGCGCAACCGTCGCCAAGAGGAGACGTTCCGCAAGGTGCTCGCCGCCGGCGTCCAGATGCTGCGCGAGTCCTCCTACGCGGATCTGACGGTGCGCGCCGTCGCCGCCAGGGCCAAGGTCGCCCCCGCGACCGCATACACCTACTTCTCGTCGAAGAACCACCTGATCGCGGAGGTCTACCTCGACCTCATGCGTCAGGTGCCCTACTTCACCGACGTCAACGAGGACAAGGTGACCCGCGTCGAGAAGACCCTGCGGGCCATGGCGCTGATGGTCGCCGACGAACCGGAGGTCGCGGCTGCCTGCACGACCGCATTGTTGAGCGGCACCGACGCCGCGGTGCGCACCGTGCGCGACCGGATCGGCGCCGAGATCCACCGCCGCATCCGATCGGCCATGGGCCCCGACGCCGACCCGCGCGCGCTGGCCGCCTTGGAGATGACGTTCTTCGGCGCGCTGGTCAATGCCGGCAGCGGCGTGTTCACCTACCACCAGATCGCCGACCGGCTGTCCTACGTCGTCGGCCTCATCCTGGGAGACGACAAGTGACGGCCACCGAATTGGTCCTCGACCCTTACGATTACGACTTCCACGAGGACCCGTATCCGTACTACAAGCGGTTGCGCGACGAGGCGCCGCTGTACCGCAACGAGGAGCTCGGCTTCTGGGCATTGTCCCGGCATGCGGACGTGCTGCAGGGTTTCCGCAACAGCACCACGCTGTCGAACAAGTTCGGTGTCTCGCTGGACCCGGCCTCGCGCGGCCCGCACGCCTCGAAGACCATGTCGTTCCTGGCGATGGACGATCCGGCACATCTGCGATTGCGCACCTTGGTGTCAAAAGGCTTCACCCCGCGGCGAATTCGTGAGCTGGAACCGCGGGTCACCGAGATCGCGGTCCAGCACCTCGACGTGATGTTGGAGAAGGCCCGTTCGAACGAGACCGTCGACTACGTCGACGAGTTCGCCGGCAAGCTGCCGATGGACGTCATCTCGGAGCTGATGGGGGTGCCCGAGCCTGACCGCACTCAGGTGCGGGCCTGGGCCGACGGGGTGATGCACCGCGACGAGGGCGTGACCGACGTCCCGCCGGCGGCTGTCGAGGCGTCGATCAACCTGATCGTCTACTACCAGGGCATGGTCGCCGAACGGCGCAAGAAGCCTGCCGACGACCTCACCACCGCGCTGCTGGAAGCCGAGATCGACGGCGACCGGCTCACCGACGACGAGGTCCTCGGCTTCATGTTCCTGATGGTGATCGCGGGCAACGAGACGACCACGAAACTTCTTGCGAACGCGGCGTTCTGGGGTTACCAGAACCCCGACCAGCTAGCTCCTGTCTACGCGGACCTCGAGCGGGTCCCGTTGTGGGTCGAGGAGACGTTGCGCTACGACACCTCCAGTCAGATCCTGGCCCGCACCGTCGCCGGCGAACTGACGCTGTACGACACCTTGATCCCGGACGGCGACGTCCTGTTGTTGCTGCCCGGTTCGGCGCATCGGGACGAGCGGGTGTTCGACGATCCCGACCGATTCGTCATCGGCCGCGAAATCGGCTCCAAGCTCATGAGTTTCGGCAGCGGCGCGCATTTCTGCCTCGGCGCGCACCTCGCGCGCATGGAGGCCAGGGTCGCCCTGACCGAATTGTTCAAGCGAATCCGCGGATACGAGGTGGACGAGGCCAACGCCGTCCGCGTCCACTCGAGCAATGTTCGCGGGTTCGCTCATCTTCCCATCGCTCCTCAGATCCGCTGAAGGCCGTATACATGCCCCGTTTCGAACCGCTACCCGCCCGCCGACCGGTCATCGTCGCCGGCGCCTCCTCCGGAATCGGAGAGGCCACGGCCATCGAGATGGCCGCGCGCGGCTTTCCCGTCGCACTCGGCGCGCGCCGGGTCGAGAAACTCGAAGACATCGTCGGCAAGATCAACGCCGACGGCGGGGAGGCCGTCGGGTTCCATCTCGACGTCACCGACCCGAACTCGGTGAAATCGTTCGTGAAACAGGCCGTCGACGCGCTGGGCGAGATCGAGGTGCTGGTCGCCGGCGCGGGCGACACCTACTTCGGCAAGCTCGCCGAGATCACCACCGACGAGTTCGAATCACAGCTGCAGATTCACCTCGTCGGCGCCAACCGGCTTGCCGCCGCGGTGCTGCCCGGCATGCTCGAACGCCGGCGCGGCGACCTGATCTTCGTCGGATCCGATGTGGCGCTGCGGCAGCGGCCCCACATGGGCGCGTACGGCGCGGCGAAGGCCGCACTGGTCGCCATGGTGAGCAATCTGCAGATGGAACTGGAAGGCACCGGCGTGCGCGCGTCGATCGTGCACCCCGGCCCCACGAAGACCAGCATGGGTTGGAGCCTGCCTGCCGAGAAGATCGGTCCCGCCCTGGAGGACTGGGCCAAATGGGGGCAGGCGCGCCACGACTACTTCCTGCGCGCCGCGGATCTCGCCCGTGCCATTACGTTCGTGGCGGAGACCCCGCGCGGCGGGTTCGTCGCGAACATGGAACTGCAGCCCGAAGCACCGTTGGCGGACAACAAGGACCGACAAAAGCTCGCCCTGGGCGAAGAGGGGATGCCACAGACATGACGACCGCGATCGTGCCCCGGGTCTCCGGTGGCGAGGAGGAACACGGACATCTCGAGGAGTTCCGTACCGACCCGATCGGTTTGATGAAGCGAGTCCGCGAGGAATGCGGGGACGTCGGCTGGTTCCAACTGGTCGACAAGCACGTGATCCTGCTGTCGGGAGCCGAGGCCAACGAGTTCTTCTTCCGTTCGGCCGACGAGGATCTCGACCAGGCCGAGGCGTATCCGTTCATGACGCCGATCTTCGGCGAGGGCGTGGTGTTCGACGCCAGCCCCGAGCGGCGCAAGGAGATGTTGCACAACTCCGCGCTGCGTGGTGAGCACATGAAAGGGCACGCCACCACCATCGAAGGTGAAGTCAACAAGATGATCGCCGACTGGGGCGACGAAGGCGAGATCGAGCTGCTCGACTTCTTCGCCGAGTTGACGATCTACACCTCGACGGCGTGCCTGATCGGGTTGAAGTTCCGCAACCAGCTCGACCACCGGTTCGCCGAGTACTACCACGATCTCGAGCGTGGCACCGACCCGCTGTGCTACGTCGACCCCTACCTGCCGATCGAAAGTTTCCGGCGCCGCGACGAGGCTCGGGTGAAACTCGTTGCGCTGGTTCAGGAGATCATGAACGAGCGGCTGGCCAACCCGCCGAAGGACAAGGCCGACCGCGACATGCTCGACGTGCTGGTGTCGATCAAGGACGAGGAGGGCAACCCGCGCTTCTCGGCCGACGAGGTCACCGGCATGTTCATCTCGCTGATGTTCGCCGGCCACCACACCAGCTCGGGCACGTCGGCGTGGACGCTGATCGAACTGATCCGCCACCCCGAGGTCTACGCGGAGGTGCAGGCCGAGCTCGACGAGCTCTACGCCGACGGCCAGGAAGTGAGTTTCCATGCCCTGCGCCAGATTCCGAAGCTCGACAACGTCGTCAAGGAGACGCTGCGCCTGCATCCGCCGCTGATCATCCTGATGCGGGTGGCCCAGGACGAGTTCGAGGTGGCCGGCTTCCCGATCCACAAGGGCGATTTCGTGGCGGCCTCCCCGGCGATCAGCAACCGGATTCCCGAGGACTTCCCGGACCCCGACGGCTTCAACCCGGACCGGTACAACAAGCCGGAACAGGCCGACGTCGCCAACCGCTGGACCTGGATCCCGTTCGGCGCAGGCAGACACCGGTGCGTCGGCGCCGCGTTCGCGCAGATGCAGATCAAGGCGATCTTCTCGGTCCTGTTGCGCGAGTACGAGTTCGAGATGGCGCAGCCGGCGGACTCCTACCGCAACGACCACTCGAAGATGGTGGTCCAGCTGCAGCGGCCGGCCAAGGCCCGTTACCGCAGGCGCGTCAAGTAGGCGATCGGATGGGTTGTTTCAGAGTCGAAGTCGATCTGGACCTCTGCCAGGGCCACGCGATGTGTGAGCTCGAGGCACCCGACTACTTCAGGGTGCCCAAACGCGGCAAGGTCGAGATCCTCGACGCCGGACCCCCCGACGAGGCCCGCGACGAGATTCAGAACGCCGTCGACATGTGCCCGACCCAGGCACTATCCATCAAAGAAACAGGAGACTGACAATGCCGTCATTGCCCCGCGAAGATCTCGACAAGTGGGTCGAGCAGTGGTTGGAGGCCAACCGGGAGGCCGAACGCAACGGCGACTGGAAACCGTTGGCGGAGTTCTACGCCGACGACGCCACCTACGGCTGGAACATCGGCCCGAAGGAAGACGTCATGTGCGTCGGCAAAGCCGAAATCCGCGACGTCGCACTGGGTCTGGAGATGGAAGGCCTGGAGAACTGGGTCTACGAGTACCAGAAGGTGCTCGTGGACGACAAGAAGGGCGAGATCGTCGGCTTCTGGAAGCAGATCGTCCACAAGTCCGACGGCACGGAGGACGAGATCTACGGCATCGGCGGCAGCTGGTTCCGGCTCGACGAGAACCTCAAGATCGAATGGCAGCGGGACTTCTTCGACTTCGGCCATGTGTCTTACATGTTCGGCAAGCTGATCGAGTCGGGCGACCTCTCGCCCGGGATGCAGAAGCGCATCGAACGCTCGCTGGCCGGCGAGAAACTGCCCGGCTACTACCCGCTCGGTCAGGCCCCTGCACCCATCTGGTGACCGGCCAAGCAGTCGATTGGGGGTGACTGTGACGTACCTAACTACTCCCTCTAGTCTGAGGTCACCGGCTCTAGCGGAAGGCACGTGGGAATGAAGACAAAAGGCGCTCTCATCTGGGAGTTCAACCAGCCGTGGTCGATCGAGGAGATCGAGATCGGCGACCCCGTCAAGGACGAGGTCAAAGTCCAGATGGAAGCGTCGGGGATGTGCCACTCCGACCACCATCTCGTGACCGGTGGCATCCCGATGGCCGGTTTCCCTGTGCTCGGCGGCCACGAAGGCGCCGGCATCGTGACCGAGGTCGGTCCGGGCGTCGAGGACCTCAAGCCCGGCGACCACGTGGTGATGTCCTTCATCCCGTCCTGCGGCCAGTGTCCGTCGTGTCAGGCAGGCCTGCGCAATCTCTGTGACCTCGGCGCCGGACTGCTCGGCGGCACCGCGGTTTCCGATGGCACGCACCGCATCCACGCCAACGGCCAGCCCGTCTTCCCGATGACGCTGCTGGGCACCTTCTCGCCCTACATGGTCGTGCACAAGAGTTCGGTGGTGAAGATCGACGAGTCGATCCCGTTCGAGGTCGCGTGCCTGGTCGGCTGCGGCATCACCACCGGTTACGGCTCGGCCGTCCGCAGCGGTGACGTCCGGCCCGGAGACGACGTCGCGATCGTCGGCGTCGGCGGCGTCGGCATGGGTGCGCTGCAGGGCGCGGTCACCGCGGGCGCCCGGCGCATCTTCGCGATCGACCCCGTGGAGTGGAAGCGCGACCAGGCGCTGAAATTCGGTGCGACGCATGCGTATCCGGACTGGGAGTCGGCGATGGCCGGTATCGCGGAAGTCACCTGGGGCCTGATGGCCAACAAGGTGATCGTCACCGTGGGCGAGTTGCACGGCAAGGACGTCGACAACTACCTCAACCTCACCGCCAAGGGCGGCACGTGCGTGGTCACCGCGATCGGCAGCCTGCTCGACACCGAGGTCAACCTCAACCTCGCGATGCTGACCCTTTTGCAGAAGAACCTGCAGGGCACCATCTTCGGTGGCGGCAACCCGCACTTCGACATCCCGCAGCTGCTGTCGATGTACAAGGCGGGCAAGCTCAACCTCGACGACATGATCACCCGGCAGTACAAGCTCGAGCAGATCAACGAGGGCTACAAGGACATGCTGGAGGGCCGCAACATCCGCGGGGTCATCCGCTACACCGACGACGACCGCTGAGACATGGCGCAGGAAACCGCCGAGAAGACACCGGCATTGGCGGCGTCGCACAACTCCTGGAAGTCTGTACACGCCCACGACGAAGAGGGCTGGCTGGCCCTGATGGCCGACGACGTGGTCATCGAGGATCCGATCGGGCAGTCCTTCACCAACCCCGACGGCACAGGTATCAAGGGCAAGGAAGCGGTCGCGGCGTTCTACGACTCCAACATCGCGACCAACGACCTTCGGATCACGTGTGAGGAGACGTTTCCGTCCAGCTCCCCGCACGAAGTGGCTCATATCCTGGTGTTGCGCAGCAAGTTCGACAACGGCATGACCAGCACGGTGCGCGGAGTGTTCACCTACCGGACCGACGAGGCCGGGCTGCTGGCGAACCTGCGCGGCTACTGGAACATGGACATGATGCAGTTCGACCAGCCGGGCAGCTAGCCATCGGATGCCGGACAGCCCACTTCTAGGCGGGCGGGGCGCGGTCGTCGTCGGCGGATCGCGTGGGGTCGGCCTGGCGGTGGCCGAACTCCTCGCCGCCCACGGCGCGGGGGTTGTCGTCAACGGCCGCGACGCTGAAGCGGTAACCCAAGCGGCACAAGGCATTCCGAATGCCCACGGCCTGGCCGGTTCACCCGCCGATCCGGCCGTCGCGCAGGCGTTGATCGACTTGTGCGTGGCGGAGTTCGGCCGGATCGACATCCTGATCAACTGTGCGGGCACCGCCGAGCCGGTCGGGTCGTCCATCCTCGACGTCACCTCGGCACAGTTCCGCGAACTGCTCGACGCACATCTGGGCACGACGTTCGAGACCTGCCGGGCCGCGGCACCACGGATGGTGGCGCAGGGCGGCGGCGCGATCGTGAACACGAGTTCGTTCGCGTTTCTCGGCGACTACGGCGGCACGGGCTACCCGGCCGGCAAGGGCGCAGTCAATGCCCTGACACTGGCCACCGCTGCCGAACTCAAAGAGCACGGTGTGCGCGCGAACGTCGTGTGCCCCGGCGCGAGGACGCGGCTTTCCACCGGCCCCGAGTATGAGGCTCACATCGCCGACCTGCACCGGCGCGGTCTGCTCGACGAAGTCAGCATGCAGGGTGCCCTCGACGCCGCGCCGCCGAAGTATGTCGCGCCGACGTACGCGTTTCTGGCCAGCGACTTGGCCGCGGACGTGACCGGGCAGGTCTTCGTCGCCGCGGGCGGGTTCGTCGGGCGCTTCGACAGACCGAAACCGTCGATCCTCGGGTTTCGCGACCACCACGACAGTCCCCCGTGGTCGATCCAGGAACTCGACGCGCTCATCCAGAGGAGCGCGAACCAGCGCTGATCTTGTCAGTGGAGCGTGGCATACTCGAACACATGTTCGGGTCGGAGTTCGCGGTCACCGACGTCGCTGCCGTCATCGCTGTGATCGAGGAGTGCACCCGCGCGGAGGCGGCGCTGGCTGCGCGCCGGTTGGCGGCAACGGCCGAACTCACCGCGCGATACACCGAGCCCGACGATGGACGTGCGTACCTCGCGATCGACGGATGGCGGATGGCATCTGCCGAGATTTCCGCGGCGATGGGAATCTCGGACCGGGCAGCGTCACGCGCCATGTGTATCGCGATGGCGCTGCGGGAGCGGCTGCCCAGAGTCGCTGCCTTGTACGCCGAAGGGCGGTTGAGTTCTGCGCTGGTCGCGCGAGGATCGCTTCCGGCAGCCGGGCAGTCCGGATTCCCGCACTGGCAGGTCAGTTGGTCCGCGTAGGCCGCGATGGCGCCCATTGAATCCGACCGTCGCTGTCCGACCGTGCGTGGATCGTCCTTGCACACGCCGCTCGACATCTGCGCCAGCCGACGTTCGAGTAGCTCTGCGTCCGTCACGGACAAGCGGCCCCATAACGACGCCGTTCCCGTCTCATCGTCGGGCTTGCCGAGTTGGACGTCCCTGCGCCGTGCGGCCTCTTGCAGGCGCCGTCGCGCGTCGGGATCGTGCTCGTGGACCAACGAATCGATCGCCGCCTCCAGCTTTGCGACCGACAGAAAGCCCCACCTTGCCGCGCGATCCGCAATGGCGGCGTCGACGCGTTTCTGGATGTCGGAGTTCACAATCAGTTGCGTGCGCCATGTGATGGTTGCGACCAGCGCAGAACTCAACCGCCCTTCGGCGTACAAGGCAGCGACTCTGGGCAGCCGCTCCCGCAGCGCCATCGC
>NZ_LZKP01000104.1 GCF_001672895.1 Mycobacterium sp. E740
GACCGCGTGCACCGACAACCGCCCCGACGAGGCCAACGCCCGCACGACGAACGTCTTGCCGCAGCCGGGCGGCCCGTAGAGCAGCACACCGCGCGGCGGCGCGACGCCGAGGCGCTGGAACGTGTCGGGATGCTGTAGCGGCCAGAGCACCGCTTCGGTGAGCGCCTGTTTGGTGGCGGTCATGTCGCCGACGTCGTCGAGCGTCACCGAACCGACCGACACCTCTTCGGTGGCTGAGCGCGACAGCGGCCGGATGACGGTCGTCGCTCCGAGCAGGTCGTCCTGGGTGAGCGCGGGCGGCTCGCCGTCGGCGCTGGCGCGCGCCGCCGCCCGCAGCGCCGCCTCACGCACCAGCGCGGACAAGTCGGCGACGACGAAACCCGGTGTGCGATCGGCGATCTCGCCGATGTCGAGATCCGTTGCGGGGACATCGCGAAGCAGCACCTCGAGTAATTGTCTGCGGACCGCGCCGTCGGGCAGGCTCAGCCCGAGTTCGCGGTCGCACAGGTCGGGGGCCCGCAGTCGCGGGTCGACGTTGTCGGGCTGCTGTGACGTCGCGACGAACGCGACGCCGGGGGTGGCGACGGC
>NZ_LZKP01000105.1 GCF_001672895.1 Mycobacterium sp. E740
TCCTGGACAAGCTCGACCCGGCGGTGCGCCTGGCCGCCGCGCGGGCGGTGGGCGGCGGTCCGGGCAAGTGCCAGCAGGTCTGGTGTCCGGTGTGCGCGCTGGCGGCCTTGATCGCGGGTGAACAGCATCCGCTGCTCACGGTCGTCGCCGAGCACAGCGTCGCGCTGCTGGCGGTGGTCCGGGCCGTTCTCGACCAAGCGGGGGCGACGGCGCCGGGGCAACCGCCGCCCGACAAGCCGAGCGGCCCCGCACCGGAGGGGCCCGAGCCGACGCCGCCCGGGCCGGGCCGCTACCAACACATCCCGGTCACCGTCGAAGAGTAAGTGGCGCGAGCTGTGGTCGCATGCACAGTGCGTGGGTAAAGTTGTCGCAGAACACCGGCCGGTGTTCGATCAGCGGGAGGGCCCCCATGTGGTATTGGCTGTTCAAGTATGTCTTCATGGGACCCCTGCTGTCGTTGCTTGGCCGCCCGAAAATCGAAGGGCTGGAACATGTTCCGTCGTCCGGCCCGGTGATCCTGGCCAGTAACCACCTCGCGGTGGCGGACAGTTTCTACCTGCCGTTGGTGGTCAGCCGCAGAATCACGTTCCTGGCCAAGGCCGAGTACTTCACCGGCACCGGAGTCAAGGGCTGGTTCACCCGCTGGTTCTACACCGTGGCCGGCCAGGTGCCCATCGACCGCACCGATGCCGACAGCGCGCAGAGCGCGTTGACCACGGCCGCGCGCATCCTGGGCGAGGGCAAGCTGCTCGGGATGTACCCCGAGGGCACCCGGTCGCCCGACGGGCGGCTCTACAAGGGCAAGACCGGCCTGGCCCGGCTGGCGCTGGAGACCGGCGTTCCGGTGATCCCGGTCGCGATGATCGGGACCGACGTCGTCAACCCGCCGGGCAGCAAGATGTGGCGTTTCGGGCGGGTTCAGGTCAGGTTCGGCAAGCCGATGGACTTCAGCCGCTTCGAGGGCCTGGCCGGCAACCGGTTCATCGAACGTGCGGTCATCGACGAGGTGATGTACGAGTTGATGCGGTTGTCCGGTCAGGAGTACGTCGACCTCTACGCCGCCGACATCAAGGAGGGCAGGGCCGACGACACGATGAAGCCGTCGGCCCGCATGCCGGAGGTCGCCGCCGGCTGAGCCGGCGCTAGTTGACCGCGGGGACCGGCGCCGCGTCGACGACCGGCCTGCTGCGCTGCGCCGGCTTGACCGCCACCGTGCCGGCCACCAGGATCACCGCGATCGCCCACCACACGTAGGACCCGCCGGCCAGTTGGCGCCACAGCGAGGCCGCGGTCTCCTTGTGCTCGGGCATCAGGGTGATCGGCGTCCACACCATCAACGCCAGCCCGGCGACCGCCACCACCGCCAGCGCGGCGTGCCGCCGCCGATAAGCCACCAGCGCGGTGACCACCAGGGCGGGCAGCGCCCACACCCAGTGGTGCGACCAGGACACCGGTGAGACCACGAGGCCGAACATCGCCACGCAGATCAGCGCGAGGACCGGCTCATCGGCGTTGAGCAGGCGCCGCACCGCCCACACCGTCAGGGCGAGCACGGCGAAGCACGCCGCGGTCCACAGCGCGAACCGCGCGCCCTCGCCGAGCCCGAGCCGTGCCAAGGCGCCGGCGATGTTCTGGTTGGTGTTCAGGGTCGCGGTGCCGATGCGATCGGTGTTGCGCACGGTCTCGGTCCAGTATTCGAGCGAATCGCGCCAGGCGAACGCCACCCCGACCAGCGTCGCCACCACCGCGGACGCCACGGTGACGATCACCGCGCGCGTATCGCGGCGCAGCAGGAAGTAGAGCAGAAAGACGGCCGGCGTCAGTTTCAGCGCGATCGCCAGCCCCAGCAGCACGCCCCGTGGCCACGGGGTGCGGCGCGGCACACAATCGGCGATCACCAGCGTCATCAGCACCACGTTGATCTGGCCGAAGTCGAAGTTCGACCGGATGGGCTCCAGGTAGACCACCGCCGGAGCGACGATCGCCGCGGCCAGCCAGGCCTGGCGCAGCCACGCGGGCTCGCCGGTCACCGAGGTGTGCGGCCAGACGTCGCACCGGTGCAGCACGATCGTCACCGCGACGATCAGCAACACCAGCGTGGTGACCGTGATCGCCGCGCTGGCCGCCTCCAACGACAGCACCGCGAACGGGGAGAACACCACGGCGGCCAGCGGCGGATAGGTGAACGGCAGATCCAGCCCGCCGCGGGTGTGGAACATCGCTCCGTCGGCGTAGAGCGGTCGACCGTCCAGCCAGGCCTGTCCGCCCATCCGGTAAACATCGATGTCGATGCGGTAGGGCACCCGGCCGAGCAAGCGCCAACCGGCCCAGGCCAACGCGGCCAGGGTGAGCAACTGAAACAGCCGCCAGGCGAGCGTTGGCCCCCAACCAGCCCCGCCGGGCGACCGCCACATACTCATGTCGCCGACCAGACTATCGGTGCACACCGGCGGGTCGGCCGGTATCCCGGCCACGACACGCGCACGTCATTGTGCGCTCCACGCCCGTCGGGGGCGGCGTAGGTTTTCTGCGTGCGTGCGGACTTCCACCTCGACGTCGCCGTTCCACCCGGGCGGATGCCGCTCGTCTTCTGCCTGGTCGCGTTCATCCTGACGTTCTTCGTCACCCGCACGATCGTGCGGTATATCCGCAGCCACCAGTCGAGCGACGCGCCGCGCAGATGGTGGCAGCCACGAAATATCGGAACGGCCAGCGGGCTGCACATCCACCACGTGGTGATCGGTGTAGTTCTGGTCATGGTCTCCGGCGTGACGATGGTGACGTTGGCGGTCGACGGGGGAGTACCCGAATTCACGACGGCGGCAATCTTTTTCGGAATCGGCGCGGCACTGGTGCTCGACGAGTTCGCGCTGATCCTGCATCTGCAGGATGTGTACTGGGCCGAGGACGGTCGCACATCGGTCGATGCGGTGTTCGCCGCGGTCGCCGTCGCCGGCCTGCTGATCCTTGGCTTCAACCCGCTGTCGTTCTTCGACATCGACATCTGGCGCAGCGACCAAACCCTGCTCGCGCGGGCCGGGGTGATCGCGGCGGCGGTGTTGACGCTGGTGTTCGCGGTCGTCGTACTGCTCAAGGGCAAGGTGTGGACCGGTCTCGTCGGGATGTTCCTGACGCCGCTTCTCGTGGTCGGCGCGATCCGGTTGTCGCGGCCGCATGCGCCGTGGGCGCGGTGGCGCTACACCAACCGTCCCCGCAAGATGCACCGCGCGCTGGAACGGGAGCGCTGGCTGCGACGGCCCGTCGTGCAGGCCAAGCTGTGGCTGCAGGATGCAATCTCCGGCATGCCCAAGTTTCCCGACGACGCGACGGTCGACGAGCAGCTCGACAGGGAGATCCGCGCCGCTCCGCCGCCGAGGGACCGATCTACTGCCGCCGAGACGGAGAAGGAACCCGCCTAGTGCGCTACTTCTACGACACCGAGTTCATCGACAACGGCCGCACGATCGAGTTGATCTCGATCGGCGTGGCAGCCGAGGACGGCCGCGAATACTACGCGGTGTCAACCGAATTCAATCCCGAGCGGGCAGGCAGCTGGGTGCGAAAGCATGTGCTGCCCAAACTGCCGCCGCCGGCGTCGCAGCTGTGGCGCTCGCGGCGCCAGATCCGCTCGGAGTTGGAGGACTTCTTCGGCATCGACGGTGACGAGCCGATCGAGCTGTGGGCCTGGGTGGGCGCCTATGACCACGTCGTGCTGTGCCAGCTGTGGGGCCCGATGACGGACCTGCCGCCGGCGATTCCGCGCTTCACCCGCGAGTTGCGCCAGTACTGGGAGGACCGAGGCTCACCGCGCATGCCGCCGCGCCCGCGTGATGCCCATGATGCGCTGGTCGACGCCCGGCACAATCTGCGGCGGTTTCAGCTGATCACCGGCGCCGAAGTGCCGCCCCAGCGGTGAAAAACACATGTCGCGGGCCGTTACCATGAACGGGTGAACTGGACCGTCGACGTACCCATCGACCAGCTGCCTCCGCTGCCGCCGCTGCCCGATGAGCTGCGGCACCGGCTCGACGCAGCGCTCGCCAAGCCCGCGGTGCAGCAGCCCAGCTGGGACATCGACGCGGCCAGGAACATGCGCACCGTGTTGGAGAGCGTCCCGCCGGTCACGGTGCCCGCCGAGGTCGAGCGGCTCAAGGGTCTGCTCGCCGACGTGGCGTGCGGCAAGGCGTTCCTGCTGCAGGGCGGTGACTGCGCCGAGACCTTCGTCAACAACACCGAACCCCATATCCGGGCCAACATCCGCGCGCTGTTGCAGATGGCGGTGGTGCTCACGTACGGCGCCAGCGTGCCCGTCGTCAAGGTCGCCCGGATCGCCGGCCAGTACGCCAAACCCCGGTCGGCCGACATCGATGCGCTCGGCCTGAAGTCGTATCGCGGCGACATGGTCAACGGCTTCGCGCCGGACGCGGCCGCCCGCGTGCACGATCCGTCGCGACTGGTGCGCGCGTACGCCAACGCGAGCGCGGCGATGAACCTGGTGCGCGCCCTGACCGGATCGGGTCTGGCGTCATTGCACCAGGTGCACGACTGGAACCGCGAGTTCGTCCGCACCTCGCCTGCGGGTGCCCGTTACGAGGCGCTGGCCGGGGAGATCGACCGCGCACTGACGTTCATGAGCGCCTGCGGCGTCGACAACCGCAACCTCGAGACGGCCGAGATCTACGCCAGCCATGAGGCCCTGGTGCTCGACTACGAGCGGGCGATGCTGCGGCTCGCGGAAACCGAGCACGGTTCGAAGCTCTACGACCTGTCGGCACACTACGTGTGGATCGGCGAGCGCACCCGGCAGCTCGACGGCGCGCACATCGCGTTCGCGGAGGTGATCGCGAACCCGATCGGCGTCAAGCTCGGCCCGACCATGACCCCCGAACTCGCGGTCGAGTACGTCGAGCGGCTCGACCCGAACAACGAGCCGGGCCGGCTGACCCTGGTGACGCGGATGGGCAACAACAAGGTGCGCGACCTGCTGCCCCCGATCATCGAGAAGGTCCAGGCCACCGGCCATCAGGTGATCTGGCAGTGCGACCCGATGCACGGCAACACCCACGAGTCCTCGACCGGTTACAAGACCCGGCACTTCGACCGGATCGTCGACGAAGTGCAGGGCTACTTCGAAGTGCACCGGGCGCTGGGCACCTACCCCGGAGGCATCCATGTCGAGATCACCGGTGAGAACGTCACCGAATGCCTCGGCGGAGCCCAGGACATCTCCGACACCGATCTCGCCGGACGCTACGAAACCGCCTGCGACCCGCGACTGAACACTCAGCAGAGCCTGGAACTTGCGTTCCTGGTCGCCGAGATGCTGCGCGACTGAGTTCTCCCCAGCAGTCGCGCGCTCGGGGAAAATTATCTGCGCGGAATCGATAGATCCGAAAATTCCGGGTATTCACGTGCTGACCGCTTCCTGGCAATAAGCTGAGTTATCCGCTTGTTCGACGACGCAGGGGGAACTGTGACGCAAGCCGACGTGCGCAACGACGCGCCGGTCGCTCGCGACAGCGGAGGCGTCTTGACTGTGCAGCGCCGAACCGCGTCCTGTACGTGCCGCTGGGAGGGGCGACACCGCCTCCTGCGATCGTTCGCCGTGCACGACGCGCTCATGCACGCGGCGCAGAGCCGCTGCCGGCCCGGTGTGCCGCTGGTGTGCGACAAGCCCCCCATCTAGAACAGATTGTGCAGATTGCTTCCCGCGGTCCACGCCGCGGCGGCGACCAGCGCGGTCAGCGTCAGCACGGCGACGAACCAGAACAGCAGCGCGCGCCTGGCGCGCTGGCGGGCCCAGTAGAACTCGTCGAGGTCGATTCCCGCGAACTGCCCCGGCGCCGGCCGATACTCGGGTTCGTCGGGTGGCAACTCGTCGCGGGGCAGGGTCCTGGTCGGCTGCCGCGGCGCGGGCGCGGGATCAGCAGCCGCGGTCCGCATGTACAACGAGGCGTGCTGCGCCGACTCGCGGGGGGCGGGGACCCGGAACGGCGGCAGCCCGAGTTCGTCGACGATCACCTCCAGGTGTTCACCCATCTCGTCGGCATCGGCGTACCGCCGCGCCGGGTCGCGGGCGGTCGCGCGCCGGACCAGCTCGTCGAACTGCGCCGGGACACCGGCGATCGCCGAGCTGGGCGCGGGCACGTCGTTGTCGAGCCGCTGATAAGCCACCGCGAGCGCGGTGTCCCCGCCGAACGGAGTACGACCGGTCAGCAGTTCGTAGGTGAGGACCCCGACCGCGTAGACGTCGCTGCGCGGATCCGCGTCACCCGTGCTGACCTGTTCGGGGGAGAGGTACGCCGCCGTGCCGAGGATGACGCTGGTCGAAGTGATCTTCGCTTCGGCGACGGCGCGCACCAGCCCGAAGTCGGCGATCTTGACGTCGCCGTCGTCAGAGATCAGCACGTTCTCCGGCTTGACGTCGCGGTGCACGAGACCCGCGCGGTGCGCCGCCGCCAACCCGCCGAGGACCGGTCCGACCACCGCGGCCGCCGCGTGCGGAGGCATCGGCCCGCGCTCGCGCAGCAGTTCCCGCAGCGTGCCCCCTTCTACGAGTTCCATCACGAGAAACGGATGCTGGTCGTCGACGCCCTGGTCGTACACCGCGACCAGTCCGGGGTCGGTCAGCCGCGCCACCGCGCGCGCCTCCCGCTGGAACCGGGTCAGAAATTGGTTGTCGCTCGCGTACCGCGAGTCCATGACCTTCAGCGCCACCGGCCGATCGAGGCGCAGATCCAACCCGCGGTAGACGGTGGACATGCCGCCGGTGGCGATCGGGTTGTCGACGCGATACCGGCCGTCGAGCACGGTCCCGAGGAGCGGGTCCGTCCGCGGGTAAGCGTCCACCGAAGACATGTTACGGAGCGCAGACTCGGCGATTTTGCGTCTCCCGCCACCGACGGCCGGATCTAGACTCGGTGCGGTGAGCAGCATTCCGGCGGCGGACGACGTCCTCGATCCCGAAGAGGATGTCTACGACTTGGCCGCGGTCGCCGAAATGCTCGGCGTTGCGGTGACGAAGGTGCATCAGCAGCTACGCGACGGTCACCTGATCGGTGTGCGCCGCAACGGCGCGGTCGTCGTCCCGAAGATCTTCTTCGACGATGCGGGCCATGTCGTCAAGCCGCTGCCCGGCCTGTTGGTCGTGCTGCGCGACGGCGGCTTCCACGACACCGAGATCGTGCGCTGGCTGTTCACCCCGGACGCATCGCTGTCGGTCAGGCGCGACGGGGCGGCCGACGAGCTGGCTAATGCCCGGCCGGTTGACGCTCTTCACTCGCATCAGGCCCGTGAGGTGGTTCGCCGGGCTCAGGCGATGGCTTGTTGACCGCAAGCGGTGCGTTCTGCAGCGAGTACCACGCCACCGCTGCGCACACCAAGGACAACAGCACGTGTGGCCAGGAGTACATGCCGTGCGCCCCGTCCGGCTTCCAGATCACGGTGATCCATGTCGACAGGCCGGCGATCACCGCGATCGACCGCCGGCTCTGAGCCAGAGCGGCCACCACGGCGAGCGGCCAGGTGTAGTACCACGGCAGCGCCGCGGGTACGAACAGCACGACGATCACCATCACCACGGTGATTCCGGTCAGCGCATCGCGGTCGGTGTGGCGGAACCGCCACCACACGAACGGAACTGACACCGCGATCAGCGCTATGCCGATGATCCTGGTGATGTCGAGCACGGCGTAGAAGTTCACCGGCAGGAACAGCCCGCCGACGACGTTGATGAGGTTGGCCGCCGCGGTGGGCAGCGTCAGCCAGTTGATGATCTTCACCGAACCGGCCAGCGCGGTCAGCCAGCCCAGCCCCACCCCGGCCGCGAAGGACAGCACCGCGAACACCGCACAGAAGATCAGCGCCGACGCCGCCGTCGCGGTCGCGAACGCCTTGACCGGGGAGAAACCGCGTCTACTGCGCAGGTCTCGTGCCCATACCCACACCATGAACGGAAGTGCCAGGCCCCCGGTGGCTTTCACTGCGACCGCGACCGCGATCAGGCCCACGCCCCACAGGTGACGGCCGCCGAACGTCAACGCGATGCCCGCCATCATCAGCCCGACCATCAGCATCTCGTTGTGCACGCCGCCCATCAGATGGATGATCACCAGCGGGTTCAGCACGCAGATCCACAGCGCGGTGGCGCCGTCGGCGCCGATGTGGCGGGCGACTCGCGGCGCGGCCCAGATCAACAGCGCCAACCCGGGCAGCATGCAGAGTCGCAGCAGCATCGTGCCCGCGACGACGTCGTTGCCGACCAGCATCGTGACGAACTTCGCGACGAGGATGAACCCGGGCCCGTACGGCGCGGTGGTGGTGGTCCAGATCGGACTGACGTTGTCCAGCAAGGAGTTCGGGTTGTCGACCGGGCCGACCGCGTAGGGATCGAGGCCGTCGCGCAGCAGCGCGCCCTGCGCGAGGTAGGAGTAGGTGTCGCGGCTGAACAGCGGCACGCTGAGCAATAGCGGGGCCAGCCAGAAGCCGGTGGTGGCCACCATCGTGTACTCGGTGGCGGTGCGGTTGACCACCCGGCGGCCCAACCACAGCCAGGCCGCCAACATCAGCGCCACACCGCCCCACAGCAGCACCGAGGACAGCACCAAACCGTGCCCGAACCGCAGCCACGACAGGTGCAGCGACTCCAGCAGCGGATCGTGCAGCCGGGTGCTGCCCGCGCCGAGACCGCCCGCGGTGATCAGGACCGCGCCCACGAAGCCGAGCCGGGCCGGCTGGGCCTGCGGCGAGGTGGCGAACGACGTCAGCCGCGAAACATGCTGCGCCAAAACGGCTTTGGAGGGCGGCGCCGAGGGTTTCGTGGTCATGCTGCTACGCGGTCCGGTTCGCGGCCAGGCGTGCGAGCTCGGACAGTCCCGCCTTGGCGTGCGCGTCGATGGCCGCGGCGTCGAGGGTGGCGAGCGCCCGGCGGGTGAGTTCGTCGATGCGGTTCTCCACCGCGGCCAGCGCCCCGACCGCCTCGATGACCCGGCACAGCTCGCCCACCTGCGCGTCGGACAGTTCCGAGCCGATCGAGGTGCGCAGCAGTTCGGCTGCCGCCGGGTCCGTGGCCTCGGCCAGTTCGACCGCCTCGGCCAGCAGCACGGTGCGCTTGCCGGCGCGCAGGTCGTCGCCGGAGGGCTTGCCGGTCACCGCGGGATCGCCGAAAACCCCGAGCACGTCGTCGCGTAACTGGAAAGCCACCCCGAGGTCGGTGCCGAACTCGTGAAATGCCGCCTCTACGTCGGGGCGGTCGGCGGCAGCGGCGACGCCGAGTTGCAGCGGCCGAGTGATGGTGTAGGAGGCGGTCTTGTAGATGTTGACCGTCAGCGCCGAAGCCACCGACTGCGCGCCGCTGGCTTCGGCGACGATGTCGAGGTACTGGCCACCGAGCACCTCCGTGCGGATCGCGGCCCACACCCGCCGGACGCGCCGCGCTGCGTCGGCGGGCAGCTCGGCCGTCGCGACGACGTCGTCGGCCCAGACCAGCGCCAGGTCGCCAAGCAGGATCGCCGCGGACGTCCCGAACTGCTCAGCCGAGCCGTGCCAGCGCTGAGCGCGATGGCGCTCGGCGAACGTTCGATGCACGGTGGGCAGCCCGCGCCGCGTGGCCGACGCGTCGATGACGTCGTCGTGCACCAGCGCGCACGCGTGCAGCAGTTCGAGGGCCGAGCACAAGCGCAACACCTCGGGGTCCCGCGGGTCCGCCGGCTCTCGGGCGACCGCCCGCCAGCCCCAGTACGCGAAGGCGGGCCGAAGCCGCTTGCCGCCGCGCAGCACGAATTCCTCCAGCGCAGCGGTGAGTTCGGCGTAGTCGCCGCCCATGTAGGCATATTCGGCGCGCCGGTCCTGCAGATAACCCCGCAGCTGGTCGGTGACGGCGCCGGCCAACTCGACGGCTGACGGCGCCGTTGCATGCACGCTCAACGGGCGCCCCTTTCTACTCCTGCGGTTCGCCCACCCGTGGCGACTGGTCACGGCTCAGGTAGGCCAGGGTGCCGATGACGGCGGCCACCACGAACGAGCCGAGCCCCAGCCAGATCGCCGCGCCGGTGAACGACCGCGCGCTCGGGTCGGTGTAGCGGGCCTGGGCGTTCATCGTGCTGACCACGCCGGGCCGCAGCTTCCATTCGACGATCTCGGTCGACACCTGGTCGCCGTTGGTTGAGGTGACTTCCCCCGGGAACGAGACCGTCAGCGAGACATCGGCTTCCGGGTCGTTGAGCGAGGTGAGGTCCACGCGCCCCTCGAGGATGACCAGGTCGCCGGCGCGACGCAGCGAGATGTCGACGCCCGCGGCATCGCGGTTCATGTTGGCCAGCTGCGGCAGCTCGGCGAAGGTGAGATCGGAGAACACCGCCTGGGAGCCGACGTAGTCGTCACGGCTGTACTCCGAAACCGCCACCTTGTTCGCGAACGGCAGGTTGTTCAACAGCTGCGGGCCCTTGTCGTCGGCGTTGCGCGCCTTGGCCGCCGCGACGATCTGGCCGGAAACCCGGTCGTCGGGGGAGACCGTGAGGGACGCCCGCACCCGGACACATCCGACGGCGGTCGGCAGGACGACGAGAAACAGCATCACGAGCGCGAGCAGCCGCGTTCTGCTGCTGCGGTGGCGGGCCGGCACGAGGTCATCGTGCCAGATGCCCTGACGCCGAGGGACCGGCGACATCCGATCTGCGCTCACAGCGGTAGTGACCGGCCCAGGATCGCGAACGCGCGCGGGTCACCGGCGAAGTGGTAACCGCGGATGACGTCGGTGAAGCCGAGCCTGCGGTACAGCCGCCAGGCCCGGTTGGCCTCTCCGTTGATCTCCGGCGTCGAGAGCAGCACGTTGGACTCGTCTCGATCCGCGAGCAGCCTGCGGGCCAGCGCCTCGCCCAGCCCGCGTCCCTGGGCGCGCGAGTGGATGTGCAACTCGGTGAGCTCGAAGTAGCTCGACATCAGCTCGGCGATGCGTGCCGGCGCCACGCCGAAGCGCTGTAGCCCGGCCATGACCTGCTGCTGCCACCACTGGTCGGGAGCGCCGCAGTAGCCGTACGCGACGCCCAGCATGCGGGCGTCCCCCGACTGGGCGTGGGGCGCGCGGTCGGTCGTCTCCACCGCGGCGACGGCCTTCCATCCCGGCCTGCGGGTGTGTTCGAGCCACATCGACGCTCGCTGGTCCTCGGTGCCGCGCGGATAGCGCATCGCATCGACGTAGACGGCGAGCGCGTCACCGAGCCGGTGTTGCATATCGCTCGGCGACAGATCGATGAGAAATGTCGCCAACTGTGTCTGCCTCTCCGCGTGTCGTGCGGTGTCGTCGACCCCATTATCGAGCGCAGCCACCAGTGCCCACCAATTGACGGGGTACGTCATACAATCGGGCGTCGAACTAGGTGGTACGGCTCAGATCGACCTCGTATCATGACTGTTAGGTGCCCGATTGTGGGCACATACGAGTTTGAACGTCGAGACGGCCGCGGGGCCCAGGGTTTCCGAGGGAGGGACGAATGCCACTCTCCGATCATGAGCAGCGCATGCTCGACCAGATCGAGAGCGCACTCTATGCCGAGGACCCGAAGTTCGCTTCGAGCGTGCGCGGCGGAACCCTGCGCGCCCCCTCGACTCGTCGCCGCCTGCAGGGCGCCGCGCTGTTCGTGATAGGTCTCGCGATGCTGGTCTCGGGCGTCGCATTCCCAGCCACCCAGATCAGTGGTTTCCCGGTCCTGTCGGTGCTCGGCTTCATCGTGATGTTCGGCGGTGTCGTGTTCGCGATCACCGGCCCGCGGCTGCCCGGCGGTCGCGATCGCTCGGTGGTCGAACCCGGCGCTGGGCGCCAGAAGCGCGGCAAGGGTTCCACTGGTTCGTTCGCCAGCCGCATGGAAGACCGGTTCCGGCGCCGTTTCGACGAGTAGGCCGCGTCTGGTCGACACAGGGGCAGTCCGCCACGGGCTGCCCCTTTTTGCTGGGTAGGGGCGGCTCTCCCCACTGCGCCCCACCGATTCGGTAACCAGCTCTGAACAGCCCTTTAGCGGGCGGTGAGCGCCCTGGGGCCAGCCGGTTCGGGCTCCTGCTGCATCCGCTGTGGGGACGCGCGCAGATTCGTGCCTATCAAATGGTGAATGGTGGGGGAAAGTGGGGTAAAGTGGCTGACAACGGAGCGACGGGGGCTCTGTTGACAGGCAGGGCGGCAGGAGGTGGCGAGATGTTTCTCGGCACCTACACGCCGAAACTCGACGACAAAGGGCGGCTCACGCTGCCCGCCAAGTTCCGCGACGCGCTGGCAGGAGGGTTGATGGTCACCAAGAGCCAAGATCACAGCCTCGCGGTGTATCCGCGCGCCGAGTTCGAGAAGCTCGCACGACGGGCATCCCAAGCGTCGCGGAGCAATCCCGAGGCGCGCGCTTACCTGCGCAACCTGGCCGCGGCCACCGATGAACAACACCCCGACGCGCAAGGCCGGATCACGTTGTCCGCCGATCACCGCCGCTACGCGAACCTGTCGAAGGAATGCGTGGTGATCGGATCGGTCGACTACCTCGAGATCTGGGACTCGACTTCATGGCAGGAGTACCAGCAGACCCACGAAGAGAACTTCTCCGCGGCCACCGATGAAGCTCTGCACGACATCATCTGAGTCGGCGGCCGACCGGCACATCGGCCGACATTCGGCCCGTGCATCGCGGCCTCTGCCCGAACCGGCCCTGGCGTACTTCCCCGACGCCAGGTCCGCGCTCTCGGACAGGGACCTCGGTGCAGGGGTGTGGAACGGAGGGAAGGCGATGGAACGGCGCACCGGCGACCACGGGCACATCCCGGTCCTGCTCGACCGCTGCGTCGAACTCCTCAAACCCGCGCTGACGCGCCACAGCGAAAGCGGCGAAGGCGCGGTGCTCGTGGACGCCACGCTCGGCGCGGGCGGACATGCCGAGCGGTTCCTGACCGAACTGCCGGGCCTGCGCCTGATCGGGCTGGATCGCGACCCCGACGCGTTGTGGATCGCGGGGGAGCGACTGGCCCCGTTCGGCGACCGGGCGGTGCTGGTGCGCACCCGCTACGACGGCATCGGTGAAGCGGTCCGTCAAACAGGCTGGGGCGCAACCGGAATCGACGGCGCCCTGTTCGATCTCGGCGTTTCCTCGATGCAGCTGGACCGCACCGAGCGCGGCTTCTCTTACGCGGCCGACGCGCCGCTGGACATGCGGATGGACACCGATGCGGAGCTGACGGCCGCGGACGTGGTCAACACCTACGACGAGAGGTCGCTGGCCCGGCTGCTGCGCGAGTTCGGCGAAGAGCGCTTCGCCGGGCGGATCGCCGCTGCGCTGATCCGTCGTCGCGCCCGCCGGCCGTTGCGCACCACCGGGGAACTGGTCGAGTTGCTGTACGACGCAATTCCGGCGCCGGCGCGCCGCACCGGAGGCCACCCGGCCAAGCGCACGTTCCAGGCGCTGCGCATCGCGGTCAACGGCGAGCTGGACTCGCTGCGCGACGCGCTGCCCGCTGCGCTGGAGGCGCTGACGCCCGGGGGCCGGATCGTCGTGATGGCTTACCAGTCGCTGGAGGACCGCATCGTGAAGACGGCTTTCGCCGCCGCCACGGCCTCCAGGACGCCGCCCGGACTCCCCGTCGAACTGCCCGGTCACGAACCGGAGTTCGTCGCGCTGACCCGTGGCGCCGAGCGTGCGGCTGCCGAGGAGATCGAACGGAACCCACGTAGCGCACCGGTGCGGCTACGAGCAGTGGAGAAGGTGGGGGCAGGTCAGTGAAGGTCAAGCAAGCGAAGCAGGCCAAGCAGGCCAAGCAGACCAAGCAGGCCAAGCGGGGCAGCGCGGTTCGTGGCGGCGACGAGCGTCAGCGCACCGCCCGCGGCACCCAGCGTCGACCTAACGACGCGCACGCGCGACGCAAACCCGCGCGCGAGCAGCGGCCGCTGCGGTCGGGACCTCAGACCAACCCCATCCCGCGGCCGGTCGACGCGCCCGGCCGGCCGAAGAACGCCAGCCAAGCCAAGGCCCGCGCCAAGGCGCGAAAGGCGAAGGCGCCCAAGGTCGTACGGCCGCCGCTGCGCCAGCGCATCCTGGTCAAACTGACCTCGATCGAGCTCAACCCCCGCGCTCTGGTGGGTAAAGTGCCGTTCGTGGTGCTGGTGATCGGTGCGCTGGGGGTCGGTCTCGGCACGACGCTGTGGCTCTCCACCGACGCCGCCGAGCGGTCCTACCGGCTCAGCAACGCCCGTGAGACGAATCAAGCTCTGCTGCAACAGAAGGAAGCGCTGGAGCGCGACGTGCTCGAGGCACAGGCCGCGCCCGCGTTGGCCGAAGCAGCCCGCGGACTCGGGATGATCCCCTCGCGCGACACCGCGCACCTCGTTCAGGACCCGGCGGGCAACTGGGTCGTGGTCGGCACACCGAAGCCCGCCGAAGGGGTGCCGCCGCCACCACTGAACACGCCGTTGCCCGACGCGGCACCGCCACCTCCGCCGCCGCCGGGGCCGCGTGTCGTCGACCCGCGTGAGGTCACCGTCCGCATGCCGGAGCGAGCGGTACCGACGCCGGCCACGCAACCTCCCGGTGCGGCCACCGTGCCGGGCGTCCCACCCGCTGCTCCCGTCCCGCCCGTCGGTCCCGCACCGGCCGCTCCGCTCGGCACCCCGCACATGCCCACCGCGCAAGCGCTACCCGGCCCGGCGCCGGCCGCCGAGCGATCCGTCCCCCTGGTCGCGCCGCCGGCAGGCCCTGCCGCATGAGCCGCGGGGAGCGCCGGCGCCGCAATGGCGGCAGGCCCGAAAGCCGCCGCGACACCCCCGCTGCTTCCCAGGAGCGGTCGGCCAAATCCCGCCGGACCCGTGCGCCCATGGCCGGAACCGGCCTGCGCAGTGCGTCTTTCGTGTTCCGGCATCGCGTCGGCAACGCCGTCCTGTTCCTCGTGCTGATCGTCGCGGCCGGTCAGTTGTTCAACCTCCAGGTGCCGCGTGCGGAGGGCCTGCGCGCCGAGGCTGCGAGCCAGCTCAAGGTCACCGACATCGAGAAGGCGGTCCGCGGTGCGATCGTCGACCGCAACAACGACAAGCTCGCCTTCACGATCGAGGCCCGCGCCCTGACCTTCCAGCCGGTCAAGGTCCGCAAGCAGCTCGAGGAAGCCAGGGCGAAGAGCATCGAGGCGCCGGAGCCCGACCGCAGGCTGCGCGACATCGCCGCCGAGGTGGCGCTGCGGATGAACAACAAACCGGACGCCGCGACCGTGCTCAAGAAGCTCAAGAGCGATGACTCGTTCGTCTACCTCGCGCGCGCGGTCGATCCGGCGGTCGCGCACGCCATCTCCAGCAAGTTCCCCGAGGTCGGCTCGGAACGCCAGGATCTGCGCCAGTACCCGGGCGGCTCACTGGCCGCCAACGTCGTGGGCGGCATCGACTGGGACGGACACGGGCTGCTCGGGCTCGAGGACTCGCTCGACGCGGTGCTGGCCGGCACCGACGGCTCGATCACCTATGACCGCGGTTCCGACGGTGTCGTCATCCCCGGCAGTTACCGCAATCGCCACGACGCGGTGGACGGCTCCACGGTGATGCTCACCATCGACGACGACATCCAGTTCTATGTCCAGCAACAGGTGCAGCAGGCGCGGAATCTGTCTGGCGCCAAGCATGTCTCGGCCGTCGTCCTGGACGCGAAAACCGGTGAGGTGCTCGCGATGGCGAACGACAACACGTTCGACCCCAGCCAGGACATCGGCCGTCAGGAGGATCGTGAACTGGGCAACCCGTCGGTGTCGTCGCCGTACGAGCCGGGTTCGGTCAACAAGATCATCACGGCCGCTTCGGTCATCGAGTACGGGTTGTCCAATCCCGACGAGGTGCTGCAGGTCCCCGGTTCGATCCACATGGGCGGCGTCACGGTCGGTGACGCTTGGGAGCACGGCACCATGCCCTACACCACCACCGGCGTCTTCGGTAAGTCGTCCAACGTCGGCACGCTGATGCTGGCCCAACGGCTCGGTCCGGAGCGCTTCTTCGAGATGGTGCGGAAGTTCGGTCTCGGGCAGCGCACCGGAGTCGGGCTGCCGGGAGAGAGCGCCGGTCTGGTCCCGCCGATCGACCAGTGGTCGGGCAGCACATTCTCCAATCTCCCGATCGGACAGGGTCTTTCGATGACGCTGCTCCAGATGACGGGCATGTACCAGACCATCGCCAACGACGGCGTGCGCATCCCGCCGCGCATCGTGAAAACCACCATCGCCCCCGACGGCACCCGCACCGACGAGCCGCGGCCGGAGGGGGTGCGGGTGGTCTCGCCGCAGACCGCGCAGACCGTGCGGCACATGCTGCGTGCCACGTTGCAAGCCGACCCGACAGGGGTGCAGCAGGGGACCGGATCGCGCGGGGCCGTCGAGGGATATCAGCTCTCCGGCAAGACGGGCACCGCGCAGCAGATCAACCCGGCCTGTGGCTGCTACTACAGCGACGTCTACTGGATCACGTTCGCCGGCATCGCGACCACCGACGATCCCCGCTACGTCGTCGGCATCATGATGGACAACCCGCACCGCACGGCCGACGGACAACCGGGAACGACGGCGGCCCCGCTGTTCCACAACATCACGTCGTGGCTGCTACAGCGTCAGAATGTGCCGCTGTCCCCGGATCCCGGTCCGCGGCTCACGCTGCAAGCGAGCTGACGGCGGCGCGACAGGCCTGAAGATGCGGCGGGCGGCCGGCGAGGCGGCCGGTACTGTATCTGCGCTATGAACCTGCGACCCAGCCATCCCGCCGGCCCGGCGTTCGGGCCGTTGGCGGAGCAGGTCAACGCGGTGCCGGCCGGGGGCGCCATGTCCGGTCCGGCGGTATCGGACATCCGGGTCACGGGCGTCACGCTGCGCAGCGGAGACGTCCAGCCCGGTGACCTGTTCGCGGCGCTGCCCGGTGCCTCGTCGCACGGCGGACGGCATGTCGGTGAGGCGCTCGCACGCGGGGCGGTCGCCGTCCTGACCGATCCGGACGGACTGGCGCTCGTGGGACCCGATGTCGGTGTGCCGCTCCTCGTTCACCAGTCTCCGCGGTCCGTGCTGGGTGAGCTGGCCGCGATCGTGTACGGACGACCGTCGGAACGGCTGCGGGTCATCGGCGTCACCGGAACCTCCGGCAAGACGACCACCACCTATCTGGTGGAGGCCGGACTGCGATCGGCGCAGCGCGTGGCGGGACTGGTCGGCACCGTCGGCGTCCGCATCGCCGGGCACGATCAGGCCAGCGCGCTGACCACGCCCGAAGCGCCCGACCTGCAGGCCCTGCTCGCGGTGATGGTCGAGCAGGGTGTCGATACCGTGGTCATGGAGGTGTCCAGCCACGCGCTGTCGCTGGGGCGGGTCGACGGGGTGCGCTTCGCGGTCGGCGGATTCACCAACCTGTCCCGGGACCACCTCGACTTCCACCCGACGATGCGCGACTACTTCGAAGCCAAGGCGCGGCTATTCGCTCCCGAATCGCCTACTCGCGCAGAGGTTTCCGTGCTGTGCGTGGACGACGACGCGGGCCGGGAGATGGCGCGGCTGGCCGCTGACCCGGTGACGGTGAGTGCGACCGGACGCGATGCCGACTGGCGCATCGAAGACGTCCGCGCCGTGGACCGCAACGCGCAGGAGTTCGTCGCGGTGGACCCGGCAGGTGTGCACCACGGGCTGCGCATCGAGCTGCCGGGTCGCTACAACGTGGCCAACTGCCTGCTCGCGGCGGCACTCCTCGACGCGGTCGGCGTTTCGCCGGAACAGGCCGCGCCCGGTCTGCGCTCGGCGACGGTGCCCGGCCGGATGGAAACCATCGATCGTGGCCAGGACTTCCTGGCGCTGGTCGACTATGCGCACAAACCCGGCGCCCTGCAGGCCGTGCTCGAGACGCTGCGGGCCCAGACCCGCGGCCGGGTGGCGGCGGTGTTCGGGGCGGGCGGCGACCGCGACCCGGGCAAGCGGGCGGAGATGGGACAGGTCGCCGCCGAACTGGCCGATCTCGTCGTGGTCACCGACGACAATCCACGCAACGAGGATCCGGCGACGATCCGCGCGGCGATAGTCGCCGGTGCGGTGGGCGGTGCGAAAGTCGTCGACATCGGCGACCGCCGTGCGGCGATCGACTACGCGGTGGGGTGGGCGCAGCCCGGCGATGTCGTGCTCGTCGCCGGGAAAGGGCATGAGGCCGGCCAGACCAGCGCCGGTGTGACCCGTCCGTTCGACGATCGTGCGGAACTGGCGCAGGCGCTCGAGGCGGCCGGGTACCGACGATGATCGACTTCACCCTCGCTGAGGTCGCCGAAATCGTCGGCGGCCGGCTCACCGACATCTCCGCCGAGGACGCCGCGCTCATCCGGATCACCGGGACCGTCGAGTTCGACTCGCGCGCAGTCACTTCCGGCGGCCTTTTCATCGCGCTGCCCGGCGCCCGGTCCGACGGACACGACTTCGCCGCGGCGGCCGCCGCCGCCGGTGCCGCAGCGGTGCTCGCCGCGCGGCCGGTCGGGGTGCCGGCGATCGTCGTCGATCCGACGCCCGAGACGTCCGACCGCGGCGCAGGCGTGCTCGAACACGACGTGGACGGCTCCGGCGCTGCGGTGCTCGCAGCGCTGGCCAAGTTGGCCGCCGCGGTCGCCGCCGAACTCGTCGAGGGCGGCTTGACGATCGTCGGCATCACCGGTTCGTCGGGCAAGACGTCGACCAAAGATCTGATCGCAGCGGTGCTGGCCCCGCTCGGTGAGGTGATTGCGCCGCCGGGCTCGTTCAACAACGAACTCGGGCACCCCTGGACCGTCCTACGTGCGACGCGCTCCACCGACTACCTGGTGCTGGAGATGTCGGCACGCCACCGCGGCAACATCGCCGCGCTGGCGGCGATCGCCACCCCGTCCATCGCGGTGGTGCTCAACGTCGGTACCGCCCACCTCGGCGAGTTCGGCTCTCGGGAAGCGATTGCCGCCACCAAATCCGAACTGCCGCAAGCTGTTCCGGCATCCGGCGCGGTGATCCTCAACGTCGACGACTCCGCGGTGGCCGCGATGGCCGAGCTGACCGCCGCGCGGGTGGTCCGGGTGTCGCGGGAGGCGGGCGCCGACATCTGGGCTGAGGCGGTCACCCTCGACGAGCTGGCCAGGCCGCGGTTCACCCTGCACGCCGCGACCGGACAAGTTGCCGTCTCGCTGGCCGTGCACGGCGACCACCAGGTGTCCAACGCGCTGTGCGCGGCCGCTGTCGCGCTGGAGTGCGGCGCCTCGCTCGACCAGGTGGCCGGCGCGCTGGCCACCGCCGGTCCGGTGTCCAAACACCGCATGCAGGTGAGCACCCGCAGCGACGGCGTGACGGTCATCAACGATGCTTACAACGCCAACCCCGACTCGGTGCGCGCCGGGCTCAAGGCGCTGGCCTGGATGGCCCGCGTGGGCCCACACCCGGTGGGCCCACGCGCGCAGCGCAGGGGAGGTACGGGAGGCGGGGGCCGGCGCAGCTGGGCAGTGCTCGGCGAGATGGCCGAGCTCGGCGACGACGCGATATCCGAGCATGACCGCATCGGGCGGCTGGCCGTGCGATTAGATGTGTCACGACTCGTCGTCGTCGGAACCGGGAGGACTATGAGCGCCATGCACCACGGCGCGGTGATGGAAGGGTCCTGGGGGTCCGAGGCCACCATGGTCGCCGACGCCGACGCGGCGCTGGAGCTGCTGCGGGCCGAACTGCGGCCGTCGGACGTGGTGCTGGTGAAGGCCTCGAATTCGGCCGGCCTGGGCGCGTTGGCCGACGCCCTGCTCGATCTTGGGGCCGCCGAGAGCCGGGACCCGAACGCATGAGGCAGATCCTCATTGCCGTCGGTATCGCGCTGACGGTGTCCATACTGCTCACCCCGTTGCTGATCCGGCTGTTCACCCGGCAGGGCTTCGGCCACGAGATCCGCGAAGACGGGCCGCCGACCCACCACAAGAAACGCGGCACGCCCTCGATGGGCGGGGTGGCGATCGTCGCGGGGATCTGGGCCAGCTACCTGGGCACTCATCTGGTCGGCATCGTGATCGACGGCAGGGGGCCGTCGGCGTCGGGCCTGCTGGTGCTTTTCCTGGCCAGCGCGCTGGGCGTGGTCGGTTTCGTCGACGACCTGATCAAGATCCGGCGCTCACGCAACCTCGGCCTGAACAAGACCGCCAAGACCGTCGGCATCCTCACCGCCGCGGTGCTGTTCGGCGTGCTGGCCCTGCAGTTCCACAACACCGACGGGCTGACGCCGGGCAGCGCCGAACTGTCCTATGTGCGGGAGATCGCCACGGTCACATTGCCGCCCGTGCTGTTCGTGCTGTTCTGCGTCGTCGTGGTCAGCGCGTGGTCGAACGCGGTGAACTTCACCGACGGGCTGGACGGGCTTGCCGCTGGTGCGATGGCGATGGTGTGCGCGGCCTACGTGCTGATCACGTTCTGGCAGTTCCGCAACGCGTGCGCGACGAGCCCCGGGCTGGGGTGTTACAACGTGCGCGACCCGCTCGACCTGGCGATCATCGCCGCCGCGACCGCCGGCGCGTGCATCGGTTTCCTGTGGTGGAACGCCGCGCCGGCCAAGATCTTCATGGGTGACACCGGATCGCTGGCCTTGGGCGGAATCATCGCCGGGCTGTCGGTGGCGAGTCGCACCGAGATGCTGGCCGTGGTGCTCGGCGCGCTGTTCGTCGCCGAGGTGGTGTCGGTGGTGGTGCAGATCCTGGCGTTCCGCACCACCGGGCGCCGGGTGTTCCGGATGGCGCCGTTCCACCATCACTTCGAACTGGTCGGATGGGCGGAGACGACGGTGATCATCCGCTTCTGGTTGCTCACCGCAATCGCCTGCGGCCTCGGAGTGGCGCTGTTCTACAGCGAGTGGCTCACCACCGTCGGTGCCTGAGGTGATCCGGCTGGAGCCCCTGGTACCGGGTGCCCGCGTCCTGGTGACCGGCGCCGGTCTCACCGGCCGCTCGGTCAGTGCGGTGCTGGAGCCCACCGGTGTGCGGCTGACCATCTGCGACGACGACCCGTTGGCGCTGCAGCGGCTCATCACGCCGGCGACGGTCGTCACCACCGCCGAGGCCCAGGCGCACATCGGCGATTACGCCCTGGTGATCACCAGCCCGGGGTTCGCGCCGACCACGCCGGTGCTGACGGCCGCTGCCGCCGCCGGAGTGCCGATCTGGGGTGACGTGGAGCTGGCCTGGCGACTGGACCAGGCGGGCTGGTTCGGTCCGCCGCGGCGCTGGCTGGTCGTCACCGGGACCAACGGCAAGACCACGACCACCTCGATGCTGCACGCCATGCTGGTCGCGGCAGGACGACGCGCTGTGCTGTGCGGCAACATCGGCAACCCCGTGCTCGACGTGCTGGCCGAGCCGTCCGAACTGCTCGCGGTCGAACTGTCGAGCTTCCAGCTGCATTGGGCGCCGTCGCTGCGCCCGGACGCCGGCGTGGTGCTCAACGTCGCCGAGGACCACTTGGACTGGCACGGTTCCATGGCCGCCTACGCGCGCGACAAGGCCCGCGTGCTGGACGGGCGCGTCGCGGTGGTCGGCCTCGACGACCCGGTCGCTGCCAGCCTGCTCGACACCGCCGCCGCACCGACCCGTGTCGGCTTCCGGCTGGCCGAACCGCGGGCCGGCGAACTCGGTGTGGTCGACGGAATGCTCGTCGACAACGCGTTCGGCGAACCGCCCGAAGGCGGTGCAGCGCTGGCCGCGGTGGCGTCGATCCCGGTCGCCGGCCCGGTCGGGGTGCTCGACGCGCTCGGTGCGGCGGCGTTGGCCCGCGCGGTGGAGGTGCCGCGGAGCGCCATCGCCGCCGCGCTCGCCGGCTTCCGCGTCGGCAGGCACCGCGCCGAGGTGATCGCCACGGTCGACGGGGTCACCTACGTCGACGACTCCAAGGCGACCAACCCGCACGCGGCCCGGGCGTCCATCGCGGCGTATCCGCGGGTGGTCTGGGTGGCCGGCGGCCTGCTCAAGGGCGCATCAGTCGACGAACTCGTCGCGACGGTCGGGAATCGGCTGGTCGGAGCGGTGCTGCTTGGTCGCGACAAGCCGGTGATCGCCGAGGCGTTATCGCGACACGCGCCGGATGTACCCGTCATCGAGGTTGTGACGGGGGAGGATTTTGGGGTGCCAGGGACAAGTGGGTCGGAAGTTAGTCCTGTTACCAATGTGATCAGCGTCGGGGGGAGCGCGACCGGTGACGTGATCATGACCGCCGTGGTCCGCGCGGCCAGAGGTCTCGCGCGCGCCGGTGACACCGTGTTGCTGGCGCCGGCCGGCGCCTCCTTCGACCAGTTCAGCGGTTACAGCGACCGCGGCGATGCGTTCGGCGACGCCGTGCGCGCCCTGTCCGGGTAGCACCGTGAGCAGCATCCTGACCCGGCTGCGGCTGCGCAGGACGGGCGCAGCGGACCAACCCGCGGAACCGGCGTCCGCGTCGGTCGGCCCCCGGACGCGGTTCGGGGCGTGGCTCGGTCGGCCGATGACGTCGTTCCACCTGATCATCGCGGTGGCAGCACTGCTGACGACCCTCGGCCTGACGATGGTGCTGTCGGCGTCCGGCGTGTACTCCTACGACCAGGACGGGTCGCCGTGGATCGTGTTCGGCAAGCAGGTGCTCTGGACGATCGTCGGGCTGTTCGCGTTCTACTTCGCGATGCGCGTTCCGGTGAACCTGATGCGCAGGCTCGCCTTCTCCGCCTTCGCGTTCACCGTCGTACTGCTGGTCCTGGTGCTCATTCCGGGCATCGGCACGGAGTCGAACGGCGCGCGCGGCTGGTTCGTGGTGGCGGGATTCTCGATGCAGCCCTCGGAGCTGACCAAGATCGCCTTCGCCATCTGGGGCGCGCATCTGCTGGCCGCTCGTCGCATGGAACAGGCCACGCTCAAGGAGATGCTGATCCCGCTGGTGCCGGCGGCGGTCATCGCGTTGGCGCTGATCGTCGCCCAGCCCGACCTGGGGCAGACGGTGTCGATGGGAATCATCCTGCTGGGCCTGCTGTGGTATGCCGGGCTGCCGCTGCGGGTGTTCGTCACCTCGCTGGTCGCGGCCGTGGCGTCGGCCGCGGTGCTGGCCATGACCGCGGGTTACCGGTCCGACCGGGTGCAGTCCTGGCTGAATCCGGCCGCCGACTCGCAGGGGTCGGGGTATCAGGCTCGTCAGGCCCGGTTCGCGCTGGCCAACGGTGGGATCTTCGGTGACGGGCTCGGCCAGGGCTCGGCGAAGTGGAACTACCTGCCCAACGCGCACAACGACTTCATCTTCGCGATCATCGGCGAGGAACTGGGCTTCGTCGGTGCGGCCGGGCTGCTGTGCCTGTTCGGGCTGTTCGCCTACACCGGAATGCGCATCGCCCGGCGGTCCGCGGATCCGTTCCTGCGCCTGCTGACCGCGACGGCGACGCTGTGGATCCTGGGCCAGGTGTTCATCAACGTCGGTTACGTGGTCGGGCTGCTACCGGTCACCGGCCTGCAGCTGCCGCTGATCTCTGCCGGTGGGACATCAACGGCCACAACACTTTTGATGATCGGAATCATGGCGAACGCGGCGCGTCACGAACCGGAGGCGGTGGCGGCGCTGCGCGCGGGCCGCGATGACCGCATGAACAACCTGCTGCGGTTGCCGCTGCCCACCCCGTATGTGCCGACGCGCACCGAGGCGCTGCGCGACCGGCTCAGTGGGCGCGGTGCCGACCGGTCGCGCAAGTCCGGTCCGGCCAAGCGTGGCCGCCCCGCGAAGCCCGCCCCCAAGCAGGCCGCCAAAGCCGCGCGCAAGCAGGCCGGTGACAGCCGCCGCAAACGTCAGACGGCCGGTGGGCCGGTTCGGGACGCAAGGCATCATGGAGGCGGCCGTACGGAGCGAAGCCGGCGGCGCGCACTGGAAGGTCAACGTTACGGGTGAACGACTCGGTTTCCGCCCGGGGAGTCTCTGTGGTACTCGCCGGCGGTGGCACCGCGGGACACGTCGAACCGGCGATGGCGGTGGCCGACGCGTTGGCCGCGCTCTCCCCGAAGGTGCGCATCACCGCGCTGGGTACTCCGCGCGGGCTGGAAACCCGGCTCGTACCGGAACGCGGGTACGACCTCGAACTGATCACGCCGGTGCCCTTGCCGCGAAAACTCTCCGGTGACCTGCTGCGCCTGCCCGTCCGCGTGCGCCAGGCGGTGCGGCAGACCAGAGCGGTGCTCGACGAGGTCGACGCCGACGTGGTGATCGGTTTCGGCGGCTACGTGGCGCTGCCCGCCTATCTGGCCTCGCACAGTGTGCGGCGAGGCAAGCGGGTGCCGGTGGTGGTGCACGAGGCGAACGCCAGCGCGGGCTGGGCCAACCGCGTCGGGGCGCGGTCGGCGCAGCGGGTGCTCTCGGCCGTGCCGGACCCAGGGTTGGGCGAGGTCGAGGTGGTCGGCGTTCCGGTGCGCGCGGCGATCACCTCGCTGGACCGGGCGGCGTTGCGAGCCGAGGCCCGCGCGCACTTCGGCTTCGCCCCCGACGCCCGTGTGCTGTTGGTGTTCGGCGGGTCGCAGGGCGCGCAGTCGCTCAACCGCGCCGTGTCCGGTGCCGCGAAAGACCTTGCCGCAGCAGGAATCTCCGTGCTGCACGCCCACGGTCCGAAGAACACTCTCGACCTCCCCGGAACCGCCGGCGGCGACGCGCACTACGTCGCCGTGCCGTACCTGGACCGAATGGACCTCGCGTACGCCGCCGCGGACCTGGCGATCTGCCGATCGGGTGCGATGACGGTCGCCGAGCTGACCGCGGTGGGGCTGCCTGCGGTGTACGTCCCGCTGCCGATAGGCAACGGCGAGCAGCGGCTCAACGCGCTGCCCGTGATCGACGCCGGCGGCGGGTTGATCGTCGACGACGCCGACCTGTCGCCGCGTTACGTCGCCGACACCGTCGCGGGCCTGCTCACCGACCGCGGCAGGATGCAGACCATGACGGCGGCCGCCGCGCTGGCCGGCCACCGCGACGCGGCCAGACGCGTCGCCGAGATCGCGCTGGAAGTGGCGCGTGACTTCGGCCGAAAGAGCTTGCAGTGAAAGCGAAGTCACTACCGGCCGAGCTGCGGCGGGTGCACATGGTCGGCATCGGGGGAGCGGGCATGTCGGGTATCGCCCGCATCCTGCTGGATCGCGGAGGGCTGGTGTCGGGCTCTGACGCCAAGGAGTCCCGGGCGGTGGCCGCGCTGCGGGCCCGCGGCGCAGCCATCCGGATCGGGCACGACGCGTCCTCGCTGGACCTGTTGCCCGGCGGCCCGACCGCGGTGGTCACCACGCACGCCGCGATCCCCAAGACGAATCCCGAACTGGTCGAAGCGCGTCGGCGCGGAATCCCGGTGATCCTGCGCCCCGTGGTGCTGGCCAAGCTCATGGCCGGTCACACCACGTTGATGGTGACCGGCACGCACGGCAAGACCACGACGACGTCGATGCTCATCGTGGCGTTGCAGCACACCGGTTTCGACCCGTCGTTCGCCGTCGGCGGCGACCTCGGCGAGGCGGGGACCAACGCGCACAACGGCAGCGGTGACTGCTTCGTGGCAGAGGCCGACGAGAGCGACGGCTCACTGCTGGAGTACACGCCCGATGTCGCCGTGGTGACCAACATCGAGGCCGACCATCTCGATTTCTTCGGCAGCGCCGAGGCGTACGGCGCCGTGTTCGACGATTTCGTCGAACGCCTCAAACCCGGTGGCGCACTGGTGGTCTGCACCGACGATCCGGGGTCCGCGGCGCTGGCCGAGCGCACCGACGAGTTGGGTATCCGCGTGTTGCGCTACGGCAGCGGTCCCGACGGCCGGCTGCACGGCGAGCTGCTGAGCTGGGAACAGCACGACACCGGTGCGGTGGCGCACATCCAGCTCGCCGGCGAACCGCACCCACGCGTGATGCGCCTGTCCGTGCCGGGGCGGCATATGGCCCTCAACGCGATCGGGGCGACGCTGGCCGCGATCGAGATCGGCGCGCCGGTCGACGCAGTGCTCGACGGGCTCGCGGGCTTCGAAGGGGTGCGGCGCCGGTTCGAGTTGGTCGGCACGACCGCGGGTGTGCGCGTCTTCGACGACTACGCTCACCACCCGACCGAGGTGCGGGCCACGCTGAGCGCGCTGCGCACCGTCTCCGAACAGGCCGGCGGCCGGTCGATCGTCGTGTTCCAGCCCCATTTGTATTCGCGCACAGAGACATTCGCGCGGGACTTCGGCAGGGCGCTCGACAGCGCCGACGAGGTGTTCGTGCTCGACGTCTACGCGGCGCGCGAGCAGCCGATCGCCGGCGTCAGCGGGGCCAGCGTCGCCGAACACGTCAGCGTTCCCGTGACGTATGTGCCCGACTTCTCCGCGGTCGCGGCGCTCGTCGCTGACACCGCCGCGCCGGGTGATGTCATAGCGACCATGGGCGCCGGTGACGTCACGATGCTCGGCGCCGAGATCCTCGCCGCGCTTCGCGCCAAGGCCAACCGCGGCACGCCGGGGGCGCGATGACGGAGCCGACGCACGGCGAGGCGGTTGAACCGGCCGTCGTGCCCGAGACGCCGGAGCCACCGGAGGCCGCCGCGGATTTCGAGGGGCCGCGGCGGCGCGCGCGTCGTGAGCGCGAGGAGCGCCGAGCCGCCCAGGCCCGGGCCACCGCGATCGAGCAGGCCCGCCGGGAAGCCAAGCGCCGCGCGCTCGGCAAGCCCGCCACCCAGCAGAGAAAGCTCGGCCGCGGTGCGGTGCGGGGGTTGAAGGCGCTGATGTGGTCGGCGCTGCTGAGCGTCGTGGTCGTCGGACTCGGGCTGCTGCTGTACTTCACCCCGGTGATGTCGGTGCGCGACACGGTGATCACGGGGCTGGGCGCGGTGACGCAGGACGAGGTCCTCGCCGCCGCGGCAGTCGCTCCCGGCACACCGTTGCTGCAGGTGAACACCGACAATGTCGCCGAGCGCGTCGCGACAATCCGCCGGATCGCCAGCGCGCGGGTGCAGCGCCAGTACCCGTCGACGCTGCGGATCACCGTCGTGGAGCGTCAGCCGGTGGTGGTCAAGGACTATCCGGACGGGCCGCACCTGATCGACCGCGACGGTGTCGACTTCGCGGTCGGTCTGCCGCCGCCCGGGGTGCCGTTCCTGGACGTCGAGCACCCCGGCCCCAACGACGAGCCGACGAAGGCGGCGCTGCAGGTCATGACGTCGCTGCGCCCGGAGGTGGCCGCGCAGGTGGCGCGGATCGCGGCGCCGTCGGTCGCGGCGATCACCCTGCAGCTCGTCGACGGCAGGCAGGTGGTCTGGGGCACGACCGACCGCACCGAGGAGAAGGCGTTGAAACTCGGCGCGCTGCTCACCCAGCCGGGCCACACCTACGACGTGTCCAGCCCGGACCTGCCGACGGTGAAGTAGCCGCGCAAGAGGCGAGAAAAATCCGCGACGCACCGGCGCGCCTGCACGGCAACCACCGGACCTCGCCCTACCGTTCTGGTTGCGCGAGAACAACTTGACATAACTATAACCCTCTGGTTGAGGTTTAGGGTTTGCCAAGCGGTCGGCGTGTCGACAGCCAACCCGGGAGGAAGGGATCGCGATGACCCCCCCACACAACTACCTCGCCGTCATCAAGGTGGTCGGTATCGGTGGCGGCGGCGTAAACGCCGTCAACCGGATGATCGAACAAGGCCTCAAGGGCGTGGAGTTCATCGCCATCAACACCGACGCGCAGGCGCTGTTGATGAGCGATGCCGACGTCAAACTCGACGTCGGCCGTGATTCCACGCGCGGCCTGGGCGCCGGTGCCGACCCCGAGGTGGGTCGCAAGGCCGCCGAGGACGCCAAGGACGACATCGAGGAACTCCTGCGCGGCGCCGACATGGTGTTCGTCACCGCAGGTGAAGGCGGCGGCACCGGGACCGGCGGAGCTCCGGTGGTGGCGTCGATCGCGCGCAAGCTCGGCGCCCTGACGGTGGGCGTGGTGACGCGGCCGTTCTCGTTCGAGGGCAAGCGGCGCAGCAACCAGGCCGAGAACGGAATCCAGGCGCTGCGCGAGAGTTGCGACACGCTCATCGTGATCCCCAACGACCGCCTGCTGCAGATGGGCGATGCCGCGGTCTCGTTGATGGACGCCTTCCGCAGCGCCGACGAGGTGCTGCTCAACGGTGTGCAGGGCATCACCGACCTGATCACCACGCCCGGCCTGATCAACGTCGACTTCGCCGACGTCAAGGGTGTGATGAGCGGCGCGGGCACGGCCCTCATGGGCATCGGCTCCGCACGCGGCGACGGCCGCGCGCTCAAGGCCGCCGAGATCGCGATCAACTCGCCGCTGCTCGAGGCGTCGATGGAAGGCGCGCAGGGAGTGCTGCTCTCGGTCGCGGGCGGCAGCGACCTCGGCCTGTTCGAGATCAACGAAGCCGCATCGCTGGTTCAGGACGCCGCTCACCAGGACGCCAACATCATCTTCGGCACGGTCATCGACGACTCGCTCGGAGACGAGGTCCGGGTGACCGTGATCGCCGCCGGCTTCGATTCGGCCGGCCCCGGGCGCAAGCCGGTGATCAGCCCCGCCGAGGGGCAGGGCATCACGCCAGGGAAGGCGGGCAGGGTCACCACGTCGCTGTTCGACCCGGCCGACCCGGCGAGCGTGCCCGTGCACACCAACGGCGCCACCGTCAGCATCGGCGGGGACGACGGCGGTATCTCCGACGACGACGTCGACGTGCCGCCCTTCATGCGTCACTAGCGCAGAGCAATACTGGCGACCGTGACGGTTCGCATACGGCGCGTGACCACCACGCGCGCCGGGGGCGTCTCCGCGCCGCCGTTCGACACCTTCAACCTCGGTGACCACGTCGGGGATGATCCGGCCGCCGTCGCCGCCAACCGCAAAAGGTTGAGCCGCGCCCTCGGACTGGGTGACGACGGCATCGCGTGGATGAACCAAGTGCACAGCGATCGCGTCGCTGTGGTGTCCGAAAGGCCGAAGCCCGAACAGCCGCCGGTCGACGAGACCGACGCGCTCGTCACGACATTGCCGCGATTGGCCCTGGCGGTGGTCACCGCCGACTGTGTTCCCGTCTTGTTGGGCGACGCCCGGGCCGGCGTCGTGGCGGCCGTGCATGCCGGGCGGGTGGGGGCGCAGAACGGCGTCGTCGCGCGCACGGTGGAGACGATGATCTCGCTGGGCGCTCGGCCCGGGGACATCTCGGCGCTGCTCGGGCCCGCCGTCAGCGGCCGCAACTACGAGGTGCCCGAGGCGATGGCCGCCGAGGTCGAGTCCGCGTTGCCGGGCAGCCGCACGACAACGGCGAAGAACACGCCGGGTTTGGATCTGCGAGCCGGAATCCACCGCCAGTTAACGACTTTGGGTGTCACCGCCATCGACGTCGACCCCCGCTGCACGGTCGACGACCGCGACCTGTTCAGCCATCGACGCGACGCCCCGACCGGGCGGCTCGCATCGCTGGTGTGGATGGAGTGAGGGACGCTCGTGCCCACGCCTCGAGAACTCGAACTGGCCGAAGCGCTGGGCGTCGTGCGGGCGCGGCTCGCCGCCGCCGCCCGGGCCGCCGGACGCGAAATCGACGAAATTGAACTGCTGCCGGTGACCAAATTCTTTCCCGCCGCCGATGTCGTTGTTCTGCGCCGGTTGGGCTGCGAGTCCTTCGGCGAGTCACGCGCCCAGGAAGCGGCGGAAAAAGTAGAAGAAATTGCTTCGATGCAGGGTGTCCCCGACATTCGCTGGCACATGGTCGGGCGGATACAACGCAACAAGGCGCGGGCCGTCGCGGGCTGGGCGTACGCGGCGCACTCGGTCGACAGCCGCAGACTGATAGACGCGCTGAGCCGGGCCGCGGCCGACGCCCTCGAGGAGGGTCGGCGCGCAGAACCGCTACGGGTCTTCCTTCAGTTGAGCCTCGACGGCGACGAGAGCCGGGGCGGGGTCGACATCGACAACCCCGAACTCGTCGACGAACTGTGCGCGGCCGTACACGACGCCGACGGGCTGGAGTTCGTCGGCCTAATGGCGGTCCCTCCGCTGGGTGCGGATGCCGACGACGCGTTCGCCCGACTGCATGCCGAGCACCGGCGACTACAGGCCGGCTACCCACAGCGCCTCGGCTTGTCGGCCGGGATGTCGGGCGACCTCGAGGCGGCTGTCAAACACGGCTCGACGTGTGTGCGTGTCGGTACCGCGTTATTGGGGCAACGTCCTCTACCGTCACCAGAAGTTGTCACTCCAGTCACATATTCATCACAGACACCACAGTCCAGGGCGTGAGAAGGGTCGGGCGATGAGCACACTGCACAAGGTCAAGGCGTACTTCGGTATGGCTCCGATGGATGACTACGACGACGAGTACTACGAGGACGACGATCGCGGCGCCTCCCGTGGGTATTCGCGCCGCAGCCGCGACGACCGCTTCGACGACGACGGTTACCTGGATCGGGGGAGCGCGGGTCATCGGGGCTACGACGACCGCGAATACGACGACGCACCGGCCGGCTACCGCGGCGGCTATGACGACCGGTTCGAGCCGAGGCTTCGCGCCCCGCGCGAATTCGACCGTCCCGCACCGCGATTCGCTCCCATGCGCGGCGCCACCCGTGGCGCACTGGCGATGGACCCGCGCCGGATGGCCGAGCTCTTCGAGGCCGGCAGCCCGTTGTCGAAGATCACGACGCTGCGGCCGAAGGACTACAGCGAGGCCCGCACGATCGGTGAGCGGTTCCGCGACGGCACTCCGGTGATCATGGACCTGGTGTCGATGGACAACGCCGACGCCAAGCGGCTGGTCGACTTCGCCGCCGGCCTGGCGTTCGCGCTGCGGGGCTCGTTCGACAAGGTCGCCACCAAGGTGTTCCTGCTGTCGCCCGCGGACATCGACGTCAGTGCCGAGGAGCGCCGCCGCATCGCCGAGGCCGGCTTCTACGCCTATCAGTAGCAGTCTCGCCGGGCAGGTAGGCTGGCGTCGCACCTCGGGCGTGACCAGCCACGAGGGGCGGTATCTGATGTCACACCCCTGCCCGTAGCGAGGTCGGCTCCCTTGTCGCTGTTCTTCGAAATCCTTGGCTTCGCGCTGTTCGTGTTCTGGCTGCTGCTGATCGCCCGGATCGTCGTGGAGTTCATCAGATCCTTCTCACGGGACTGGCATCCCAAGGGCGTGACGGTGGTGGTCCTGGAGACGATCATGACGGTGACAGACCCGCCGGTGAAATTGCTGCGTCGCCTGATTCCGCAGCTGACGATAGGTGCGGTGCGTTTCGACCTGTCGATCATGGTGCTGTTGCTCGTCGCCTTCATCGGCATGCAACTCGCGTTCGGGGCGGCCGCCTGAGCCACCGCCGGATGTGTGAAATTCGGTCTTAATTTCATCCTCTTCTGCAACGGCCGCGTCTGCTGTGACAGGATGGACGCCAGTTACGTTCCACCCACGCTCTACACTTCGAGACGTTGACTGTCCAGACTTCAAGGGGGCGACGATGCCGCTCACACCCGCCGACGTTCACAACGTCGCGTTCAGCAAGCCGCCCATCGGCAAGCGCGGTTACAACGAGGACGAGGTCGACGCGTTCCTCGACCTGGTGGAGAACGAGCTGACGCGGCTCATCGAGGAGAACGCCGACCTGCGTCAGCGTGTCGCCGAGCTGGACCAGGAGTTGGCCTCCGGCGGCGGTGGCGGCACCAGCCAGTCGACGCAGGCCATGCCGGTCTACGAACAGCCCGCCGCCGAGCCGGCTCCGGCACCCACTCCGCAGCCGGCGTACGAGGCGCCGTCGGCGCAGGCCAACGAGGACCAGGCGCTCAAGGCGGCCAAGGTGCTGAGCCTGGCCCAGGACACCGCGGACCGGTTGACCGGCACCGCCAGGGCTGAGTCGGAGAAACTGCTCGCCGATGCACGCGCGCAGGCCGACGCGTTGGTCAGCGAGGCCCGCCAGACCGCCGAGACCACGGTCACCGAGGCACGCCAGCGCGCCGACGCCATGCTCGCCGACGCGCAGACCCGGTCGGAGGCCCAGCTTCGGCAGGCGCAGGAGAAGGCCGACGCGCTGCAAGCCGACGCGGAGCGCAAGCACTCCGAGATCATGGGCACCATCAACCAGCAGCGCACCGTGCTGGAAGGCCGCCTCGAGCAGCTGCGCACCTTCGAACGCGAATACCGCACCAGGCTCAAGACCTACCTGGAGTCCCAGCTCGAGGAGCTGGGGCAGCGTGGGTCGGCCGCGCCGGTCGACTCCGGCGCCGGCAACGACGGCGGCGGCTTCAACCAGTTCAATCGCGGCAACAACTGAACGCACTTCGACCTGAGGTTGATCAATGCTGATCGTTGCGCTCGTTCTCGCCGTCATCGGCCTCGCCGCGCTGGTGACGGCGGTGGTCACCAGCAATGCGCTGATCGCCTGGGTGTGTATCGCGGCCAGCCTCATCGGCGTCATCCTGCTGATCGTCGACGCGGTGCGGGAACGCTCGGCCGGCAGGACCGACCGCGCTGACGAGGACCGTCGGGACGCCGAGCCCGAGGAATACGAGGACTATCCCGACGACGAGCCCGTCGCCGACGAACGCGAAGTCGACGAAGAGACCACGGTAGTCGAACAGGCCGACTCCGGTGAGGAGCGCCGCTAAATCGTTGGCGGCGTGAGTAATTCGCGTACCTCGTCGTCGGTGACCTGATGGAAGTCGACGAACACCTGACCGACGGCTTCGAATCCGGGCGGCATCGCCGCGCAGACCACGTCGTCGGCTTCCCTCGTTAGCTGCCGGCACGCGGAGGCCGGTCCGACCGGAACTGCGATGACAACTCGAGCCGGCTCCTGTGCCCGCACCGCACGCACCGCCGCGAGCGGGTCTACCGCGGTGACCGGGCTCCGATCGAGATCGCCGGCAAGACCGTGATCCTCGTCGACGACGGAATCGCCACCGGCGCCAGCATGCTCGCGGCGGTGCGTGCGGTGCGGGCACAGGAGCCGGCTCGAGTTGTCATCGCAGTTCCGGTCGGACCGGCCTCCG
>NZ_LZKP01000106.1 GCF_001672895.1 Mycobacterium sp. E740
GTTATCAACGGTTGATCGAGCTTCAGGAACGGATCTCTCTGGAGGAGAACCGCGCACAGATCGGCCGCAGGGTCGAAGTCCTGGTGGCCACCGGTGAAGGACGCAAGGACGCCGCGACGGCCAGGTTGTCCGGCCGTGCCCGAGACGGTCGGCTCGTGCATTTCGACCCGCAGCGGCTGGACATCCGCCCCGGCGACATCGTGACCACCACGGTGACCGACGCCGCCCCGCACCATCTGATCGCGGATTCGGCCGTGCACAGTCATCGGCGCACCCCCGCCGGTGAAGCCCATGCCGCCGGCCGACGGCCGCGCACCGGCGTAGGTCTCGGCATGCCGGGCATCGGTGCCCCGGCACAGGCTGCGGCGTCGGAGGGATGCCCGCGATGACGTCTGACCGCCACAACGGCTTCGAGGATTTCAAGGGCGACATCGAGGCCGCAGAACGCCGGGTCGCGGGTGAGATCGACCCCGGCGCGCGAGCGATGGTGATCGCCATCGGCGTGTTCCTGCTGCTGGTCTCGTTCGTCCTGCCCCACACCGGAGCTGCCCGCGGGCTGGACGTTCTCATCGGCAGCGACACGGCGATCCGCGAGGGCATCTCGCTGCCGTCGCGCGTGTTCGTGTGGCTGGTGCTGGTATTCGGTGTCGGCTTCTCGATGCTGGCGCTGCTCACCCGGCGCTGGGCGCTGGCGTGGGTCGCGTTGGCGGGGTCGACGGTCGCGACGCTGATCGGCCTGCTCGCGGTGTGGTCCCGGCAGACTGCCGCCGACCACTACCCGGGCCCGGGAATCGGGCTCATCATCGCGTGGATCGCGGTGGCGGTGGTCGCCTTTCACTGGGCCCGCGCGGTGTGGTCGCGCACCGCCCTGCAGTTGGCCGCCGAGGAGGAACGCCGCAGGGCCGCCGCCGAGCAGCAGAAGAAGGGGCTGCTCGACGATCTCGACAGGCCCGACGGGCCACCGGAGAGCTGACCGCCTACTTCTGGGTGGGACAGGCTTCGACGGGAACTTTCATCTCGACGTCGCCCTGCTTTTCGAAGTGGAATGTCATGTCCACCGAAGTGCCGGGCTTCGCGGATTCCCGCAGGCCCTCGATGCTGACCGTGAAGGGTCGGTCGGGCACGCCGTCGCCGACGTTCTCAACCGGTTGGCCGGCGGCGATCGACGTGCGCGGCGGAATCCGGAGCGTCGCTTCGGGAGCCGGGCGAATCGATGTCGCTGCGGGGGAGTCGATGCCGAGCAATCGTTCCGGTTCGGCAGACCGGTTGTTGGTCACCGTGAACTTGAGCGCCGCCGCATCGCCGACCTGGATGGCACACGACCCCGGAACGAAACGCGGCACGATGAAGGCGTTCTCGACCGACGTCTCCTCGGTCTGTGTTCCCGCACCCCGGTTCGACGAGCTGATGTCGGGATCGCCGCCGCAGCCGGCGACCAGCACGCTCGTCAGCAGACCGGCCGCCGCAGCGCTGCGCCGCGAAAGGGTGGGTGTTCTCATGTCGGCCGCCTATCTGGAATCTGTTGCATCATCGAGGGTTTCGCTCTGAGCTTCATGCTCTGTCGGGTTCCCCGAAGGCCGATCGCATATGCCGATCCGAGCTGAGAAGTCGCGCGTCGGTTCACAAGGTCTTTTCAGGTTGCTATCAGGTTGTGGTTCGCGCGCGTCGATAGACTGGCGTTCGAGACGTCGACCGGCTGTCGAGCGCTCAGCGGCCCTTGCTCAGGGCATCGGCCGCCGCGTCGGCCCACTGCCGCCACTGCTCGGCGCTGGCGCGCGCCTCCGCGGCGTCCTTCTCTCGCCCGGCCGCGGCGGCCTTCTCGGCCTGGCGTTCGAATTGCTCTGCGCGGGAACGGAATTGGTCGGCACGCGCCTGTGCTTCCGGATCGACGCCAGACGTCGGCGTCTCGCGGACCTTCTTCTCGATGGCGCGGAGCCGCCGCTCCAAGTCGGCACCGCGCTCGCGGGGCACCTTGCCGATCGCGTCCCACTTGTCGCCGATCACGCGCAGAGCGGCCCGTGCCGCGTCGAGATCGGAGGTGTCGATCTTCTCCGCCTCGGCCAGCAACGCCTCCTTGGCCGCGGCGTTTGCCCGGAACTCGGCGTCGCGCTCGGCGGTCACCGCGTTGCGGGCGGTGAAGAACTTGTCCTGCGCCGCCTTGAACCGCTGCCACAACGCGTCGTCGACGTCCTTGGCGGCGCGACCCGCGGCCTTCCACTCGGCCAGCAGGTCGCGGAAGGTCGCGCTTGTCGGCCCCCAGTCGGTCGAATCGGCCAACGCCTCGGCGCGCACACACAACGCCTCCTTGGCCTGCCGGGCGCCGGCCCGCTCGCGGTCGAGTTCGGCGAAATGCGAACCGCGCCTACGGTTGAACTGCTCACGCGCCGCCGAATAACGCTTCCACAGCGCGTCGTCCGTCTTGCGGTCCAAGCCGCTGATCGTGCGCCATTCGTCGAGGATCTCGCGCAGCCGGTCGCCGGCTGCCTTCCACTGAGTGGCGTTGGCGGCGAGGTCCTCGGCCTCGGCGGCCAGTGCCTCCTTGCGCGCGGTCTGGGCGGTGCGATGCTCCTCACGGCGCGCCCTGTCGGCCTGGGCGGTCTCGTCGGCGTGGGTGACGATCGCGGTCAGGCGCGCGGCGAGGGCGTCGACGTCGCCCAGCACGTGGGCCGTCGGCAGCGTCTCGGCCAGCGCCTGGGCCGCGGACTTGATCTTGCGGGCATCCCCGAATCCGGACCCCAGCCGGCTCTCCATCAGCGCGACTTCGGTCTGCAGGTCATCGAAGCGCCTGCCGAAATGGGCGTACGCCGCCTCGGTGTCGCCGGCCTGCCAGGAGCCGATGATCCGTTCACCCGAGCCGGTGACCAGCCACACCGTGCCGTCGGGATCGACCCGGCCGAAGCGGTGGGGATCGCTGGACGCCGGCGCGGCGACCACCGGAGCGGGCCGCCCGCGTCGGGGCACGGGACGCGGCGGTCCTGGCCGGGGAGCGGGTTTGGGCAAGGAGGCCTGGCCTCCTGGCTCGCTGGTCGTCATGTCGAAATCCTCGTGCCTCCGCGCGGGCTGTCGCGCACGTGCCGCGCACCGCGGCGCCTGATCGCTGTCGAACGCTATTCAAACAGGTCGCCGCCACGCGTGCGCACGGCTTTCGCGAGGACTGCCTAGGCTCGTGGCGACTGCGACGAGAGGACTGCGATGGCACAGCTGAACGGGCAGGCGGATCTCGCTGTCCTGTTCGCGCTCGGTGCCGCGCTGTTCATCGCCGTCGGCGACGTCATCCACCAGCGGCAGGCGCACGAGGTGACCGACGAACCGGTCAGTCATCTGGCTTTGTTCACGCGGCTGCTGCGTGACCGGCGATGGTGGCTGGGCAGTTTCGTCGCCGCCGGCGGGTTCGCGTTGCAGGCCGCGGCCCTCGGGCTCGGGTCGGTTCTGCTCGTACAGGCGCTGCTGGTCACCTCGCTGTTGTTCGCGCTGCCCATCCATGCTCGGCTGGCACATCGGCGGGTCACGCGGTGGGAGTGGACGTGGGCTGCGCTGCTGGCCGCGTCGGTGGCGGTGATCGTCACCGTCGGCAACCCGACCGCGGGCCACTCCCGCGCCTCGTGGGAGACCTGGACGGCGGTCGCCGTGGTGCTCGGGCCGGCGCTCGTGCTCTGCGTGGTCGGAGCCAACGTATGGAAGAGCACTCGGAACGGCTCGGTGAGCGCGGTGCTGCTTGCACTCGTTTCCGGTGCGCTGTGGGGGCTCTTCGCAGTGCTGACCAAGGGTGTCGTCGACCGCCTCGGCGAAGGGCCCCAGGCGCTGCTGCGCGCCCCCGAGCTGTATGCGTGGGCGGTCGTCGCCGTCGCGGGTACCGCATGGCAGCAGGCGTCGTTCCGAGCCGGGTCGCTGACGGCATCACTGCCCACGATGACGGTCGCCGAGCCGGTGGTGGCGTCGGTGCTCGGCATCGTCGTGCTGGGTGAAACGCTGCGGCCGGGGGAGGCAGGCTGGCTCGCCCTGGTGGCAGCCGTCGTCGTGATGGTGGTGTCGACGGCCGCACTGGCGCGGGGCGAGGCGGTCAGCGCCGACCGGGTCGCCGCTCCGCATTAGCGTGGACGACGTGCTCAGCGCGATCGCGATCCTGCCGTCGGCACCGGTCATGGTTCCCGAACTCGCCGGGACCGCCGCTGCTGAGTTGGCCGATCTGCGCGAAGCGGTGTTCTCGGCCGTGGCCGGGCTGCCGCCGCGCTGGATCGCCGTGGGGGTGGGGCGCACCGACGCGGTCGTCGGTCCCGAACGCGCGGGCACCTTCGCCGGCTACGGCGCCGACGTGCGGGTGTCGCTTTCCACGGATGCCGGCGCCGATCCGGTGCCGCTGCCGCTGTGCGCGTTGATCACCGGCTGGGTGCGTTGCGTGGCGCGTGCCGACGTCCGTGCCGAGGTGCGGGTGTACGCCGAGGATCACGACGCCGACGCCGCAGTGGCCGCCGGCAAGCGGTTGCGCGCCGAGATCGACGAAGTGGCCGATCCGATCGGCGTGCTGGTCGTCGCGGACGGCGCCAACACGCTGACACCGCCGGCGCCGGGCGGATACGACCCCGATTCGCTCGTCATGCAGGAGGCGTTGAACGAGGCGCTGGCCTCGGGCGACGCCGCCGCGCTGAGCCGGCTGCCCGAAGCGATCGTCGGGCGGGTGGCCTATCAGGTGCTCGCCGGCCTGGCCGAATCCGGTCCGCGATCGGTCAAGGAGCTCTACCGCGGTGCCCCCTACGGCGTCGGCTATTACGCCGGCGTCTGGGACTCATGACGCGCCCGATCGCGATCGTCGGGCCGACCGGGACCGGGAAATCGGCGCTGGCACTCGCCCTGGCCGAGCGGATCGGCTCGACAACCGCGGTGGAGATCGTCAACGCCGACGCGATGCAGATGTACCGCGGCATGGACATCGGCACAGCGAAGCTGACGGTCGACGAGCGGCGCGGGGTCCCACACCACCAGCTCGACGTACTCGACGTGACCGAGACCGCGAGCGTGGCCCGCTATCAGCAGGCGGCCGCCGCGGACGTGGAGGCGATCGCCGGTCGCGGTGCCGTCCCCGTGGTGGTCGGCGGCTCGATGATGTACGTCCAGGCGCTGCTCGACGACTGGACGTTCCCGGCCACCGACCCGGCGGTGCGCGCCCGGTGGGAGCAGCGGCTCGCCGAGGTGGGGGTGGCCGCCCTGCACGCGGAGCTGGCACGGGTGGACGCCGTGGCCGCCGCCGTAATCCTGCCCACCGACGGCCGGCGCATCGTTCGCGCGCTCGAGGTCGTCGAGCTGACCGGCCGGCCGTTCGCGGCGTCGTTTCCTGCGATCGGTGCGCCACGCTGGGACACCGTGATCGTCGGACTGGATTGGCAGACAGCGCTTCTCGACGAAAGACTGGTTCAGCGGACGGACAAGATGTTCGCCGACGGCCTCGTCGCCGAAGTCCGTACGCTGCTGGATCGCGGCCTGCGAGACGGGGTCACCGCTGCACGGGCGCTGGGTTACGCACAGGTGCTCGCCGATCTCGACGCCGGCGGCGACGGTGCCGCCGCACAGGAGCCGACGTTCGTCGGCACCCGGCGCTACGTGCGACGGCAGCGGTCGTGGTTCCGCCGTGACCACCGCATCACCTGGCTGGACGGCGCCTCAGCCGACCTCGTCGACGACACGCTGCGGGCGTGGCGGACCGTATCCTGAGAGACGTGAGGTTCGCGAAAGGACACGGCACGCAGAACGACTTCGTGCTGCTTGCCGACGTCGGTTGCGAACTGACGTTGACCCCGCCCGCGGTGGCCGCGCTGTGCGACCGGCGCCGCGGACTGGGCGCCGACGGCGTACTGCGGGTCACCACCGCGCAAGCGGCGCTGACTGCCGGCGTGTTCGAGCAGTTACCCGAGGGCGTCGCGGGCGAGGACTGGTACATGGACTACCGCAACGCCGACGGGTCGATCGCGCAGATGTGCGGCAACGGGGTGCGTGTCTTCGCGCACTATCTGCGGGTCAGCGGGCTGCAGGCCGCCGACGAGTTCGTGGTCGGCTCCCTGGCCGGCCCGCGGCCGGTCGTGCTGCACGACTGGGACGCGACGACGGCAGACGTCACCGTCGAGATGGGCAAGGCGAACCAACTGGGCGCCGGCGCGGCGATCGTCGGCGGACGACGGTTCAGTGGTCTGGCGGTCGATGTCGGTAACCCGCATCTGGCTTGCGTGGACCCGGATCTGACGCTCGAAGAGCTGTACGCGCTCGATGTCGGAGCGCCGGTGTCCTTCGACTCGGCTCAGTTCCCCGAGGGCGTGAACGTCGAAGTGGTGACTGCTCCCGCCGACGGAGCGGTCTCGATGCGGGTACACGAACGCGGCGTCGGCGAGACGCGCTCATGCGGAACGGGCACCGTCGCCGCGGCGGTCGCGGCGCTGGCCTTTTCGGGCGCCGGCAGCGGAAGCCTGGATGTGCGTATTCCGGGCGGCGAGGTCTCGGTCACCGTCACCGAAGCCAGCAGCTATTTGCGCGGTCCGTCGGTTCTGGTGGCCCACGGTGAACTGTCCGAGGAATGGTGGAGCGTTGCGCAACGTTAATTGGGGTGCATGAATAGTGATCTCCGTGCGAATCTTAATTCGCCCATGACGTATCCCGATTCCCCGATGCACAGCACCCCGAGCGCCGGTGAGCTGGCCCTCGAAGACCGCACGGCGCTGCGCCGGGTGGCCGGTCTGTCGACCGAGCTCACCGACGTCTCCGAAGTCGAATACCGCCAGCTGCGGCTGGAACGCGTTGTGCTCGTGGGGGTTTGGACCGAAGGCAGCTCGGCCGACGCCGAGGAAAGCCTGGCCGAACTCGCAGCGCTCGCCGAAACCGCCGGCTCGGAGGTCCTCGAAGGGCTCATCCAGCGACGGGACAAACCGGACGCTTCGACCTACATCGGCTCGGGCAAAGCGGCCGAACTGCGCGAGATCGTGCTCGCGACCGGCGCCGACACCGTGATCTGCGACGGTGAGCTCAGCCCCGCCCAGCTCACGGCGCTGGAGAAGGCGGTCAAGGTCAAGGTCATCGACCGCACCGCGCTGATCCTCGACATCTTCGCCCAGCACGCGACCAGCCGAGAAGGCAAAGCGCAGGTGACGCTGGCGCAGATGGAGTACATGCTGCCGCGGCTGCGCGGCTGGGGCGAGTCGATGTCCCGGCAGGCCGGCGGACGCGCCGGCGGTGCCGGCGGCGGTGTGGGCACGCGCGGGCCGGGTGAGACCAAGATCGAGACCGACCGTCGCCGGATCCGCGAGCGGATGGCTAAACTGCGTCGCGACATCAAGGACATGAAGAAGATCCGCGACACGCAGCGCAGCGGAAGACGCCGCAGCGAGGTGCCGTCGATCGCCATCGTCGGCTACACCAACGCGGGAAAGTCAAGCCTGCTCAACGCGCTCACCGGAGCCGGCGTCCTGGTGGAGAACGCGTTGTTCGCCACCCTCGAACCGACAACGCGGCGAGGCGAATTCGCCGACGGGCGACCGTTCGTGCTGACCGACACGGTCGGGTTCGTCCGCCATCTGCCCACCCAACTGGTGGAGGCGTTTCGCTCCACACTGGAGGAGGTCGTCGACGCCGACCTGCTGGTCCATGTCGTCGACGGGTCCGACGCCAACCCGCTGGCGCAGATCAACGCGGTGCGCGAAGTCGTCAACGAGGTCGTTGCCGAGCACGACGGATCCCGAGCACCAGAACTGTTGGTGGTCAACAAGATCGACGCCGCGGACGGGCTGACCCTCGCGCAGTTGCGCCGTGCCCTGCCCGATGCGGTGTTCGTCTCCGCGCACACCGGCGACGGCCTCGACCGGCTGCAGCAGCGAATGGCCGAGTCGATCAAGCCGACGGATACGACCGTCGACGTGACGATTCCCTATGAGCGCGGCGATCTCGTCAACCGACTACACGCGGACGGCCGGGTCGACGCCATCGAGCACACCGCGGAGGGCACCAGAATCAAAGCGCGAGTACCGGTTTCGCTGGCCGCCGGCCTGCGCGACTACGCGACGTTCTGACCCGCGCGCGGGATGGTCTGACAGAACGAAGAGGCGCAGAGGGTTTCACCCCTCCGCGCCTCTTGCTTAGCTTTTCGCGCTAGTCCTGCTCTGCCTCTTGCCGCTTCTCGGCGGTCTTGGCCGCGGCGCGGGCACCTTCGGCCTCGGCCTCCTTCTTGGCGGCGTTCCGCTGCGCGTCGGCCTTGTCCTGCTGAGCCTGACCCTCGCGGTAGAGGTCGTCGCGCCCGGCGACGGCGCCGAGGACCTCTTTGGCCTTGCCCTTCACGCCTTCGACGGCGCCCTTGATGGCCTCTTCCGGCCCACTGTTGTGCTTGTCGTCAGACACTGGCTTCCTTTCGTTGCCGTGATTGGATCTTGAACCTCTCAATACCCGTGGTGCCGGTTCGCTAATCCGTACTACGCGTGAGGTGTGCTACCTCACAGCGGTTTGCGGCCTGCCGGCACGCCTCCCGCGAGTGCCTCAATACGGCACAAACAATGACAATTCGCAGGACTGGTTTCGACAAATAAGTGCGGCACGGCGGGGTTATCCACAGCGAATGGGGGATTGGCAGGTATTTTCTTCCCAGATCGGCGTGTTCGTTGGTTATTGACGTCTGCTGACACACGGTTTGACGGGCGCGAATCCTCGAGCGATTCGTGCCGACCAGGGAGGACGAATGACCGGGCAGAACAGCCGGGGCACCAAGGCGTGGAGCCGGATCGCGATCGGTCTGCTCGCAGCCGTCGTAGCCCTGCTCGCATCGCCGGTGGCCAATGCCACACCCGAGTCCGACGCCGCCAACGCGGCGATCACCGCGGCATGGGAGGCCAGCGGCGGCGACGGCGGCCCGCTGGGGCCCAAGCAGAGTGACGTGTATTCGGCCGGCGCGGGATTCGCGCAGAACTTCTCCGGCGGCAAGATGTTCTTCACCGCAGACACCGGCGCTCACTTCATGCGCGGCGCGATTCTGGAGAAGTATGAGTCGCTCGGCGGCCCGGCGGACAGCGACCTCGGTTTCCCGACCATCGACGACAGTCCCGGCCGGGCCGCGGGCAGCTTCAACACCACGCTCAGCGCCGGCGATCGGCCGGTGATCTTCTGGACGGCGGAAACCGGCGCGCGGGTGGTGCGCGGGCCGATCAACGCAGCCTGGGACAAGCTGGGCGGCTCGACGGGACCGCTCGGCGTGCCCGCTGACGACGAGACCTACCGCGGTGACCTCGTCACCCAGAAGTTCACTGGCGGGGAACTGACCTACAACACCCGCGACAAGAAGTTCACCACCGTGCCACCCGATCTCGCCGGGCAGTTGACAGATGTCCAGGTGCCGAACGATCCGACTGCTGCGATCAACGCCGCAAGGCGGGCGGCAGGCGGCCCATTGGGACCGCTGGGCGCAGCGCAGGGAGCGCCATATCAGATCGGCGACGACGGGCTCGGCCAGAACTTCGCCGGCGGAAAGATCTTCTACAGTCCGGCGACCGGTGCGAGGGTCGTCACGGGCCAGGTGCTCGCCAAGTACGAAAGCCTGGGCGGCCCGCAGGGGGATCTAGGTTTCCCGGTTTCCAGCGAGGCCGACGGCGGGTTGCCGACGCCGAGTCGCATGGCGAGGTTCGCCGCTGACGACAAGCCGGTGATCTTCTGGACGCCGGACCACGGCGCGGTCGTGATGCGCGGTGCGATGAGCGCCGCCTGGGACAAACTCGACGGCGCCGAAGGCAAGCTCGGCGCTCCGGTCGCCGACCAGACCGAGAACGGTGACGTCCTCACCCAGCGGTTCACCGGCGGAGTGGTCTCGTTTCACCGGTCGACCGGCGAGTTCACCACGGAGCCGGCCAACTTGGCGAGCGAGCTTGCCGGGCTCGAGGTACCCTCCCAGCAGAGGACCGAGCCTCCTGGCGCGCCGCGGGCCTCGGGATCGCGGGACAAGGGCTGGTTGGGCGGCAGTTGGTGGTGGCTGCTCGCGGTCGTGCCAGTGCTCCTGCTCATCGGTCTCGTCGTGTTCGCAGCCGTGCGAAACCGCCGCGGCCGTGATGACGATCGCCGCGGTTTCGACGACGACACCTACGACGACGGCTATGGCGGTGAGGCTGAGCAATCTGCTTACGACACAGGCGGGGAGCAGGGATCGAGCGACTACTCGGCGGCAATGTTCGGTGATCGGTACGCCAGTGAAGGTTTGGGTGCTCTTGCACCGCCGGAGGAATCGGCGGCCGCCTCCACGTCGAGCCCGTGGGAGGCGCCACTGGCCGGCGAGGAAACCGGCGGGTACGGCGATCTCGATGAGCCCGAAGAGGATCCCGATGACGTCGATACCGCGCCGACCCGCATTCCGGCGGGCGTCGTCGAGCGCGAAGCCGCCGATGACGACGCCGTCTCGGAACTCGATGTACCCGACGAGGCATTCGAGCCGGAACCCGAACCGGCGCAAGAGGATTCAGTGACCGACACAGGTCGCCACGCCAAGATCGTCGTAGACGAACCGGAGGTGTCGAGCCCTGCGTTCCGCCTGCCGTTCGGCGATTCCGACGAGGCGCCGCAGGGATATCCGATCAAGGCCGACACCCAGTCGGGTCGGTACTGGGTGCCCGGATCCGCCGACTACGACGAGGTGCAGGCCGAGATCTGGTTCTCCAGCGAGGAATTCGCGCGGACGAACGGGTTCGTCCGCGCCGACTAGATCTTCCGGATGACGGTGACGACCTTGCCGAGGACCGCGGCGTCGTTACCCGGAATCGGGTCGAAGGCCGGGTTGTGCGGCATCAGCCAGATCTGGCCCTTCGTGCGTTTGAACGTCTTCACCGTGGCTTCGCCGTCGATCATCGCCGCCACGATGTCTCCGTTGTCCGCGACGTTCTGCTGACGGACGACGACCCAGTCGCCGTCACAGATCGCGGCGTCGACCATCGAGTCGCCGACCACTTTGAGCAGGAACAGCGATCCCTCGCCGACCAGTTCCCGCGGCAGCGGGAAGACGTCCTCGACGGCCTCCTCGGCGAGGATCGGTCCGCCGGCCGCGATCCGCCCGAGTACCGGCACGAACGTGGGCTCCGGGAGCGCATCGGATCCGGCCACGTCGGTGGCGACGATCGGACCCGCCGCGTCGTCGGCGCCGCGCACATCGACGGCGCGCGGGCGGTTGGGATCTCGCCGCAGGTACCCCTTGCGTTCCAGAGTGCGCAGCTGATGTGCAACCGACGAGGTGGAGGTCAGGCCGACCGCGTCGCCGATCTCCCTGATGCTCGGGGGATAGCCGCGCGTCGTGACCGATGAACGGATCACGTCGAGGATTGTGCGCTGACGTTCGGTGAGCCCCGAATCGAGTGCCCGTCCGCCCGGAGTGTCGCTGCTGGAGTCCATGACGGCGAATGTAGCCCGCCGCACCCGATTAATCAAACATGTGTTCGAGGCGTGTCCCAGGTCGTGTCGCTGTTCGACTGCGCCTCGGATTCTTGTCGGTGGGTCGTTTTATCCTCGGCAACAGTTCGATCACATGTTCTATCCATCGAACATGTGATCGAGTATGTTCGAACACAAGAGCGAATGCGGCGGACCGGAAGGAAACCAGGATGACGATTCTCGATACCCGGCAGGTGCAGGCTTCGGCTGTGGTCAGGCCCGCTGTGAGGGCTGTTCACGGCCGTCGGCGGCCCGGTTGCACGCGGCCGAGCGGCGCGCCGGTGCGCTATCGCGGCACCGGCGTGCTGATGTCCCGGGCCTCGCATCGCCGTCGTCCGATCACCCCGGGCGCCACCGTGCTCCTCGCCCTGGTGGCCGCCGGGATCACGGTGTGGCTCGGTCTGGTGGCGCAGTTCGGCGGTGTGCTCGGCACTGGTCCGACGGCGGTTCCGGACCGGCTCGCGGTGGTCCAGGTGCAGACCGGCGAAAGCCTGCATCAGGTCGCTCACCGCGTGGCACCCGACGCGCCGGTGGGCCAGGTGGTGGAGCGGATTCGCGAGCTCAACCGGCTCGACTCCGCTGCCCTCGACGCCGGCCAGACCCTCATCGCTCCAGTCGGTTGACGCTCCCCGGCGCGCAGAACGCCCTGCTGCATCATGCTCACCGACAGGACGCCGGAGTACGTGCCGATCAATCCGGTGATGGGCCTGCGCAGTGCGCCGCAGGTACGCTCGGAGAGGTTCGAGTTGGTCCGTTGTCGGCACGGCGAAGGAGCGGTGATGCACTGTCCGTTCTGTCGTCACCCCGACTCGCGAGTGGTCGACTCCCGCGAGACCGACGAAGGGCAGGCGATCCGGCGCCGGCGTTCGTGTCCGGAATGCGGAAGACGGTTCACCACAGTCGAAACCGCGGTGCTGGCCGTCGTCAAACGCAGTGGGGTCACCGAGCCGTTCAGCCGTGAGAAGGTCATCAAGGGTGTGCGTCGAGCCTGCCAGGGCAGGCAGGTCGATGACGATGCGTTGAACCTGCTGGCCCAGCAGGTCGAGGACACCGTCCGCGCGGGCGGTTCCCCCGAGGTGCCCAGTAACGAGGTGGGATTGGCGATCCTCGGGCCGCTGCGCGACCTCGACGAAGTCGCCTACCTCCGCTTCGCCTCGGTGTACCGCGGGTTCACCTCCGCCGAGGACTTCGAGCGTGAGATCGAGGCCTTGCGGGCGCACCAGAACTCCCCGCAGCCGACAGCCGGCTGACCGCGCGCAGCGGACGGCTCAGTCGATCTGCTTGACGCCGTCGTCGACGACGCGACCCGATATGCGCACCCAGCCCTCGGGGCTCCACTCCGTCTGGATATGAGAACCCTTGCCTTGCACGATCGTCAGGTCGCGGCTCAGATAGTCGGTGATGCGCGCAGCGGCGGATCCGGTGGCCTCGTCTTCGGGCACGCCCAAGTCCGAGGCGAACATGCGCGACCGCAGCACGCCCTGCTCGCGGTCGACCCACGCCCACACATAGTGGTTGATGTCGTCGGGGTAGTCGGACGGGTCGAGCGCGAGCAGCTCGTCGACCGAGGCGATGTCGTGGATCGCGAATTCCGGTGCCCATTCCGATCGCGCTCGCACCGACGTGAGGTCGTCGGTGTAGCCGACCTGCACCAGCCCGGCGTGCACCCGCAGCGTGTGAACGGGTGTGCCTTTGTCGCGGAGCCACCAGGCCGCACCGACAGTGGGGTGCCCCGCGAACGGCAGCTCGACGGCCGGCGTATGGATGCGGGCGTGCGCCGTGCTCGTCCCGGATTCCGGCAGATCGACGAATACCGTTTCGCTGTAACCCAATTCGGTGGCTATCCGCTGGCGGTCCTGCGGGTCGACGGTGCGGGCGTCGACGACCCCGAGCGGGTTTCCATGGTTGCCGTCGGGATCGGTGAACACGCGCAGCACCGTGACGTCGATGGCCATGGGCCGATGCTACTTCTTGTCGCTCAGGTGGCGCTGCGCTCGTCAGCGCCCATGGCGTCGAGCACCGCGACCCGGGTGTCGACCGGCCCGGAGATCATGTCCTGGCCGGCGCCCGCCCGCAACAGTCCCCGCAGGTACTCCTGGTCGTAGATCGCCGGCTCGGTGCTGTCGATGAACTTCTGAACCACCTCGACGAAACGGTCGGGGTCGTCGTGGAACGGGAAGTGTCCGGAGCCGTCGAAGATCTCCAGTTGCGAGCCCGGCATCGCCGCGTGGGCCATCTCGCCGTGGCTGGCGGGGATCACCGCGTCGCCGCTGCCCCAGATCAGTTGCACAGGAACCGATTGCGTGAGATAGCAACGGTCCAGCATCGTCACCACCTGACCGCGCCAGTCGACGACCGCGCGCAGGGTGCGGGCGAACGCCGACGACGCGGTCGGTTCCGGTAGGTCGTTGAGGATGCGAAGCACCTGGGGCAGGTCGCGGCCGAGACCGGTCGACCCGAAGATCCCGCCGGCGAGGCGGCCCACCGCCCGCAGGGCGGGCAGCACGAGCGGCAACCGCAGCAACGCCAGCGCCTCACTGCCCATCGGCAGCGAGGCGAACCGCAGCGCGATGTTGACGTCCTTGGTGACCCCGCCGGCGCCGACGAGGATGAGCCGGTCGACCAGTTGCGGGAACTGGTAGACGAACTGCATGGCCACTCCGCCGCCGAGGGAATGGCCGATCACCGTGACCCGGTCGATGTCCAGGACGCTGAGCAGATCGCGCATCCCGTTGGCGTAGGCGGCAACCGAGTAGTCCGCGCGCGGTTTGTCCGATCTTCCGTGGCCCAGTAGGTCCGGCGCGATGACCGTGAATCGCTGCGCGAGCTTCGACTGCACTGCGCTCCACGTGGTGGAGTTGTCACCGATGCCGTGGATCAGCAGGATCGCGGGGCCGGAGCCTGCCACCCGGTACGCGCGTCGATAGCCGTGAACGGTCCGGAACTGCAGTACGGGCGTCAATTCCCTTACCGGGCGCAGATTCGGCTTTCGCGCGGCCATTGGGCCAACTTAGCTGGCCAGCCCGAGGCGCGCCAATTATTGACGCCCGTTTCGAACGACGCGCGCTATCCGGCCTCGTCGCCGTCCGGGAACGGGTCCGACGACTTCTTCTCGGCCTGCTGAGCCAGGAAACGTTCGAACTCCGCGCCCAGCTCTTCGCCGCTGGGCAGCTCCTCGTCACTGGCCAGCAGGGAACGGTTCTCCTGCGCTGTGACGAAGGCGTCGTACTGGCGCTCGAGGGCGGCCACCACCTGCGCGACCTCGGGGCTCTGCTCGACCTGCTCATTGACCTTGGTCAACACGTCGGCGCCGGCCGCGACCAGCGCTTCGAGCGGGATGGTCAGCGAGGCGTTGCGGGCGACCTCGGCCAGCAACGCCTCCGCCGCCGCGGGATAGTCGGTCTGGGCGAGGTAGTGCGGCACGTGCACGGTGAAGCCGACGACCTCGTGCCCGTGCTGCGACATGCGGAACTCGAGCAGGTTCGACACGCTGGCCGGAACCTGCACCTCCCCGACCCACGGCTGGTGGTCGGCGATGAGCTCCTTGTCGTTGGAGTGTGCTGTCATCGTGATGGGGCGGGTGTGCGGCACGGCCATCGGGATGGTGCCCAGGCCGACGACCCGCCGCACGTCGAGCCGCTCGGCCAGCAGCCGCACCGCGGTGATGAACCGCTCCCAGCGCAGATCGGGCTCCAACCCGGCGAGGAGCAGGAACGGCGTGCCGACGCTGTCCCGCATCGCATAGAGGTTGAGCTCGGGATCGTCGTAGTGGGTGAAATGGTCGGTCTTGAAGGTCATCAACGGCCGACGCGAGCGGTAGTCCAGCAGCTCGTCGATGGCGAACGACGCCACCAACTCGGTGTCGAGCGTGTCCTTGAGGTGCTGGGCCGCCAACCGGATGGCGCGCCCGGCGTCGGAGAACCCTTCGAGGGCATGGATCAGCACCGGGCCGCGCCCGTCCGACGAGGACAGCTGGGGCGCCGGGAATTCCAGCTCGTACATGCCGGATTGCTCCGGCTGGTAGGGCTGTTCGGGGTTCCCACGGTTTTCCGGGCTGTCAGCCATCGAACCTCGCCTCCTCGCAGTGGTGCCAAGACAGTGAATGTCTTCGTACCAGTGAAACCAGTTTGGCGCACATAGCGTTCCCGCTGGCGGCCATCTGATACCCGGACGAGCCGAAATGTTTGCCGGCCACCTTCGCCGGCGCGACCGATCAGGCGCGGAACTGGTTGAGCGCCCGCAGCTTGTTCATCACGTCCAGCGCCGCGACTTTATAGGCTTCCGAGAACGTCGGGTAGTTGAACACGGCGTCGACGAGGTACTCGACGGTGCCCCCGCAGCCCATCACGGCCTGACCGATGTGCACCATCTCGGTGGCGCTGGTCCCGAAGATGTGCACGCCCAGCAGCTTCAGGTCGTCGGTGGACACCAGCAGTTTGAGCATGCCGTACGAGTCGCCGGCAATCTGGCCCCTGGCCAGCTCGCGGTAGCGCGAGACCCCGACCTCGTACGGGACCGCGTTGCGGGTCAGCTCCACCTCGGTCGCCCCGACGTAGGACACCTCCGGAATGGAGTAGATCCCGATCGGTTGCAGGTCGGTCATGCCTTTCGCCGGCTCTCCGAACGCGTGATAAGCCGCGAGCCTGCCCTGGTCCATCGACGTGGCGGCCAGCGCCGGGAAACCGATCACGTCGCCGACGGCGTAGATGTGGTCGACCTTGGTCTGGAAGTTGCTGTCGACGGTGACACGGCCGCGGGAGTCGGCCTCCAGGCCCGCATTCGCCAGGTCGAGGTGTTCGGTCCAGCCCTGCCTGCCCGCCGAGTACATGACCGTCTCGGCGGGGATCTGCTTGCCGCTGGCCAGCGTCGTGACGGTGCCGGCCGCGCCGACGTCCACGGCCGTCACCTCCTCGCCGAAGCGGAACGTCACCGCGAGGTCGCGCAGGTGGAACTTGAGGGCTTCCACGATCTCGGGGTCGCAGAAGTCGAGCATGTTGTCACGCTTCTCCACCACGGTGACCTTGGTGCCGAGCGCGGCGAACATCGACGCGTACTCGATCCCGATCACGCCGGCACCGACCACGACCATCGTGGCGGGCAGCGACTTCAGATCGAGGATGCCGTCGGAGTCCAGCACGCGGTCCTCGTCGAACTCGACGCCGGCCGGTCGGGCCGGTTTCGTCCCGGTGGCGATCAGCACGTAGTCCCCGCTGACGGTGGTCCGCTCACCGCGGGTGGGTTCCTCGACGAGCACGGTGTGCGCATCGACGAACCGGCCGTGACCCTGGAACAGGTCGATGCGGTTGCGCATCAACTGCGAGCGGACGACGTCCTGCTCCTTGCCGATCACGTGGGCGGTACGCGCCAGCAGGTCGGCCGGCGTGATCTTCTCCTTGACGCGGTAGCTGGTCCCGTACAGCTCGCGCTGGCTCATGCCGGTGAGGTAGACGACCGCCTCTCGCAGCGTCTTGGAGGGGATGGTCCCGGTGTTCACGCAAACACCGCCCAGCATCCGGCCGCGCTCGACGACCGCGACCGACTTGCCGAGCTTGGCCGCCGCGATCGCGGCTTTCTGCCCTCCCGGACCGGATCCGAGGACGACGAGGTCGTACTCCAGCATGGAACCCAAGGCAGCCATAGCAACAAGGTGTACGCCGGTCGGGCGGATTCCGCAGGCCGACTGCCGTCACCCGCAGCTCAATTTCATCCCCAAGCTCGAATTGGTCCACAGCCTCACCTCCCGCGGCCGTCGACGGGCGTTCGCCGTCCGAGCCGACGGGGAAGGTCGGGGCATGACGACCTCACCCCCGCCCGATTTCCATCTGAACCGCCCCGCCGTGCTGATCGCGGCCCTGCCCGCCGTCCTCGGCTTCGTCCCGGAGAACTCGCTCGTGCTCGTGACCGTGGACCGCGGCACGATGGGATGCGTCATGCGCGTGGACCTCTCCGACGACGTGACCGACTCGGTCGACCAGATCGCGCAGGTGGCCGCCGCGGCCCGGCCGGACGCGGCGATCGCCGTGATCGTCGACGAGCAGGGTGCCGGCTGCCGGCTGTGCAACGACGAACATCGCGAACTCGCCGCGATGTTGGCGGCCGTGCTGGCCGAGCATGGAATCGAGTTGCTTGCCGCGCATGTCGTCGACCGCGTCGCGGCCGGGGGACGGTGGCACTGCGCCGACGGGTGCGGCGAAGCGGGCACCGTGGACGACCCGTCGGCATCGCCTCTCGCGATGGCCGCCGTGCTCGACGGCCGCAGGCTCTACGCGCGGCGCGCCGAGCTGCAGGACGTCATCGCGGTGACCGATCCCGCCCGCGCGGCGGCCCTGGGCGGGCTCATCGCCGATGCGCAGGCCGGTCGGTCACCCGCCGACGCGCGCCGCGACATCGAGGCGGCCATCGCCGCGACCACCCGCATCGCCGACGGCAGCGACCTGCCCGACGAGACCTG
>NZ_LZKP01000107.1 GCF_001672895.1 Mycobacterium sp. E740
GGGGTGGGCGGCGCGGGGGCCGTTGCGGCCCGGCGCTGTTCACCGCGTGCCCCCGCGCGCGCCGGTGCCCTTGCGTCCGGACCGGTCCAGCGAAGCGTCGGCGATGTCGTCGTCGTAGCGCAGCGCCACGTCGAGCGGGTCGGGACGATGGGGGTCGGCTTCTAAGTCGGCGCGGTCCGGTTGGCCGCGGAACCGGTGCCACAGCCGGCGCCCGGCGAGCAGCACCAGCACTGCACCGGCGGACAGGGTGATGAAGAACAGCACCTTGCCGTAGGCGTTGGAGTGCACCGAAAGGCGCACCGGTTCGCCGAGCGGCAGGCCGTCGGCGGTGCGCAGCGCCACGTCCACGGCGAACCGCTGGGTGAAGTGCACCTCGATCGGGACCCGCAACGGCAGATAGCCGGGCGGCAACTCGATCTCGCCCATGTCGGTCACCGTCATCCCGGGTGGCGCGTCGACGTGCAGGCGCACGCGGATCGGCACCGGCAGGTCGTTGCGCAGTGCCAGCGGCAGCGGGCTGTGTTCGGTCGCCAGGGTGTAGGAGCCGCCCGGGTTGACGATGGTGACCGCATTGGAGATGTCGTCGACAGTGTGGCCGACGGTCGTGAGTCGTTGCTGCGCAAGGCCGTTGCGCGCATCGGGTGGCACCGACTGGCTCAGCGCGCGCAGCATGTCCTCGCGCAGCGGCGCGGTGTAGCCGTACCCGGTCAGTCCGGTGCGCGCATCGGTGGTCAACGCCGCGGTGAGCCGCCACACTCGCGCGGTGACCGCGGAGATGCCGGAGACCACGGCGTCGTCGAACCGGGCGTCCGGATTGCCCAGCTTGTCACCGGGCATCGCCGCCGCGTCCTGCGGTGGGATCGCGTTGCTCTCGGCGATGACCGCAGGCAGCGGCCGAGGCTGCGCAAGGCCGGCGTTGATCGCGGTCGCCACGGCGGTGAACACCGCGCGCGCGTCGTCGGGCTGCAGGCTCCACGCCAACGGCGGCATGAGGAGCTGAGTACGCGGCGCGACGTCGGGGTTAAGCCCCCGCCACAGCACTGCGCCGAGAGCGTCCTGACGCCGGGCCACCACCGAGTCGTGGTGCAGCGGGACGTGCAGGGAATGTTCCAGATACGCCGGGGCCACCGGGTCGGCGCCGGTCCCCGCCAGTGCGGCGCCGACGGCCGCATCGAACGGCGCGGCGACGACCTGCGGCGTGTAGCGCACCGGTCTGGTGTCGGCGATGCCGGCGGCGTCAAAGGTGGCGTTCGGAGACTCCGATCCGGCCGCAATCGCGACCGTCGGGCCGCCCTGGTCGGACAGCAACCGCACAGCCGGACCGGTCAGCGGTCCGTCGCCGACGAGGCTGGCGCCGCGCACCGAGACCACGCCGAGGATCTGGTCGACGATGTCGCCCGCGGAGACAGTCGCGATCCTGCTCAGTCCGGGATCGCCGACGCGGCGCAACGCGTCGAGGTCGGCCTGCGCGTACGTGGTCGCGACGACGCACATCCGCGGCGCCAGCGCCTTGAGCCGGTTCAGCCACGCCACCGCGGCGTTCTGGCCGGCACCGGGCCGGGTCGGAGTTCCGGGCCCGCTGTCGGTGCCGATGTTGACGACGTAGCCGGCCGTCATCGCGTTGACCGTGACGAGCAGATCGGGGTCGACGGCAAGGCACGTCGCCGCGCGCACCCGTCCGTCGGGGTCGACCTCCGGGCTGGTGGCGAACTCGGCGGCCGACAGCAACGTGTCGAGCCGTCCGTTGGCGGCCAGCGACGTCGCGAGGTCGTCGTCGGTCAGCCGGACCGGCGTGGCGCCGCCGGGTGCACCGGCCGCCAGCCGGGGGCGGTCCGCGATCGGCCACAGCAGCGTCACGGCCACCGGTTGAGAGGTGTCGGGCGGTTCGACCGCGGCCACCGCCTCCGTCGAGCCCGCCGCCGTCTCCTGCGGTACGCCGAGCACCGGCAACAGGAACCGGGCGGCGTCGAGGCGGGCGGGCTCGCCGTAGTCCGGGGTGCCGTTCACGTTGACCATCACCGGGTACACCCCGGGCTTGGCGATGTCGAGCGACGGCTGGCCCGACGCGCGCAGCGGATACGACAGGTTGAACGGAACCTCTTGTCCCCGAGCCAGTTCCGGGGTGAGCGTGACGAAATCTCCGACCGGTTCGAACTGGTCGACGTCGCCGGTGAGGTTGGTTCGCAGGCCGCTGGACGTCCGGACCGCGGCGGCGTGCTCCAGCCGCACCACCACGTCGCGCACCGGCCGGTCGCCGACGTTGCGCACGACGCCGGTGACGGTCACGGTTGCCTCGCTGGTGGTGGTCACCACGTCCGGGTTGACGCGGTCGATGCGCACCTGCAGGAACGGGTTGGCGGCGGGTTCGCCGGTGGCGGCGCGCGGCAGTGCGACCGGAACGGCGCCGAGCGCAACCAGCAACAGCGCGGCCAGCAGGCGCAGCAGCACGCGGGGTGCCGTCGGGCTCACGGGCCCTGTCCGCAGCCGTTCGTCCGCCGGCCGGGCTGGTGCTGAGCGCGTTCGTCGGGGCGACGGTTGCGAGTGTGCGAATGCGTCTGGGGCCGGCGCCTCGGCGAGGAGTGGGGAAGCGGCGGCAGCGCGGCGGGACCGTCGGCGTGCAGCTTGTCGATCAGTTCGCCGGCGACCTCGGCGAGCCGGCGCTCGTCGGCGTAGGCCAGCCGCTTCGGCAGCTCTTTGAGCGGCACCCAGGCCACCTCGGTGACCTCGACGTCCTCGTCGGACAGCTCACCGCCGAGGAATCGCATCAGATAGTGGTGCACGGTCTTGTGCACGCGCCGGCCTTCGGTGACGAACCAGTAGTCGATGCTGCCCAGCGCCGCGAGGACGCTGCCCTGGATACCGGTCTCCTCGGCGACTTCGCGGATCGCGGTCTGCTCCGCCGTCTCGCCCATCTCGATGTGCCCCTTGGGCAGGGACCACAGCATCCGGCCGCGCCGGTCGATGCGCCCGATCAGCGCCGCGACCTGTCCGTCCTTGGGGCCGTCGATCCCGTCGATGACCAGTCCGCCGGCCGAGGTCTCGTGCACGGTCCGCAGCCGGTCCGGCGGTCGCCGCGGCCGGGACTTCTTTGCCTGCGCGGGCTGGCCGTCGGTGCTTCCGTTGAGTGCGGCGTTGGCGCGGTGCGCACCCGGGACGGGGTGGGGGACGGGGCGTGTCGACTGGTCGGAGGCCGCTTCGGGCGGACCTGCCGCGCGTCGGCCGCGGCGACGCCCCCGGCGCCGTCGTGGTTTGGCCTGCTCGCCGTCCGACACCCAAGCGATAGTAGCTGCCACCCACTTTCGCTCCCGCCGCACTCACCGGTCGTGACAGAGCCGTATCCGATTAGGCTGTCCGAACGTGCCCGAAGCCCCGACCGACGCCGAACTGCTTGCCACCGCGCAAGTTGCGCTGAACCGCCATGGCGGGGTGCTGCGCGAACTCGGCCGGCTGTTCGCGTCGGCCGGTCACGAGCTGTACCTCGTCGGCGGCAGTGTCCGCGACGCCCTGCTCGACCGGCCGCTGACGGATCTCGACTTCACCACCGACGCCCGGCCCGAGCAGATGCAGAAGTTGCTGCGGCCGTGGGCCGACTCGCTGTGGGACACCGGCATCGAGTTCGGCACGCTCGGCGTCGGCAAGGATGAGCTGCGGCTCGAGATCACCACCTACCGCGCCGACAGTTACGACCAGGTGTCGCGCAACCCGGAGGTGCGCTTCGGCGACAGCCTCGACGACGACCTGAGGCGCCGCGACTTCACCGTCAACGCGATGGCCGTGCGGGTGACCGCCGACGGGGCCACCGGGTTCCACGATCCGCTGAACGGATTGGCCGCGCTGCGCGCGAAGACGCTCGACACGCCCGCCGGGCCGGAGGTGTCGTTCGGCGACGATCCGCTGCGGATGCTGCGCGCGGCGCGGTTCGTCTCGCAGCTGGAGTTCACCGTCGCCCCGCGGGTGCTCGAGGCTCTGGTGGAGATGGCGCCGCAGCTGAGCCGCATCACCGCGGAAAGGGTGGCCGTCGAACTGGACAAGCTGCTGCTCGGCACCGACCCGGCCGCGGGCATCGACCTGATGGTGCAGACCGGGCTCGGCGACGTCGTGCTGCCGGAGGTCGGTGCGATGCGGATGGCCATCGACGAGCACCACCAGCACAAGGATGTCTACTGGCATTCGCTGACGGTGCTGAAGCAGGCGATCGCACTCGAGGACGACGGCCCTGACTTGGTGCTGCGCTGGGCGGCGCTGCTGCACGACATCGGCAAGCCCGCCACCCGCAGGCACGAACCGGACGGCGGGGTGAGCTTCCATCACCACGAGGTCGTCGGCGCGAAGATGGCCCGCAAACGGATGCGCGCGCTCAAGTATTCGAAGCAGATGGTCGACGACGTTTCCCAGCTGGTGTACCTGCACCTGCGGTTCCATGGTTACGGCGGCGGCAAGTGGACGGACTCGGCGGTGCGCCGGTACGTCACCGACGCCGGCCCGCTGCTGGGAAAGCTGCACAAGCTGGTGCGCGCCGACTGCACCACCCGAAACAAGCGCCGCGCCGCGCGGCTGCAGGCCAACTACGACGACCTCGAGCACCGGATCGCCGAGCTGGCCGAGAAGGAGGATCTCGCCCGCGTGCGGCCGGACCTCAACGGCAACGAGATCATGGAGATTCTCGGCATTCCGGCCGGCCCGCAGGTGGGCGAGGCCTGGCAGTACCTGAAGGAGTTGCGCCTGGACCGCGGCCCGCTGTCGCGGGAGGAAGCGGTGGGCGAACTGCTGGCGTGGTGGACCGCGCGCGGCTGACCGTCGAAGGGCCGCGCGGAACCGTTCGCGGGCGTGCCGCGTCTGAACGGGTATGGACTACTGCCTCAGTGACGGCGACGGAACGGCGACGGTGTGGTCCGCCGCGCCGGATGTGGATGTGGACGGCGACGGGTCCTTCGACGCGGTAGGGCTCGACTTCGACGATGACGGGCTGATCGACGACGCGATGGCCGACCTCGACGCCGACGGGCACGCCGAATACCTGGTGCGCGACGTCACCTCCGACGCCGACGGGGCCGCGTACTTCTCCGACGACGGCACCGGCACGTGGACGGTCAGCGTTGACCGCGGCGGGCAGCTGCGGTGGTTCGGTCTCGACGGCGTCGAACAGTTCGGCGGGCCGCTGGTCGACCTCGAGGGCGACGGGCAGGCCGATGACCGGTTGCTCGATGTCAACGGTGACGGGCTCGCCGACCGGGCGCTCGGCGGGGGATCTGCATTCGTCGACACCGATGCCGACGGCCGGTGGGACGTGAAGCTGACCGACAGCGACGGCGACGGCCACGCCGACGGCGCCGACGAGCTCTGACCCTGCGCGCTATGAGCGGCCGGGCCCCGGCGGGCCGGCGAACGCCTGCGCGATGCCCAGCCAACGCTCGGCATCGGAGCCGACCGCAAGCACGTCCAGCGTCGACCGGCGCCGACGCTGGGTGACCAGCATGCAGAAGTCCTCCGCCGAGCCGGTCACCCGCTGCCCGGCGTCCTCCGGGCCCCACGACCACGTCGACCCGTCGGGTGCGATCAACTCGACGCGAAACGGCTCGGCGGGCGGCTGGAGCCCGTTGATGACGAACGAGAAATCCCGGGTGCGCACCCCGATATGCGCAATCGAGCGCAGCCGCGCGGTGGCGGTCCGTTGCACACCGAGCGCATCGGCGACGTCGAGGCCGTGCGCCCACGTCTCCATCAGCCGGGCCGTCGCCATCGACGCCGCACTCATCGGCGGCCCGAACCACGGCAGCTTTCGCCCGTCGGCCACAGTCAGCAGTTCGGCGTGCAGCCGGGCGCGCGTGTCCCGCCAGTCGGCGAGCAGCTCCTCGGGCGGCACGGCGGCCAAATCCTCGGCGCCTGCGTCGACGAAGCCGGCCGGGTTCTTGCCCGCCTCCTCGAGCAAGGCGGCGAACCCCGCTTCGTCGGTGACGGCGGTCAGCGCGACGCGATCGGTCCACAGCAGATGAGCGATCTGGTGCGCGACCGTCCAACCCGGCGCCGGGGTCGGCTCGGCCCAGCGTGCGACGGGAAGGTCGGCGACGATCGCGTCGAGTTCGTCGCTCTCGGCGCGGAGGTCGGCCACCATCGGCGCGGCACCAGCCATGCCCGTCACCTTAGCCCGGCGTCGACGACGCCCGCCTGGCGATCGCCGCGTGCGCCGCCAGTCCGGCGAGGTACACCCCGACGCCCGCCAGCGCGAGCGCCGGCTGGTGTCCGTCGGGCGGAATCACGCTCGCCGCCAACGCGATTGCGGTGATGAACGCCATCCAGAACAGCGAGTCTTGCACCGTGAAGACGTGGCCGCGCAACGCGTCGTCGACGTCGAGCTGCATCGCGCTGTCGGCGCACAGCTTGACGACTTGGCCCGCCATGCCGAGCAGGAAGCCGCACGCCACCATCATCGCCAGTTGCAGACCCGAACCGGCGAGCTGGATCAACGCGGCGATCGCCAGCGCGGCGTTGGCGGTGGCGTACCGGCCCCAGCGTCGCACCGCCACGGGCATGACAGCCGCCGCGATGAACGACCCGATGCCGGTGGCGGCGACGAACAGCACCGCCGTACCCAGGCCCGCGACTTCTTGAGTGTCGGTATGGCGCACCATCACCAGCACCAGCAGGCTGTTGATTCCGAACGCCATGCGGTGCGCGGCCAAGCCGGCCAGCGTCGCAGCGACGGTCGGCACCGCCGCGACCGTGCGGATGCCGTGCACCCAGCCGGTGGCCACCGCGTAGACGACCGAGCCGTGGATCGCGCGCACGCTGTCGTCGGGGCCGAGCAGGTGCGGCGGGAAGCGCCACGCCAGCCACAGCGCCAACGCCACCGGAACGGCGACGATCAAGATGATCGCGGCGGCGCCCGCGTCGTCGGCGCCGAACAGCCAGCGGGGCAGCAGCATGAAGTTGGCGCCGAGGAAGGCGGCCGCCGCGCCCGTCGCGGTCGCGACCGAGTTCATGCTGACGACCTGCTGCCTCGGCACGACGTGCGGCAGCGCCGCCGACAGCCCGGAGGAGACGAACCGGGTGAACCCGTTGACGATCAGCGCGCAGCACAGGATCGGCAGATCGCCGGCTCCGACTTCGAGCAGCGCCGCGACGGCGAACACCAACGCCAGCCGGCCGCCGTTCGCCCCGACCAGCACCAGGCGGCGATCCCACCGGTCGAGCAGCGCACCGGCGAACGGCCCGAGCAGCGAGTAGGGCAGGAACAGCACGGCGAACGCCCCGGCGATCGCCCACGGTTCGGCCGCCCGCTCCGGATTGAACAGGATCGCGCCCGCCAGCCCCGCGGCGAACAGGCCGTCGCCGAACTGGCTGACCGCCCGGAGTTCCAGGAGCCGCCAGAAGTCCGGCAGCTCACGCACCGAACGCCAGACGGCGATGGGCGCACGCAGATCGGTCACGGGAGATTCACGTTCCTAGACGGTTCGGATCGGGACCGCATCCACAGTACAAATATCGCGGCGGGGTCCGCGCTTGCCCGCCACGAGGGCGGTCACGGTGCCATTATGGTCAGGTGGCGCAGTCAGAGGACCCGGAGGACTTCATCGCTCCCGCGGCGCCGCGCGTGCGGGCCGGGACACTGCTTCTCGCCAACACCGATCTGCTGGAGCCGACGTTTCGCCGCAGCGTGATCTACGTCGTCGAGCACAACGACGGCGGCACGCTCGGCGTGGTGCTGAACCGGGCGAGCGAGACCGCGGTGTACAACGTGTTACCGCAGTGGGCGAAGCTGGCCGCCAAGCCGAAGACGATGTTCATCGGGGGACCCGTCAAGCGCGATGCGGCGCTGTGCCTCGCGAGCCTGCGCGCGGGGATGGAAGCCGCCGACGTGCCGGGTCTGCGGCACGTGCAGGGCCGCATGGTGATGGTCGACCTCGACGCCGACCCGGACACCATCGCGCCCGTGGTCGAGGGCGTACGGATCTTCGCGGGCTACTCGGGTTGGACGATCGGCCAGCTCGATGGCGAGATCGAACGCGACGATTGGATTGTGTTGTCGGCGTTGCCATCTGACGTTCTCGTCGAACCGCGCGTCGACCTGTGGTCGCGGGTGCTGCGCCGCCAGCCGTTGCCCCTGTCGTTATTGGCGACCCATCCCATCGACGTGAGCCGTAACTAGTCAGCTGCAGGACAGCGTGCACCCGGCGCACGCGCCGCCGCAGCCGCCGGAACTCGCCGCTGCGCGCTGCGCATCGGCTATTGCGACGGCCTTGGCGCTCTGCCAGCATCCGGTCGCCACCGTGCCGACCGCGCCGAGCACACAGACGATCAGCACGACGACGGCGATCCTGGGTTCGGCCACGAGCGCGACACCGCCGCCGGCGGCGAGCATCGTTGCGGCCGCGAGCTGCGTGGGGGCAACCGAGCGCAGTACCGCCCGCACAGGGTCACCGGACGGCGGACGGCGCAGCAGCCACCCGCCGAGTCCCGCGGTCACGGCGGCGGCGCACAGGCAGAGCACCGCGGCGATGAGCATGAGCCAAAGGATACGAGGTGTGGGGGTTTGGGGCGTCCCCCGGGCGCCAGGCTTCGCCCGGGGGACAGGCTCAGCTCGGCAGGCCCAGCGCTGCCGCGGGCGGGGCAGCCGCTACGGCGGGCGCGGCCGGTGCCGCAGGTGCAGGCGCAGTGCCGGGGACCGGTGCAGCGCCGGGGACCGCTGCAGCGCCGGGGATGGCCGCCGGCGGCGTCGCGGCGGGCTGCCCGGGCACGCTGACCCGGAACCCGTTGACGATCGCGTCGGTGGCGTCCGCCGCCGGGACCACCTGGTCGACGCTCGTCGTCACCGACAGAGACACCAGGTACCTGTCCGGGCCGACGGTCGCGATGACGTGGCGGCGCGAGGTGTTCAACGTCATGTTGTTCTCGCGGTAGGTGCCCTCGATCAACGCCGACGGCATACCGCCGAAGTCGGCGAGCGAGGCGTCGGTCGAGCGCCAGGCGGGCAGCTTCGCGCTGTCGATGAAGCCGTGGCTGATCGCCTCTTTCGGGTCGAAGTCGCCAACCAGCTTGTACACCACCACCTGCGCGTTCGACGTGTAGAGGCCGTTGCCGCCCACCCGGTCGGCGATCACGGCGAACGCGTCGGGCACGTTCGGATCGGGCACGTGCGCCCAGCCGCGCGGCATCGGCAGCACGATGTTGAGCGCCTTGAAGTCCCGGCTCGACTGCGGCTCGAGCCTGACACCCTTGCTGGCGAAGAACTCGGTCAGCGTGCCGGACGTCGCCGGTTGGATCGTGGCGACGGGCGGGGCGGGTGCGACCGGAGCGACCAGCCCGGGGGAGGCGGCCGCACCGGGGACGCCGGCGGTTGCCGGGGACGCGACGGAACCGGGGGCGGCAGCAGTGGCCGGACTCACACCCGGGTTGGCGAGAGCTTGCGCGTTGGGGGCGACCGTGACGGTCTGGGTGACCGTGGCGGGCGCGGGCAGCGGCGGTTGCGGGACGAGGGGTTCGGCCGATGCGGTCGTGCCCGCGAAGCCGAGGACGCCGGCGGTGGCGGCGGCCAGACCTGCGGCCAGAATCCGCCAGCGAGGGGCGATCTCGATCATCTGCGTCGGTCCTTCCGAACAGCACGTGGGAGGGTCAGGCGCTGACTGTATCCATCGTCGATCGTCGGCCACCAGCGTCGGAATCGAGCTGCAACAGTGTTCTGACATCCCTGCAACGGAACCGAGACCAACCCGTGGCCGGGCGAGCGTCCGGTCGGGTGCTTATACCCTGTTCACGTGACAGACGCGCCGACGACCGACACCCCGCAGCACCGCTACACCGCGGAGCTGGCCGGGCAGATCGAGCGCACCTGGCAGCAGCGGTGGGAGGAGGCCGGGACCTTCCACGTGCCCAATCCCGTCGGCAGCCTGGCGCCGGCCGATGGTTCGCAGGTGCCCGCCGACAAGATGTTCGTCCAGGACATGTTCCCGTACCCGTCCGGCGAAGGCCTGCATGTGGGCCACCCGCTGGGGTACATCGCGACCGACGTCTACGCGCGCTACTTCCGCATGACCGGCCGCAATGTGTTGCACGCCTTGGGTTTCGACGCGTTCGGACTGCCGGCGGAGCAGTACGCGATCCAGACCGGGACGCATCCCCGGATCCGGACCGAGGCCAACATCGTCAACTTCAAGCGCCAGCTGGGCAGGCTGGGTTTCGGCCACGACTCGCGGCGCAGCTTCGCCACCACCGACGTCGACTTCTACAAGTGGACGCAATGGATCTTCCTGCAGATCTACGACGCGTGGTTCGACGCATCGACCGGCAAAGCACGACCGATAGCGGACTTGATCGCTGAACTCGATTCCGGCGCAAGGGCTCTGGATGACGGCCGCGCGTGGGAATCGTTGCCGGAGTCGGAGCGCGCCGAGGCCGTCGACTCCTATCGCCTGGTGTACCACGCCGACTCGCTGGTGAACTGGTGTCCGGGGCTGGGTACCGTGCTGGCCAACGAGGAGGTCACCGCGGACGGCCGCAGCGAGCGTGGCAACTTCCCAGTGTTCCGCAAGCGGTTGCGGCAGTGGATGATGCGCATCACCGCGTACTCGGATCGGCTGCTCGACGATCTCGATGTGCTGGACTGGCCGGAGAAGGTCAAGACCATGCAGCGCAACTGGATCGGCCGGTCGACGGGAGCTGCGGTGGAGTTCGGGACCGAGGCGGGCGACATCGAGGTGTTCACTACCCGGCCGGACACGTTGTTCGGTGCGACGTACATGGTGCTGGCGCCGGAGCACGAGTTGGTCGATCGGCTCACCGCCGACGAGTGGCCTGCCGGTGTCGACGAGCGGTGGACGTACGGCTCGGCGACACCGGCCGAAGCCGTCGCCGCGTACCGCGCGGCGATCGCGGCGAAGTCGGACCTGGAGCGCCAGGAGAACAAGACCAAGACGGGTGTGTTCCTCGGCGCGTACGCGACCAATCCCGCCAACGGTCAACGGGTTCCGGTGTTCATCGCCGACTACGTGCTGCTCGGCTACGGCACGGGAGCCATCATGGCGGTGCCGGCGCATGATCACCGGGACTGGGACTTCGCGACACAGTTCGGGCTGCCGATCGTGGAAGTCGTCGCAGGCGGGGACATCTCGCAGGCCGCGTACACCGGCGACGGCCCGATCGTGAACTCCGACTATCTCGACGGGCTCAGCGTCGCAGTGGCCAAGGAAGAGATCACCACACGGTTGGCCGCGGCCGGCCGCGCACAGCAGCGCGTCGAGTACAAGCTGCGCGACTGGCTGTTCGCACGCCAACGATACTGGGGCGAGCCGTTTCCCATCGTCTACGACGCTGACGGCCGGGCGCATCCGCTGCCGGAGTCGGAGCTGCCGGTCGAACTGCCCGACGTGCCCGACTATGCGCCGGTGCTGTTCGACCCCGACGACGCCGACAGCGAGCCCTCGCCGCCACTGGCCAAGGCCACCGACTGGGTGAACGTCGAACTGGACCTCGGCGACGGGCTCAAGCCCTACACCCGCGACACGAACGTCATGCCGCAGTGGGCGGCCAGCTCCTGGTACGAGCTGCGCTACACGGACCCGCTCAATCAAGAAGAGCTGTGCGCCAAGGAGAACGAGGCCTATTGGATGGGTCCGCGCCCGGCCGAACACGGCGCCGACGACCCAGGTGGTGTCGACCTGTACGTCGGTGGCGTCGAGCACGCGGTGCTGCACCTGCTGTATGTGCGGTTCTGGCACAAGGTCCTCCACGACCTCGGACATGTCACCTCCCGCGAACCGTTCCGCCGCCTGGTGAACCAGGGTTACATCCAGGCGTTCGCCTACACCGACGCCCGCGGGGCATACGTTCCGGCCGCGGAAGTGGTTGAGCGCGAAGGCAAGTTCTACTGGGCCGGGCCCGACGGGGAAGTGGAGGTCTTCCAGGAGTTCGGCAAGATCGGCAAGAGCCTGAAGAACTCGGTGTCGCCCGACGAGATCTGCGACAACTACGGTGCCGACACGTTGCGGGTGTACGAGATGTCGATGGGCCCGCTTGAGGCGTCGCGCCCGTGGGCGACCAAGGACGTCGTCGGTGCGCACCGGTTCCTGCAGCGGGTGTGGCGGCTGGTGGTCGACGAGAACACCGGAGCGACCGGCGCGACGGACGACGCGATCGACACCGAGACGTTGAAGTTGTTGCACCGCACCATCGCCGGTGTCTCCGACGACTACGTGAACCTGCGCAACAACACCGCGGCGGCCAAGCTGATCGAGTACACCAACCATCTGACGAAGCAAGGCGTCACGGCGCGTGCGGCGCTGGAACCGCTGGTGTTGATGGTCGCGCCGCTGGCTCCGCATCTCGCGGAGGAGTTGTGGCGGCGGCTCGGCCACGACTCGTCGCTGGCGCACGGGCCGTTCCCGGTGGCCGACCCGCAGTACCTCGTCGAGGAGACTGTCGAATACCCGGTTCAGGTCAACGGCAAGGTCCGCGGCCGGGTGACGGTCGCGGCCGACGCGGACGCCGACGCGCTGGAGGCCGCCGCGCTGGCCGACGAGAAGGTGCAGGCGTTCATCGGCGGGGCGACGCCGAAGAAGGTGATCGTGGTGGCCGGCCGCCTGGTCAACATCGTCTTGTGATTTGTGCGTGAAAACGATCGCTCACCGAACGAAATCACTCACAAGTCACCCCCGCGGGCGGACGATGACCTCGTGTACGTGGGCGTCCGGCGGCGTGTGCACCGCGTCGGCGATCACCTTCGCGACGCTCTGCGGGCTCAAGAACCGCGACGGGTCGTACGAGCCGCCCTCGTAGGCGACCAGACCCTCCTGCATCTCCGTGGCGATCCGGCCCGGGTGCACCGACGTCACTCGCAGCGACGGCTCGTCGGCCCGCAGCGAGTCGGCGAACGACCGCAATGCGAACTTGCTCGCCGAGTACGACGCCAGCCCCGGCGACGCGTTGATGCCCGACCCCGAGTTGACGAACAGCACGTGTCCCCGCGCAGCCCGCAACGTGGGCAACAACGCCAGCGTAAGCGCAACGGCGCCAACAAGATTGACTTCCATGGTGGCGCGCCACTCGTCAACGGACGACTCGCTCACCCGTCCCGGATACGCCACGCCCGCGTTGTGGATCAACACGTCGAGCTCGACGATCGGTTCCACCGCGGCCTCGATGCTGGAGACGTCCGCGAGATCGACCGGCCATGTCGTCGCCCCGAACTGCTCGGCGACGGCGTCGAGCTCTGCCGACGGGCGCCCGGCCAGAAACAGCGTGTGAGTCTCTGCCAGCGCCGCCGCGATCGCCGCGCCCAGCCCTCGCGAGGCCCCGGTGATCATCGCGGTCGGCATGTCGAAACCCTACCGACCTGCGAGAGGGCGCCGGTCGTCGCATCATGGAACGGATGCCACCCGACCACAGCTTCGATCCGACCCAGCTCGCGGCCCGCGCCGCGTACCTGCTGCGGGGCAACGACCTCGGTGTGATGACCACCGCGGCCCCGCTCCTGTACCCGCACATGTGGAGCTGGGACGCGGCGTTCGTGGCCATCGGCCTGGCCCCGCTGAGCGTCGAACGCGCGGTCGTCGAACTCGACACGCTGCTGAGCGCGCAGTGGAGCAACGGAATGATCCCGCACATCGTGTTCGCCAATGGCGTGGACGGCTACTTCCCGGGCCCGGCGCGCTGGGCCACCTCCGCTCTTGCCGAGCACGCGCCGCGGCACCGCCACACCTCCGGCATCACGCAACCGCCGGTCCACGCGATCGCGGTGCAGCGCATTCTCGATCACGCCCGCACCCGCGGCCGCTCCACCCGCGCGGTCGCGGAGGCGTTCCTCGATCGCCGCTGGGACGACCTGGTGAACTGGCACCGCTGGCTGGCCGAAGCGCGCGACCCCCACAACCGCGGCCGGGTCACGCTGTATCACGGGTGGGAGTCCGGCATGGACAACTCGCCGCGCTGGGACAGCGCCTACGCCAACGTGATTCCGGGCAATGTGCCGGAGTATCAACGCGAGGACAACACGATCGTCACTGACGCCAGCCAGCGGCCGTCCGACCTCGAATACGACCGCTACCTGTGGCTGCTCGAGGAGATGAAGTCCGCCCGCTACGACGACGACCTGCTGCCGAAAGCCATGAGCTTCGCGGTCGAGGACGTGTTCGTCTCGGCGATCTTCGCGGTCGCGTGCGACGTGCTTGCCGAGATCGGCGAGGACTACGGACGCCCGGACGCCGACGTCCGCGAGCTTTACGAGTGGGGCGCCCGCTTCCGCCGCGGCGTCATCGACGCAACCGACGAAAGAACCGGTGCAGCACGGGATTACGACGTCCGCGCGGACAGGTGGGTGGCCACCGAGACGGTCGCGCAGTTCGCTCCGCTGTTGTGCGGCGGCCTGCCGCACGACAAGGAACGCGCGCTGGTGAAGCTGTTGGAGGGCCCGCGGTTCTGCGGACATCCGGACCTTAAGTTCGCCGGGATCCCCTCCACCTCCCCGGTCTCGCGGGACTTTCGCTCCCGTGAGTACTGGCGCGGCCCGGTCTGGCCGGTGATGACGTGGTTGTTCTCCTGGTGTTTCGCGCGTCGCGGGTGGGCCGAGCGGGCCAGGCTGCTGCGCCAGGAGGGGCTGCGGCAAGCCAGCGACGGCTCGTTCGCCGAGTACTACGAACCGTTCACCGGCGAACCACTCGGCAGTATGCAGCAGTCGTGGACCGCCGCGGCGGTGTTGGACTGGCTGGGCTGAGGCGCTATTCGGCCAGCCGCTCGAGCGGCGCGATCGCCTTGGTCAGCGTCTCGAGGTCCTCCGGGCTGAGCTTCGCCAGCAGATTGGCCAGGTGCGAGCGCCGGACCTCGAGCGCCTCCTGATGTTGCGCGCGCCCGTCGGGCGTGATGTCGACCAGCACCGCCCTCAGGTCGGACGGGTCGCGGGAGCGTTTGACCAGCCCCAACTTCTCCAATCGACGGATCGCCACCGTGGTCGTGGGTGTGCGTACGCGTTCGTGGGCGGCCAGGTCCGTCATCCGCATCGGGCCCTGCTCCAGCAGCGTCAGCAGGATGGACAGCTGGGCCAGCGTGAGGTCTCCGGCGTCGTTACGGGTGGTGTCGCTGCGCCGCAGGACCGAGAAAACCCGGGAGAGCACCCGTTGGAGCTCTCCCGACAGCTCTGCGACCTGCGGTTCTACGACTTCCGCCATAATTTCGGCAGTCTAACCTGTCTGTCGCTGCCACGATGCGTGACGAGCACGTAAATCACAGGACTTGCGAGAGGAACCGCTGCAACCGGTCGGTCTCGGCAGCGTCGAAGATTCGCTCCGGCGGGCCGGCCTCGACCACCTTGCCGTGGTCCATGAACACCACTGCGTCTGACGTCGACCGCGCGAAGCCCATCTCGTGCGTGACGACGACCATCGTCATGCCGGCCGCCCCGAGGTCGGCGATCAGAGCGAGGATTCCTTTCACCAACTCCGGATCGAGCGCGGAGGTGGCCTCGTCGAAGAACATCACCTGCGGCGCCATCGCCAGAGCCCGCGCGATCGCCACCCGCTGCTGCTGTCCGCCGGACAGCGTGGTGGGCCGCATCTCCGCCTTGTTGCGCAGCCCGACCCGGTCCAGTTCGGCCAGCCCGAGTTCGCGCGCCTCCTCGGCGCTGAGCCGTTTGAGTCTGCGCGGCGCCAGCGTCACGTTGTCCAGCACGCTGCGGTGCGGGAAGAGGTTGAAACTCTGGAAGACCATCCCGATGCGTTGACGCAACTCATCCGGATTGTCGGCGAGCACCGAACGGCCGTCGAGCAGGATGTCGCCGCGGTCGGGCTCGTAGAGTCGGTTCAACGTCCGCAGCAGCGTCGACTTCCCCGACCCAGACGGCCCGATCACCGCCGTGGTGCTGCCGGCGGGCACGTCGATGTCCACACCGCGCAGCACCGGGTTGGGTCCGAACGAGAGGTGAAGGTCACTGGCGCTCAACGACACTGGATCGAAAGCCATCAGATCATCTCCAGAGACGAGGACAATTCGAGCGGGTCCTCCTCGGTGGGCGGCCGGCCACGTCGCAGCCGATCGTCGATGAAGTTGACCAGATGCGTCAGCGGCACCGTCAACATGAGATAGAAGAGTCCTGCCGCGACCAACGGTGACAGGTTGCCCGTCTGCGCGTTGAGGTCGCGACCCACTTGGAACAGCTCCCGCTGATCGGCGACCAACCCCAGGAAGTACACCAGCGACGAGGCTTTCAGCAGCGAGATGAACTGGTTCATCAGCGCCGGCAGGACGCGCCGGACACCCTGCGGCACCACCACCAACCGCATCGACGTCGAGTACGAAAAGCCCAGCGCCCGAGCGGCTTCCATCTGACCCGGTTCGACGCTCTGGATGCCCGATCGGAAGATCTCCCCGACGTAGGCCGCAGCCATCAACCCCAGCGCGGCGATGCCCAGCGGATACGGGTTGTTTCCGGTCAGGCCGCCCACGACGGGGCCCACGCCGAGACCGATCAGCAGGATGATCACCACCTCGGGCAGCCCACGGAAGATGTCCGTGTACACCCGGGCGGGCCAGCGAAGCCAGCGATGCCGGGAAATCCCCGCGACGGCGAGGAGCATGCCCAGCACCAAACCGATGACGGCGGCGCTCACCGTGAGGATCAGCGTGTTGGGCAGTCCGGTCTGTACCAGGTCGGGGACCGCCTGCTTGTACAGGTCCCAGTCCAGGAAGGCGTCTTTCAGTTGCGCCAGTACGGATTTGGGCGCCGCCGCAGGTGCGGGCGCAGCGGGGTTCCCGGCGGCGATCGCGTTGAAGTCAGGTAGCTGCGGCACGGGTGCCGCCTTTGAGCCGGGCTTCCAGCCGGGCGGCAGCGCGCGCGGTACCCAGTCGGAGTACAGCCGAGCCCAGGTGCCGTCGGCGATCACCGCGTCGAGCCCCGAGTTCAGCGCGTCGATGAGCGGCCGGTTCTCCTTGGCGACGGCCCAGGCGACGAAATTGTCCAAGCTGAAGGTGTTTTCGATGATCTGTGCGGGGTCACCGGGCTGAACGGTTCCCGACGCCTGCTGCGACGGCGCCACCCACGCGTCGATCTGTCGGGTCTTCAAGCTGGTGTAGACGGTGTTGTAGTCGGGGTATTTGACCGGCTGCAGGTGCAAGGTCTCGATGACGTAGTTCTCCTGCACGGTGCCCTGCACCACGCCGACGCGCTGGCCGGGCGCCAGCTTGTCGAATCCGGTGATCGGCGAGCCGGTCGGCACGACGAGCGAAAAGTAGCCGAAGTCGTACCCGTTGGTGAATCCGACTGTGCGGCGCCGCGCTTCGGTGGTGGTGATCGACGACGACCCGACGTCGAAACGGTGCGACGCCACTTGCGCCAGCAGCGGCGAGAACTCGGTGCCGACGAAGTTGATCCGCAAACCCAGCTTGTCGGCGACCGCACGCAGCAGTTCGTTGTCGAAGCCGGTGAACTGGCCGGCGGAGTTGATGCAGATGCTCGGCGGCGCATCGGAGAGCGTGCCGACGGTCAAGGTGCCCGGCTGGCTCAGCCCCAACGCCTCGACGTTCACCGCCGACAGCGGTATGACACCCGCGGTGGTGTACCGGTCCTCGTCGGGCCCCTTCGCGGCCGCGGCGAGGTTGGTGGGCAGCGCGCTGGCGCTCGCGATACCGGGCGGCGCGCACTGGTCGACATTGGCGTGCGCGGGTCCGGCGAGTCCGGCCCCTATGACGAGCATCGCGATCAACACCACCACGGAAGTACGGAGAAGCCGCATGAACGGTGTCATCTGAGAAACGTATCGGTCTGTGGCGGCGCGGGCTCGGTCAGAACGCGACGGATGAGGCGCCGGCCGGGCGCAGCACCCCTCGGCGCACGAGTTCGGCGAGCATGATCCGGCCCATCGCCTCGCTGCGACCGGCACACGCCTGGCGCGCCGCGGCCTGATCGCCCCGGCCGATCGCGGCGGTCTCGTTCTCGTAGTACGGCAGCATCTCGTCGTGGTTGCTCAGGTACGTGACCCAGAAAGTGCGGGGGATGAAGGCTTGCACCGACCTGATCAGCGCCGCCAGTCGCGGCCCCGCATAGGCGTCGGTGAGCACGCTGCGGTACTGCCAGGCAGCCTCGTGAAACGCGCGGGACTCCCTGGTGCTGCGCAGCTGATTCGTCAGCGCGGTCAGCTCGTCGACGACACGCGAGTCCGAGTCGGCCGCAGCGCGCGCCGAGGAAACGCCGGTCAGCAAGCCGAGCAGCTCGTGGTGCTCGCGTACGAAGGCCTCGTCGAAGCGCTCGACGAATGCGCCGCGGTGATAGCGGGTGGACAGGATGCCGTCGTGTTCCAGCTGCACGACCGCCTCTTGGATCGGCACGCGCGACAGTCCGAGTTCATGCGCGATCTCGTTGCGGTCTATTCGATCACCCGACCGCAGCTTGCCGGTCAAGACCAGGTTCACGACGTGCGCGACCACAAGGTCTTTCTCCTTGACCCCATACTTCTTGGGCATAGGCGGGTACCCCCACGCGTGCGCACGCTGCGGCGCAAGTCTCTCACGCGGTCCGGCGCGCCGAAGCCGGTTTCAGCCGCGTTCGTTGAGACGACGGTCCCGCCACCGGACCAGCGCCTCGGCCTTGGACAGGTCGTAGTCGGGCCCGTTCACGCCGACGGTCAACAGCGTGATGCCGAGCTCGGCGAGCGCGTCGGCTTCGGCGAGCAACGCGTCGTCGCCCTTGCCCGAAACGCCGGCCGACCGCTCGATCGCCGACGGGTCGCGGCCGACGTCCGCGCAGTGGCCGGCCAGGATCTCGGCCTTGCGCGGGTACTTGGTGCTGTCGGAGAAGGTGTGCCAGATGTCGGCGTACTGGGCGACGAGCCGCAGTGTCTTCTTCTCTCCCTCGCCGCCGATGAGCACCGGAATGTCGCGGGTGGGCTGTGGGTTCAGCTTCTCCAGCCGCGACTCGATGCGCGGCATCGCCGCGGCGAGGTCGTCGAGCCTGCTGCCCGCGGTGCCGAACTCGTAGCCGTACTCGTCGTAATCCTTTTGCTTCCAACCTGATCCGACGCCGAGGATCAGACGGCCGTCGCTGATGTGGTCGACGGTGCGGGCCATGTCGGCGAGCAGTTCGGGGTTGCGATACGAGTTGCACGTCACGAGTGCGCCGATCTCGATGCGCGACGTCTGTTCGGCCCAGGCGCCGAGCATCGTCCAGCATTCGTAGTGGGCGCCGTCGGGATCGCCGTACAGCGGGAAGAAGTGGTCCCAGTTGAACGCGACGTCGACGCCGATGTCCTCACACCGTCGGACCGCGTCGCGGATGTGGCTGTACTTCGGGGAGTGTTGCGGTTGCAGTTGAACGCCGACTCGGATGGGGAAGCTCATGACCCAACCGTACGCACCGGCCGGCGTCCGCTACGCGCCCTACTCGGCGAGCACCGCGCGCAGAATGTCGATCAGCTTGCCGGGCTGGTCGCTCTGCACCGAATGGCCGGAGTCCTCGACGGTCTGGACGTCCTTGAAGCCCGGCGCGTTGCGCGCGAACTCGTCGGCGTCGTCGTCGTTGACGAAGAACGAGTTGGCGCCGCGTACCAACGTCGTCGGCACCGTGAGCCGCGGCACGTCGTCCCAGAGCCCCTCGAAGCCTTCGCCCTTGCGAATCGAGTCGTAGCGCCACGTCCAGGTGCCGTCGTCCAGCCGCTTGGCGTTGTGAAAGACCCCGCGGCGCAACGACTCCCGGTCACGGTGCGGCGCCGCGGCCACCGTCTTCTCCAGCATCGCGTCGAACGACGGGAACGTCCGGTCGCCCTGGACCAGCGCCACGGTGCCCTTCTGCGCCTCGGTCATCTCGGTGTGCCGCTCCGGCGCTGACGGCGTGACGTCGACGAGCACCAGTCGGCGCACCAACTCCGGCGCCTCGACCGCCAGCCGCAGCGCGGTCAGCCCGCCGAGCGACATTCCGACGACCAGGTCGGCATCCGGGGCGAGCGAGCGCACCACCGGTTCGATCGTGACCGCGTTGTGCTTGGGTCCGTAGTCGCCGTCGTCCCGCCATGCCGAGCGGCCGTGCCCGGGCAGGTCGATGGCCAGGGCCGGCTCGCCGAGCCCGACGATCACGGTGTCCCAGGTGTGGGCGTTCTGCCCGCCGCCGTGCAGGAAGACCACTCGCGGTGGCGCGTCACCGAACTTCAGCGCGCTGATCGGGCCCCTGTCGATGCGCTTGACCGCTGGCACCGTGTCGACGCCGGCTTGACGCGCGTTCTCCTCCATGAAGATGAACTCGTCGAGCGCGGCCAGCTCGTCGTCAGCAGAGATATCGCTCACGAAGCGACCCTATAGAACGCCGAGACCGACGAAATGGCGGCCCGAGGGCGCACAAATCCGCCCAAACGTCGGTTTCGGCGAAAAGCGAAAAGGAAGTCAGCCCTCGATGAAGCTTTCGAGCTGCACGCGTGCCACGTCGTCGGGGAGCTGCTTCGGCGGGCTCTTCATGAGGTAGGCCGACGCCGCCTCGACGGGGCCGCCGATGCCGCGGTCCTTGGCGATCTTCGCCGCGCGCACCGCGTCGATGATGACGCCCGCGGAGTTCGGCGAATCCCACACCTCGAGCTTGTACTCCAGGTTCAGCGGCACGTCACCGAACGCGCGGCCCTCGAGCCGGACGTAGGCCCACTTGCGGTCGTCGAGCCAGCCGACGTGATCGGAGGGCCCGATGTGGACGTCCTTGGTGTTGAACTCGCGCTGCAGGTTGCTCGTGACGGCCTGGGTCTTGGAGATCTTCTTCGACTCCAGCCGCGAACGCTCGAGCATGTTGAGGAAGTCCATGTTGCCGCCGACGTTCAGCTGCATCGTGCGGTCCAGCTGCACGCCGCGGTCCTCGAACAACTTGGCCATCACGCGGTGGGTGATGGTCGCGCCGATCTGGCTCTTGATGTCGTCGCCGACGATCGGCACACCGGCGTCGGTGAACTTCTTGGCCCACTCGGGGTCGGAAGCGATGAACACCGGCAGCGCGTTGACGAACGCCACGCCGGCGTCGATCGCGCACTGCGCGTAGAACTTGTCGGCTTCCTCAGAACCGACCGGCAGGTAGGACACCAGCACGTCGACCTCGGCGTCCTTGAGCGCCTTGACGACGTCGACCGGATCGGAGTCGGACACCTCGATGGTGTCGGCGTAGTACTTGCCGATGCCGTCGAGGGTCGGGCCGCGCTGCACGGTGACGTTGGTCGGCGGCACGTCGGCGATCTTGATGGTGTTGTTCTCCGACGCGAAGATCGCTTCGGACAGGTCGAAGCCGACCTTCTTGGCGTCGACGTCGAACGCGGCGACGAACTTGACGTCGCGCACGTGGTAGGGGCCGAGGCGCACGTGCATCAGACCGGGCACGGTGGCTGCCTCATCGGCGTCCTGGTAATACTGCACGCCCTGTACGAGCGACGACGCGCAGTTGCCCACGCCGACAATCGCGACCCGCACCTCTCCGTTTGATGCCATGACGACTTTCTCCCTCTTCCCTACTGGTCGGTGTTCTCTACGGCTGCACTGTGTTGTCTGAGCGCTGCTGGCTCAGGCGTTCCGCCGCTATCAACTCGTTGAGCCATTTCACTTCGCGCTCGCTGGACTCCAACCCGAGCTGATGGAGCTGCCGGGTGTATCGGTCGATCGAGCTACTGGCCCGCGCGACGGCTTCACGCAAACCCTCACGGCGTTCCTCTACCTGACGACGACGCCCCTCCAGGATCCGCATCCGGGCCTCGGCCGGGGTGCGGTTGAAGAAGGCGAGGTGGACGCCGAAACCGTCGTCGGAGAAGTTCTGGGGGCCGGTGTCGGCCACCAACTCGGCGAAGCGCTGCTTGCCTTCTTCGGTGAGTTGGTAGACGCGGCGTGCGCGGCGCATCTTCGGGGTGCCGTCCGGCGCCGCGTCCTCGACGATGAGTGCGTCGATCTGCATGCGCCGCAGCGCGGGGTACAGCGAACCGTAGGAGAACGCCCGGAAGGCGCCCAGCAGCCCGGTCAACCGTTTACGCAGCTCGTAGCCGTGCATCGGCGATTCCAGTAGGAGTCCCAGGATGGCCAACTCGAGCACCGAGACACCCCCTCCCCGAAATCGCAGCCCGCTCCGTTACGGCGGTCCGACACCTCGCACCATAGTATCGCGCCGATATATTCGGCGCGAACGACGGGTTACCGTACCGCGAACATCCGGACGTCAGCCGGGGTAGTGGATTTGCTTGACCGTGCCGTCGCCGGCCAGCGCGATGTAGCCGCTGCCGAAATCGCTGGAGACGTACACGTCGATGGACAGCGCGCCGGGTGTGGTCGGGTCGGTCGCCGGATCGATGGTGAGGTAGGTGTTCTCGACGTCGGCGGCCTTCATGCCCAGCGTCTCGGGGGCGCCGCGCAGGACGCCGACGACGGCCTTGGCGTCGAATTTGCTCAAGTCGACCTCGACGGCGTTGCTGGTCTTGGAACTCGAGGTCGGATCGTCCCACCCGCCGCGGTAGGTGTAGTTCAGCTCGCGCCGGTCCTCGGTCGGATCGGGCCGGGTCAGCGACGCGTAGTCCGGGTAGACGACGAGGCGGTAGCCGTTGGTGTCGCCGAACCGTTGTTTCATCTGCTCGATGAGCCCGGTCAGCCCGCCCAGCGAGTGCAACTGCTTGGGCGGGGTGAGCACCACCGGGGTGATGCCGTCGGACTTGGCGCCCGGGTCGGAGGTGAAGTTCAGCGGCGACGGGGTGTTGCCGTACAGGCCCCAGCCAATCGCGATGCCGAGCACCACCAGCACGGCGGCCACCGCGATTCGCAGGCCCCAGCCGTTGCCCGGCATCGGCAATCGCGGCTTGCGCAGCGTGGGGAGCTGCACCGGCGCGTTGTTGGTCTGCAGGTCGGACACCAGCGACTGCAGTTCGCCGAGCGTGGCGGCCGTGGTCGCGGCCTTCACCCGCTCGCCGTGTTCGGTCATCGACAGCTGACCTTCGCTCAGCGCGCTGTCGAGGATCTGGCATGTGTCGTTGCGGTCGCTGTCCTTCGCCCGCGTTCCAGCCGTCTGCCGTCCGGAGCCAGTCGCTGCCACGTCGATGATCGTAGAAGCAACGGTCAGCGGATGAGTCCCTGGGAAGTCAGAACCGCCAGCAGCGACCCGTCGTCGCTGCGCAGCGAGCCGTACGCGGAGACGCCTCCGCTGGCGACCGAGCCGCGCGCCTCCAGCAACCGCCACGCGGTCGACGGAACCAGGTGCGCGCCGGGCTGCCACACGAGGCTGAGGTCGAGGCTCAGCAGCCACGAGTCGACGAAGCCGCTGACCTTGCCAGGCGCGTCGAAGAGGTGGGCGTCGGCGTGCAGCACGTCGGCGACCTGTGGATGAGCGAGCGGGTCACCGGCCAGGGTGCCGGCAGCTGTGCGCACCCAGAGCGCCACCTCGGGCCGACGGTCCGCGAACTGGGTGAGGCCGGCCGGGTAGTCCACGCCGCGACGCTCGGCGAACCGCAGTGACGGGTACTCGTCGGCGATCCAGCCCAGCGACGGCAGCGTCGACGGGTCCGAAAGCGGCGTGGGGTAGCGCTCGAACGGGATCGGCGCGTCGACCGACGGCGGCCCGAGCCAGCCGTCGGCGAACCAGCTGTTCGCCATGAGGATCGTGCGGCCACGCTGCCGGACGGTGGCTTCGACGGCCGCAGCCGTGCGCCCGCCGCGGATGGTGCGCACGTCGAGTTCGAGCGGACCGGGAATGCCCGCCTCGACGAACGTCACCGACAACGACGCGGCCGCCAGGTGACCGCTGTGCTCGAACATCGCGGCGAGCGCGAGCGCGGAGGTGTAGCCGCCGAAGGCGCGACCGTCGAAGCACCAGTGCTCGGGAAGCTCGCGGGTGAAACAGCTCGCGCCCTCGGCGGCCGGTCCACCGTCGAGGGCGAAGTCGCGCCCGTGCAGCATGAAGTTCTCCTTGACTCGCCAGGCGGATCGCCAGATCACACACCATAGAGAAGGACCGGACAGTGCCGTCACGCTCCGGCAGTCGGGTGGCCGACGTACTCTGGTCCTCGTGCGATTGCAGCGGCAGGTGGTGGACTACGCGCTCCGGCGACGGTCGCTGCTGGCGGAGGTCTATTCGGGGCGCACCGGCGTCTCCGATGTCTGCGACGCCAACCCCTATCTGCTGCGCGCCGCCAAGTTCCACGGCAAGCCCAGTTCGGTGACATGCCCGATCTGCCGCAAGGAACAGCTCACCCTGGTGTCATGGGTCTTCGGCGACCATTTGGGCCCGGTATCGGGTTCGGCGCGGACCGCCGAGGAGTTGGTCCTGCTGGCAACGCGCTATGACGAGTTCTCCGTACACGTGGTGGAGGTATGCCGAACCTGCAGCTGGAATCACCTGGTCAAGTCCTATGTGCTCGGCGCGATCCCGCCAACCGGAGGTTCGCGGGGGTCACGCAGCACTCGAGCCGCGCGCGACCGTGCGCGCACGGCCAGTGAATAGCGAAGGGCGCCACGACCGGTCAGACAAAGATGTCCGTTCCGGAAGCGGGGCTGAAGGTGTGAGCGCGCGAGGGTCCCGGCCCGCGAATCGGCCGCCCGACGATCGGCACACCACGGTGCTGCCGCCCGTCCGCGAGGCGCGACCGCCGCACCTTCGCGACCCGGTCGACGTCGTCAAGGCGGCGCTGGACGGCACTCCACCGCCCAAGCCGCCGCCTCCGCGACCCCCGCGTCGGCCACCCGGTGGCGGCGGCCCGCCGAGCGGTCCGTCGGGTCCGCGCCCGAGCCTGTCCCAGCAGATCAACTGGAAGTGGGTGCGCCGGGGGCTGTTCGCGGCCGCGGCCGTGTTCATCGTGCTGCCGCTGATCACGTTCGCGATGGCCTACGCGATCGTCGACGTGCCCCAGCCGGGTGACATCCGCACCAGCCAGGTGTCGACGATCCTGGCCAGCGACGGCAGCGAACTTGCGAAAATCGTTCCGCCCGAAGGCAATCGCGTCGACGTCAACATCGACCAGATCCCGGTGCAGGCCCGCAACGCGGTGATGGCCGCCGAGGACCGCGACTTCTACTCCAATCCAGGGTTCTCGTTCACCGGCTTCGGACGCGCGATCAAGAACAACCTGTTCGGCGGGGACCTGCAGGGCGGGTCGACGATCACCCAGCAGTACGTCAAGAACGCGCTCGTCGGTTCCGAACGCGCCGGCGTCGGCGGCCTCGTCCGCAAGGCCAAGGAGCTGGTCATCTCGACGAAGATGTCCGGCCAGTGGTCCAAAGACCAGGTCCTGCAGTCGTATCTGAACATCATCTACTTCGGCCGCGGCTCCTACGGCATCGCGGCGGCGTCGAAGGCGTACTTCAACAAGCCGGTCGAGCAGCTCAACGTCGCCGAGAGCGCGCTGCTGGCCGCGCTGATCCAGCGGCCTTCCGGCCTCGACCCGGCGGTCAACCTCGACGGTGCCACCGCGCGGTGGAACTGGGTGCTCGACGGCATGGTCGAGATCGGCGCACTGTCGCCCGAAGAGCGTGCCGCGCAGGTGTTCCCGCCGACGGTCCCGCCGGATCTGGCGCGGTCCGAGAACCAGACGACCGGACCGAACGGGTTGATCGAGCGCCAGGTGCAGAAGGAACTGCTCGACCTGTTCGACATCAACGAGCAGACGTTGAACACCGAAGGCCTGCAGATCACCACGACGATCGACCCGAACGCGCAGGCCGCCGCGGAAGAGGCGGCCAAGGAGTACCTCGACGGCCAGGACCCGGACATGCGCACGGCGATCGTGTCGATCGATCCGCGCACCGGCGGAGTGAAGGCGTACTACGGCGGCACGGACGCCAACGGGTTCGACTTCGCCCAGGCGGGCCTGCCGACGGGGTCGTCGTTCAAGGTGTTCGCGTTGATCGCCGCGCTGCAGCAGGGCATGGGCCTGGGCACCCAGGTCGACAGTTCTCCGTTGGAAGTCAACGGGATCAAGATCACCAACGTGGAGGGTGCCGGCTGCGGCACCTGCAACATCGCCGAGGCGCTGAAGCGCTCGCTCAACACCAGCTACTACCGCCTGATGCTGAAGCTTAAGAACGGGCCCGAGGACGTCGCCGATGCGGCCCACCAGGCCGGTATCGCCGAGAGCTTCCCGGGTGTCGACCACACGCTTTCCGAGGACGGCCAGGGTGGTCCGCCGAACAACGGAATCGTGCTGGGCCAGTACCAGACCCGGGTCATCGACATGGCGTCGGCCTACGCGACGTTGGCCGCTTCCGGCGTGTACCACAAGCCGCACTTCGTGCAGAAGGTCGTCAACTCCGAGGGCGAGGTGCTGTTCGACGCGGCACAACAGGACAACTCGGGTGAGCAGCGCATCGACAAGAAGGTGGCCGACAACGTGACCGCGGCGATGCAGCCGATCGCCGCCTACTCCAACGGGCACTCACTGGCCGGCGGCCGTCCGTCGGCGGCCAAGACGGGCACCAACCAGCTCGGCGACACCGGCGCCAACCGGGACGCGTGGATGGTCGGCTACACCCCGTCGCTGTCGACCGCGGTCTGGGTGGGCACGACCGAAGGCACCAAGCCACTGGAGAACAAGTGGGGTTCGCCGGTCTACGGTTCCGGTCTGCCGTCTGACATCTGGAAGGCCACGATGGACGGTGCGCTGGAGGGCACGGACACCGAGTCGTTCCCCAAGCCCGAGTCGATCGGCGGTTACGCGGGCGTCCCGCAGGCGCCGCCGCCGCCCCCGTCGACAACGGCTCCGCCGTCGGAGCTGGCGCCGCCGTCCCCGACCGTCATCCAGCCGACCATCGAAGTCGCGCCGGGCATCACGATCCCGTGGGGCCCGCCGACGACGGTGCCCATCGGCCCGCCTCCGCCGGCCCCCGCCCCGGGTCAGCCCGTCGCGCCCGCGCCGGGCCCCGTCGGAGCGCCGGCGCCAGGACCGGTCGGAGCACCCGTCGCGCCCGGTGCGCCGCTGCCGCCTCCGTGACCGAAGTGGGGGATGAGTCGGCGCTGTCGGTTGAGCCGGTGTCGCCCGGCAACCTCGCGCGCGACCTCAGAAGTCTGGACGACCGCGACCTGCCGAGCCGTACCGACGCGATCGGTGCGGCGCTGTCCGACGTCATCGGCGGCCCAGTCGGCAGGCATGCGCTGATCGGCAGGCAGCGGTTTCTGACGCCGTTGCGGGTGATGCTGATCATCGCGCTGGTGTTCCTGGCGCTCGGCTACTCGACGAAGGCCGCGTGCCTGCAGACCACCGGCACTGGGACTGCCGACCAGCGGGTCGGCAACTGGGACAACCAGCGCGCGTACTACGAACTGTGCTACTCCGACACGGTTCCGCTCTACACCGCCGAACTGTTGAATCTCGGCAAGTTCCCGTACAAGTCGAGCTGGGTGGAGAAGGACGCCGACGGAAAGCCGCGAATCCAGTACGACGGCAACATCGCGGTGCGCTACATGGAGTATCCGGTGCTGACCGGGATCTACCAGTACCTGTCGATGTCGTTGGCCAAGACGTACACGGCGCTGACGAAACTGGGGGCGGCGCCGATCATCGCCGAGGTCGTGATGTTCTTCAACATCGCCGCGTTGGGGCTGGCGCTGGCATGGCTGGTGACGGTGTGGGCGACGTCGCGGTTGGCGGGTTCGCGGCGGGTGTGGGATGCCGCGTTGGTGGCGGCGTCGCCGTTGGTGATCTTTCAGATGTTCACCAATTTCGACGCGCTGGCAACGGCTTTCGCGACCGGTGCACTGTTGGCGTGGGCGCGGCGCAAGCCGGTGTTGGCCGGCACGCTGATCGGGTTGGGCGTGGCGGCGAAGCTGTATCCGCTGTTGCTGTTGGCGCCGTTGGCGGTGTTGGCGGTGCGCACCGGCAAGCTGCGCGAGGTCGGTCGGTGCGCGGTGGCCGCCGTCGTGGCGTGGTTGGTGGTCAACCTGCCGATCATGGTGCTGTTCCCGCGGGGTTGGTCGGAGTTCTTCCGGCTCAACACTCGTCGCGGTGACGACATGGATTCGCTCTACAACGTGGTGAAGTCGTTCACCGGCTGGCGGGGGTTCGACCCGGATCTCGGCTTCTGGCAGCCGCCGACGGTGACCAACATCGTCTCTGTGACGCTGTTCGTGTCGTGTTGCATCGCAATCGGTTACATCGCGTTGACGGCCAGGCGGCGGCCGCGGGTGGCGCAGGTGGCGTTTCTGGTGGTCGCGGCGTTCCTGTTGACGAACAAGGTGTGGAGCCCGCAGTTCTCGCTGTGGCTGGTGCCGCTGGCGGTGCTGGCGGTGCCGCATCGACGAATCCTGTTGGCGTGGATGACGATCGACGCGCTGGTGTGGGTGCCCCGGATGCTGTACCTCTACGGGGAGGCGAACATGGGGCTGCCCGAGCAGCCGTTCACGATCACGGTGCTGCTGCGTGACGTCGCGGTGGTGGGCCTGTGCGCATTGGTCATTCGCGAGATCTACCGCCCGGAACTGGACCTGGTCCGCGCCCGTGGCGTGGTCGACGACCCGGCGGGCGGAGTGTTCGATCGCGCTCCGGACGCGCCGCCGCGCTGGCTGCCGGACTGGCTGCGACCCGAGGCGTCGAGACTGCGCACCGATCGCGAATCTGCGGAAGATCGCGATCTGGCCGCAGTCTCGAGCTAGGAGGCGACGGCGAACAGCCGCCATTCGCCGGGTACGCCCTTGAGTTCGTGGACGCCGCGTTCCTCGAACTCCAGACCGGAGCCGATGACGAGGTCACGCAGTGTGCTCGACACCAGCACCTCGTTCGCACCTGCCAGGGCGCTCACTCGCGCGCCGATGTGCACCCCGATCCCGCTGATGTCGTCGCCGCGAACTTCACACTCTCCGGTGTGCAAGCCCGCGCGGACCTCGATGCCCAGCGTCTGTACGGCATCACGAATAGCCATGGCGCAGCGGATCGCCCGCTGTGGCCCGTCGAACGTCGCCAGGAAGCCATCGCCGGAGGTGTTCACTTCACGGCCGCGAAAGCGGGTCAGCTGCGCGCGGACGACGGCGTCGTGCGCGTCGAGCAGCGCATGCCACTCTCGGTCGCCGAGTTCGACGGCGTGCCGCGTCGAATCGACGATGTCGGTGAACAGGACAGTCGCCAGCACCCGGTCGTCGACGACTTCGGGCTGATGTCCGGTGAGGAACGCGTACATCTCCTGGAACGACGCTCGCCACGGTTCAACGAAGTGATAGAGGTTACGGCCCGGCAGCTCAACATATTTCGCGTCGGGAATGTTGTCGGCGACGTAGCGCCCCATTTCGCGGACGACCATTGCGTCGTCGGTGTGTTGGACGACGAGGGTTGGCACGCGGACGGTGGGCAGCAGCGCGCGTACGTCCATCGCAGAAACCATCGGCATCATCAGGGCAACGGTCGCCGGGCTGGCCGCCAGACGTTCCATTCGGGCCCACGTCGCTCGGATCTCTTCGTTCCATGGCATGTCGGGATTGAGCACATGCTGGATCTCGCCCGTGCCCCACATGCCGACCATGAGCGAGGTGGCCTCCTCGGAATTGAGCGGGCCGCCGACCGCGGCTGCGTAGCAGTCGAAACTCACCAACGCCGTCGTGCGGGAGGGGTGCGTGGCCGCGAACAGCGCGGCGGCGGCGAAGGCGCCGTCAAGCGCGACGAGAATGGCCTCGCTGCTGCCGAGATCGTCGAGGACCGCCGTGATGCTGTCGGCCCACTGCTCCAAAGTCGGTAGCGCACCGGGCGAGACGGGATCCGACGCTCCGGTGCCCGGTTGGTCGAAGAAGATGAGCCGACCGATCGACGTCATCGCCTCTACCCACCCCTGGATGGAGGGGAGTTCCGGTAGCACCTCGCAGCAGGTGAACCAGTTCGGCACGAAGACGATGTCGCGCTCGCCGGGAGCCGACGCCCGGTAGGCCACCCGCAGGTCTCCGTTCAGCGCGTAGCGCGTCTCGGAGAACATGGCGGAAGTCTAGATCCGCCGCGCAGCGCGATTTCGCAGATCAGCGCGGTTTCCTGTAGCCTGGGCCGGTTGCCGACGCAGGCGACCCTCCTGCCACGGAACGACCGTGGCCGACCTAGACCGTAGGAGGTGATGAGGTCTTCATGCGTCCATACGAAATCATGGTCATCCTCGACCCCACCCTTGACGAGCGCACCGTCGCTCCGTCGTTGGAAACGTTCCTCAATGTCATCCGCAAGGACGGCGGCTCTGTCGACAAGGTCGACATCTGGGGCCGGCGCCGGCTGGCCTACGAGATCGCCAAGCACGCCGAGGGCATCTACGCCGTCGTCGATGTGAAAGCCGAGCCCGCCACGGTGACGGAGCTGGACCGTCAGCTCAACCTGAACGAGTCCGTGCTGCGGACCAAGGTCATGCGGACGGACAAGCACTAGTCGAACGGCGTGTGCGCGTCGGAGTGCTTCCGTAGGCTCGCCTCGACTGACTTCCCGCGCACGGCCAACTCCAGGAGGAACTCGTGGCTGGTGACACCATCATCACCGTCGTCGGAAACCTGACCGCCGACCCAGAACTGCGTTTCACGCCGTCGGGTGCGGCCGTCGCCAACTTCACCGTGGCGTCGACACCGCGCATCTACGACCGGCAGAGCGGGGAATGGAAGGACGGCGAAGCGCTGTTCCTGCGTTGCAACATCTGGCGCGAGGCTGCCGAGAACGTGGCCGAAAGCCTGACTCGTGGTTCGCGGGTGATCGTGCAGGGCCGGCTCAAGCAGCGCTCGTTCGAAACCCGTGAGGGCGAGAAGCGCACCGTGATGGAACTCGAGGTCGACGAGATCGGCCCGTCGTTGCGCTACGCCACTGCCAAGGTCAACAAGGCCAGCCGCAGCGGCGGTGGCGGTGGTGGATTCGGCGGTGGCGGTGGCGGTTCACGCCCCGCGGAGCAGCCGAAGGACGACCCGTGGGGCAGCGCCCCGGCGTCGGGCTCGTTCTCCGGAGCCGACGACGAGCCGCCCTTCTGACTCACAACTGATCAGCGATTCAAGAAGTAAGAAAGAGAAAGACACATGGCCAAGGCCACCAAGCGTCGGCCGGCTCCCGAGAAGCCGGTCAAGACCCGCAAGTGCGTGTTCTGCTCCAAGAAGGGGCAGGCCATCGATTACAAGGACACCGCGCTGCTGCGCACATACATCAGCGAGCGCGGCAAGATCCGCGCCCGCCGCGTGACCGGTAACTGCGTGCAGCATCAGCGTGACATCGCGATCGCGGTGAAGAACGCGCGCGAGGTTGCGCTGCTGCCGTTCACCTCGTCGACGCGATAGGCAGGACACGAAAGATGAAACTGATACTCACCGCCGACGTCGAGCACCTGGGTGTGCAAGGCGACATCGTCGAGGTCAAGGACGGCTACGGCCGCAACTATCTGGTGCCGAAGGGGTTGGCCGTCACGGCGTCCCGCGGCGCGGAGCGTCAGGCCGAGGAGATTCGTCGGGCGCGCGAGCAGAAGGCCGTCAAGGGTCGCGAGCACGCCGTCGAGCTGAAGACCGCGATCGAGAACCTGGGTCCGGTTCAGCTGCCCGTGAAGGCGGCTGCCGACAGCGGGAAGTTGTTCGGCTCGGTGACGACGGCCGATGTGGTCGCCGCGATCAAGAACGCCGGCGGACCGAATCTGGACAAGCGCACCGTCCAGTTGCCCAAGGCGCACATCAAGTCGACGGGCACGCATCCCGTGGCGGTCCGGTTGCATCCGGAGATTGCCGCCCAGGTGTCGCTGGAAGTCGTCGCCGGACAGTAACCGCAGCGTCAATAACGGCCGGGTGAAGCCATGATCGATCTTCACCCGGCCGTTGCTGTGCGCGCTGGCGAACTTTTCCGGTCGATCAGACGGCAGCGAAGCTCACCTGCTGTTAACCTGCCGGGCGCGCAGGCGCAACACAACACGCCCGACTTCGCAACCCGGCCGACACGCCGAAGCAATTCTCATCCACAACATCGCGACCGGTTTATGGTGCGGCTAGCTGCGCAAATGCTGTGACGGCAGCGGTTAGTTAACAGGTTCTCCCCAACGACTCAACATGGTTGTCCGGCCCTATCCACACCCCATCCACAAGTCCGCTAACAAGGGGTGGTTGCGCCCCCGCCAGCAACGCCTAACGTAGGCCGTCGGCGAGACGGTTCCACCCCGGCGTAGCGGTTTGTCGGAGGTCTGGCTTACAGTCGCGACGAGCGGGTATCGAATGTACGTTCGATAGTGAATACAGGGGGTGAAGCGCTTCGTGGCTGTCGTGGACGACCTCGGCCATAACGCTGGACATCCGGGCATGGACGCCCCGCCCAGCGAGGACTTCGGGCGCCAACCTCCGCAAGACCAATCGGCCGAGCAGGCTGTCCTCGGCGGGATGCTGCTGAGCAAGGACGCCATCGCCGACGTCCTCGAGAAGCTGCGCCCGGGCGACTTCTACCGCCCCGCGCATCAGAACGTCTACGACGCGATCCTCGATCTCTACGGCCGCGGTGAGCCGGCCGACGCGGTGACGGTGGCCGCCGAATTGGACCGGCGCGGTTTGCTGCGCCGCATCGGCGGGGCGCTGTATCTGCACACGCTGATTTCGACGGTGCCGACGGCGGCCAATGCTGGCTTCTATGCGGGCATCGTCGCGGAGAAGGCGCTGTTGCGGCGTCTCGTCGAAGCCGGCACGCGGGTGGTGCAGTACGGCTACGCAGGCGCCGAGGGAGCCGATGTCAACGAGATCGTCGACCGCGCGCAGTCGGAGATCTACGACGTCACCGAGCGACGCACTGCCGAAGATTTCGTGGTGCTGGAGGAGATCCTGCAGCCGACGATGGACGAGATCGACGCGATCGCGTCGCAAGGCGGGATAGCACGCGGTGTGCCGACGGGATTCGTGGAACTCGACGAGGTGACCAACGGCCTGCATCCCGGTCAGATGATCATCATCGCGGCGAGGCCCGGCGTCGGGAAATCGACTCTGGGACTGGATTTTTTGCGGTCGTGCTCGATCAAACACCAGATGCCGAGCGTCATCTTCTCGCTGGAGATGAGCAAGTCCGAAATCGTCATGCGGCTGCTGTCGGCGGAGGCGAAAATCAAACTCGCCGACATGCGGTCGGGCCGGATGAGCGACGATGATTGGACGCGGCTGGCGCGCCGAATGAGCGAGATCAGCGAAGCGCCTTTGTATATCGATGATTCGCCGAACCTGACCATGATGGAGATCCGAGCGAAGGCTCGGCGGCTGAGCCAGAAGGCCGGCCTCAGACTGGTCGTGGTCGACTATCTGCAGCTGATGACATCGGGCAAGAAGTATGAGTCGAGGCAGCAGGAAGTATCAGACTTCTCTCGAAGCATGAAGCTGATGGCGAAGGAACTGGATGTTCCGGTGGTGGCCATCAGTCAGCTGAATCGTGGGCCAGAGCAAAGAACAGATAAGCGGCCAATGGTGTCTGACCTGCGCGAATCGGGAAGTTTAGAGCAGGATAGCGACGTAGTTATACTTCTTCACCGACCGGATGCATTCGAGCGTGACGACCCTCGCGGTGGGGAAGCAGACCTGATTCTGGGCAAGCATCGCAACGGGCCTACGAAGACGATTACCGTTGCGCACCAACTACATTTGAGTCGCTTCGCGAACATGGCCAAGCAGTAGGGGGCATTGTCGGTTCTCAACTTCGATGTCATTTCTGAAACGGACTGTCATCCGTATGTCATTTTGGACATCGGAGTGAAACAAGTTGACTTGTGGCGGCCAACGCCGCCCCGTTCTTCGGGCGGCCGTGCGCGGGAAAGCTGTCGTACCGTTCCGGCATGATTCCTGGGCGGAGATTTGCGGTGCCCTGCCGCTCGACCAGGTCGGCACGACCGCCGCAGTGATTCCGCAGCGAGTGAGGGGATGCGATTGATGGGTGACATCCGTGACGAGCGTCGGGAAGGGCGGGCCAACCACATGCCATATGACTACTTCGAAACTATTCCCAATTACACCGACACGGTTCCCGACTATAGGAGGCTGGCCCGCGAAATCGGACAGGAGATCGCCGCCACCCGGCCGCCGAATGTCTTGGCGCGCAACGGCAGGGCGTTCTGGAAGCTCACCGACGGCGGCAGCGGAGCACTGGCCTGGCTTGCTTTCACCCGGCCAGATGCGCGGTCGGCGCTGGCCAGGCGCAAGGTGTGGACACTGATCCCGTACCTACAGGTATTTATGGCGAACTGGTTCGTGAGCGTCGACCACCAGCTCGCCGAACAGAACCAGTGGATACATACAAACATCGACGTTTACGAGGCACGAGAACTGGCGCTGCTGGTGCCCCAGCCGCGAGCCGAGGACATGAAGCGGATCACCCGACCCGAAGCGTTGCTGACCCTCGACGACATCGACCGGCACAAAGTGACGACCGTACTGGGTAAGGGGACTGCACAAGCGATGAAGGCTCGACGATGACTTACGTGAACAAACAGGAATTTCTAGCCTGGGCGTACGACGACCTGCTGGCAAACACCACCCGTGGTGTGCTGGCCGAGTACATCGTGGCCAAAGCACTCGGCATTCTCGACAGGAAGCGCGTCGAATGGGACAAGTACGACCTCCGCGTCGACGGTATCGGGGTAGAGGTCAAATCAGCGGCCTACGTGCAATCGTGGGAGCAAACGCAGCCTTCGGTGATCTCGTTCGGCATCGGCCCCACAATGGGCTGGGACGCCGGCACCAACACCTATGCGGCCACTGCGGGGCGATGCGCCGACGTGTACGTCTTCTGTCTGCTCAACGGCACGGACGGCCAACATGTCGACCCGCGCGACGTCGGGCAATGGACGTTCTACGTGCTGCCGACGAGTGTTCTCAACCGTGAAGTGCCGTTGCAGAAGAGGATTCGACTCGGACCGCTTATAGCCCTTGGTGCCCACCAGTGCACATACGATGAGCTCAAAGCCGTCATTCTTGATGCGGCAGCACCGGACAATCGCAGCAGCTGACGATACGCGGAGGACGAGCTGTAACCGCTCTGGACTCGGAAACCGCGCCCTTCTGAATGACCGCGCCCGACTAGAGACGGTTGGTATCTAAATGACGAGTCCGCGGCCGTTTCCCGGCTGGTATCCAGACACAGAGGGCAAGAATTTGCGCTACTGGGACGGCACGGCCTGGACCTCGTCGGTTCGGCCGGCTCCAGTCTCACGCGTATTCGGATTTCCTCGCCGGTGGTGGGCTTTGATTGCCGTCTCCCTCGTCGCAGTTCTGCTCGGAGGCGGCGTAATCCGTTGGTGGCTACAGCATTCCACGGAACAGCAGCGGTGGTCGCTGTGGCCACACAGCATGGGCTGTGCCCTAGCACCCCATCCCGACTTCCCGGCTCCACCGCCGCCAACGTCGGTACGCGCCAAGCAGGTCACGGTCGAGCGAATCGAAGGGGCGAAGGTTGCGGTTTCCGTGGAATTTGCGGCACCGCCGCCCGGGCCCGCACGGCAAGTCCGCTCACCCTACGGCGGCACGATGGATGCGCCAGGAAGCCTTGACGTTCAGTTCCTGATCACTACCTCGCATCTTGGTTCTCCTACTGCCTATGAGACGAAAGGCATCGTCATTGAGTCTCCCTTCCTTGGTAACGGTGGGCTGTGGAGGGCATGGCAAACGGGTCTCAGCCCGTCCGGTGACGACCGCGAGGTGCCGGTTTCGGTGGCGACGTCGGGCCGGTTCATGCGCATTGAACTCGATCTCAAAGGCCAGGATCGGCTCTTCGGTGATGGACCGTTTAGACCGACCGTGAGTGTCGACGGCATGATGACCACACCGCCGACACGCGAACTGATCGGCGGAGACCTACGGTTCTTTCAGAACCAGCTCTGTTTGTGGGACACGACGTCGACGCTGGACCGGCCTGTCGAGTCGACGGTTACCCAGGCCGCCCCGCCTACAGCGGGCCCCAATCGCGGACCCAGCAACACGCCGCCGGCCTCACAGCCGCAAAGCCCCTCCAGCTTTCCGGCTGACGGTAGGTCGTGTCCGAAGCGGCACGGGCCCACCGGCGCGTTTACCGAGTCGGCGAGCGGCAACGACCACACGTCGTGTGAGTTCGCCGAAGAAGTCCGCATCGCTTATGCGGACATGGGACAGCCTGGATCGTTTCAACGTCTGATCGTCGAGAGCCCAGTCACGAACACTTCCATCGAAATGACCTGCGGTCCATCAGCAGCCGGGTTCATAGTGTGCCGAGGTGGCGACGACGCCGTTGTCTATCTGAACTGAGCCCATGGGTCACGAACTGGCGGCAATAGGTAGTCCGTCTGGGCCATTCCAGAAGATGACACGGGGATGAGACGGAAACAACTGGCACGACGTGAGACAACTTGCGTTATCCCTGCTCAGGGACTGAGTAAATGACACAGCTGATGAGAATCGACAGCAGTCAAGAGGCAGCAATCAAATGCATCGACCGGGGTGGACATGCGCCGCAGGTTTCGGACCGCCAAGCACCGAAGCCACCGTTACCAATAATTGGTACGCTCAGCTGCATGGGAAGGAACACCTCGTTCAGCCTGGACGACCATTACAAGGCGTTCATCGAGGATGAGGTCGCCTCGGGCCGCTATCGCTCAGCCAGCGACGTCGTGCGGACCGCACTGCGGCTACTCGAGGATCGCGAGACGCGGTTGCGCGCACTACGTCAGTCCTTGATTGTCGGTGAACGCAGTGGCGACTCGACACCATTCGGCTTCGATGAGTTTGTATCGCGAAAACGGGCCGAGGAACCGCGTGGTCGGTGAGCCGATATATGCTATCACCTGCCGCGCAGGCGGACCTAAGTGACATCTGGGACTACACCTGCGAGCGTTGGAGCGAAGATAAGGCTGAGAGCTACGTTCGTGAGATCCAGCGAGCGATCGAACGGTTACTGGACAATCCTCTGATCGGGCGTCTGTGTGACGAGGTACGACGAGGTACGGGAGGGCTACCGAAAGTACGCCGTCGGATCGCACACGCTGTACTACAGGATTGCTGGCGACGACCTGATTGACGTGGTGCGCATCCTCCACAAGCGGATGGATGTCGATCGACACATCGATTGAAAGCTCGTAGGACACGAAGCGTCAAAGTCGGATTGCGCTACAAAGCTTTTCGGCATGTGCAACCGGGACCGCCGCCGTCTAGTGTTCGAGGACTGACCCCGCTAGATCGCTACGTCAGGACGGCGAGCGGCGGGTGCTCGAGCACGCTGGGTTTGTACTCGACCAGCTGGATGCGGCCGTCGAAGGTGCGGTGCTCAATCATTTCGAGGGCGACGTCCGGATAGCCGTCGTAAATGCGTTCTTCGCCCGTGGCCCCGGTGATCACCGGGAACATCACCACCCGGAAGCGGTCGACGAGTCCGGCTCGTAGCAACGACCGAGACAGGCTGAGACTGCCGATCGTGCTGAGAAGTCCTGATTCCCTCGACTTCATTGCGCGGACCGCCTCGACGGCGTCCTCTCGGACGAGCGTGCAGTTGGCCCACGTCAGTGGCTCCTCGAGTGAGGAGGAGAACACCACCTTGGACGCTTGCGTGAGCTCGTCGACGGACGCCGCTTCTTCGGCACTGAACTCGTCCAGGCCATTCGGGACCTCACCGGCGGCAAAGCCCGACATCAGTCGGTAGGTGTTCGCTCCCATGAGATAGGTGGGCTCGGGCTGCTCGCCGAGCCATGCGAGGTACTCCGGGCCCTCGAGGCCCCAGAACCCTGGCCATCCCTCTCCCGATGCGTTGCCGTCGAGGGAGGTGATGAAGTCGACGAGAAGCTCTGACATGGCGGCGCCCTTTCCTAGGTCTCGAGAGGTTGGACCGGCCGACAGCCACGAATTCATCGGGCGCGCTGTGGGCCAGCGACGGACGCATGCCTCTGCTCGCGCAACGCTGACGGCATCGGCTTGTAGTTGAGCCGTCGATCATCGACCGCGTCGGCGAGCAACGCCACGTAATTGTCGATCTTCTGGCTCGTCGATGGACGCCAAGCCGACTAGCGCCGCGGGTGGCGGTCCCACATCACTTACGCAAGCCGCAGTCACAGCGATGCACCTTTTACACGTGGGTCCTCGCACTTTGCCTGTGAAACGTCGAGCGATGTGACTGCGGTGAGATGAGATCGGCTGCGGCTCCGAGCTCCTCAGCGAGTAAGCGGCCATGTTCCGCTACACATGAGCCGCCAGTTATGTTGTAGAGCGACTGCTCTGTTATGGTGGCTCAGTGCCCCGCCCGCGTGTTCATGACCTCGAGCAAGCACTCGATGCCGTCGAGAAACTCGCCGTCGCCGATGGAGCTGCCGCAGTGACGATTCGCGCACTGTCGGAGGCGACTTCGATGTCCAACGGTGCGCTCTATCACGCCTTCGGATCGCGAGCGGGGCTATTGGGACGCGCCTGGGTACGCGCTGCTCAGAGGTTCCTGCAGTTGCAACGCGAGGCCGTCGAGCGATCCCTCGACGGCGGGACCCATCCCGACGGCAGCGCACCAGCGGTGGAAGCCGTTGTCGCCGCAGCGCTGTGCCCGGCGGTGTTCCATGACCAGCACCCCACCTCTGCGCAGTTTTTGCTCACCGTGTCACGGGCGGAATTGCTGCGATCCACCGAGGTCCCGGCCGAGGTGGCCACTGAGCTTCGTCGACTGGACAAGGCGCTGGTCGCGATCTTCGTGCAGTTATCGCGGAGTTTGTGGGACCGCAGGGACAAGGCGGCGGTGGCGTTAGTCCGCGACTGCGTGGTCTCGTTGCCCACGGCGTTGCTGCTGCGGCATAACGGTCCCGCTGACCGCTCGGCACGCGAACGGCTCGCCGCAGCCGTGCGAGCTGTCCTGTCCATTCCACCGGACAACGTCTAAACCCCACCCGTACAACCGATCTCGACAGAAGGGACCTCGCCGATGCCCTCCACCCTGGAGTACCGAGACAAGATCGCCGTGTTGAATCTCGGCGATGACGCGAACCGATTTTCTCCCGAACAACTCGACACCCTCGACACCCAACTTGCCGAGGTAGCGAAGAACGCGCACGCGCTGATCACCACCGGCACGGGCAAGTTCTACTCCAACGGTCTGGACCTCGACTGGCTCGGCGCCAACAGCGACCGCCTGAGCTGGTATGTCGACCGCGTGCACGGGCTGCTGGGCCGGGTACTGACCTTCCCGCTGCCCACGGTCGCCGCGGTCAACGGACACGCCTTCGGCGCCGGCTCAATGCTGGCCATGGCTCACGACTTTCGGGTGATGCGTGAGGATCGCGGTTACTTCTGTTTCCCCGAAGTCGACATCCAGATCCCCTTCACTGCCGGAATGGCTGCACTCATCCAAGCCAAGGTGCCCCCGCAGACCGCCGTCACCGCGATGACCACCGGACACCGTTACGGCGGCCCGCACGCCCTTGCCGCCGCCCTGGTCGACGACACCGCACCGGAAGGTGAGGTCGTCGACGCAGCGATCAACCGCGTACAACCCATCCTCGGGAAGAATCCCGGCACCCTCGGCGCGATCAAGACAACGATGTACGCCGCGGTGTCAGCAGCACTGGCAGACGGCCGATGACCGCGCAGTCGGCGCGCAGCGCCAATCTCCGAATCTGGGACACACTGCAACGCATACCTTTTGGAGACCGCATCTTCAGCCAGGCGCTGTGCTGGAAGGCACCGTACTTCCGCTCAGTTCACCCCCGCATCGTCGCTTTGGAGCCCGGGCTTTGCCGTGTCGAGGGCCCCAATCGGAGGAGTGTTCACAACCATCTGGGCACTTATCATGCGATCGCCTCGTGCAACATGGCTGAGATCGCCGCAGGCGTGATGACCGAGGTCACCATCCCGACAACCCACCGCTGGATACCCGTCGGGATGACCGTCGAATACCACGCCAAGGGCGTCACAGCCGTGACCGCGGTGGCACAGCTCGACCCGATCCCACACTTCGGGGACACGCCAGAACAACTCGTCGTCCCCGTCGAGGTGCGAGACACCTCCGGCACCGTATTCGTCACCGCTCGGATCACCATGCACGTCTCGCCCAAGCGCGCCGGAAAAAACGAGTGACACCAACGCCACACACGCGAAACCGCGGCGAACTTCTACTTTCAGGATAAGGCCTGATGGGGGGCTTGCGGCAAGACCGGGGTGATGCTGCATGCTTGCGTGTCTCAGCAGCCCGACCGAAGGAATCCCGGTGTCCAAACCGCTCGATGACGGCCCCTTCTTCCATGGCACGATCGCGCAGTTGAGGGTCGGTGACCTGCTCACCGCGGGTCATCGATCGAACTACCGTCCCGAGATCGTGATGAACCACATCTACTTCACCGCTCTCGTTGACGGCGCTGGACTTGCTGCGGAGATCGCCGCAGAACTCGCCGGCGACCAAGCCCTTCCGCGGGTGTACGAAGTAGAGCCGACCGGCGAGTTCGAGAATGACCCGAACGTGACCGACAAGAAGTTCCCCGGCAACCCCACTCGGTCGTACCGCAGTACGGCGCCGCTGCGGATCGTCGGCGAGATCACCGAGTGGACGCGACTGACGCCTGAGCAGTTGCAGATGTGGCGGGAACGGCTGTCTGTGCTCTCAAGCCAGCGAGGGGAGATCCTCAACTGACACGAGTTGCATCGACCGTCGAATAGACATCCGTGACGTCAGTTCGTAGCCTTGCCCGGGACATCGACAGCGGGCCGGGATCGGCCTGAAGACCGACCAAGGATCGTGACAATCCGCGTGACGGGGATGCGCCACTCGTTTCGGCGAACAGTGTGCGGTTGTGCAACCGCAGTACTAGTGCTGGGCATCTCGATGAGCGCCGTCCACGCTGACCCGGCGGCTGATGCTCTGGCCAGGCTCAACGAGTTGTCCCGGCAGGCGGTGCAGAGTCGCGAGGCCGTCACGGCGGCCCAGCGCGATGCCGACGCCAAGGCGGCCGAACAAGCAGCCGCCGACGGCCGCCACCGCGCCGACCTGGCAGCGCTCCAGGCCGCTAACTCCCAACTCGAGCCGTATCAGGCCGCTGTCAATGGAATCGCGGCAATGAACTACACCAGCGGGCGCGACGGTCAGTTTGCGGCGGTGCTCACCGCGACTTCCCCCCAGCAATTGATCGATCAGTTGTCGATGCAACGGACGGTCGGCGCTGGCATCGCCGATCAGTTGGCGGCCTACCAGTCGGCACGCGAGCGCGCGGCCACCGCAGCCCGGGCGTCGGAGAGATCGGCCGACGACGCCCGCGTCGCGGCGGACTCGGCCGCCGCGGTGCGCGCAGAGCTGCAGGCCAAGCTGAGCGAGCTGCTGCGACAGATCGCGGCCGCGCAGGCACAGTACGCGGCACTGACACCGCAGCAGCAAGCGATCGTCGACAACGCGCCCCCGCCGAGTGCGCCCGCTCCGGCCAACCCCCTCCTCAACGCGATGCCCGGCCAGCCTCCGTCGGCGGCTGTCGTGGACATCCCGGAAGCGCTGCCCGTCGGTGTGGCGTCAGAGGCGGGACTGCAGCCCAACACGATCGTCGCGGCGCGGGCCGTCAGCCACCAGTTCCCTCAGATCGCCGAAATCGACGGCGTACGCCCGGATTCGAAGCCGTGGCATCCCAGCGGACTGGCCATCGACATTATGATTCCCAACCCCGAGAGCCCCGAGGGCATCGCGCTCGGCGACCAGATCCTCGCGTTCGCGATGAGCAATGCGGGCCGATTCGGGCTGCAGGACGTGATCTGGCGCGGCACTTATTACACGCCAGCCGGTCCCCAAGCATCGGGGTACGGCCACTACGACCACGTGCACATCACCGTGACGCCACGAGGCTGAGCAGCTCACCCGACGTCAGGGATGCAGGTTCCACTGGCCGCAGTCTTGGGCCAGCACATCGTTGACGTCGACGCGGACGCCGCCGACCACCGGTCCCGGATTCGACGCGGTGTCGATGATGCGTTGATAGAGGACTGCTGCCGGATATACCTGACCGCCCGACCAGGATCGGGTTTGCCACGCCCACACGCGGCCGGGCGACCCCGACCGCCCGATGACGCCGTCGGCCGCAGCCCACTGGCACGCCTTGATGCCGCCGTAGATTCCGGTGCGCTGCACGCCGATCACCGAATTGATTCCGCGAAACCACTGCAGTACCAAGGCGTTCCACGCTTGGCGGTCGATGTCGTCGTCGACGCTGAAGAAGACCGGAGCACTCCGACCGCCACCGGCGGCGGTATGCAGCTGCCAGGCGGTTTTCGCGTCGGCGACGCCACCGGCGTATCCGCGGGTGAAATCTGAGGGTGCTGTCCCGCCCGGCTTCCCGTATTGGTAGTTGCTGACGATCACCAAGCCGGCGGCCGTCAGCGACTTCGCGTAGGGCAACGTGATCGGTTTGGCGCCGAAAGTCGAGCCGGGCCGCGACGTCGACACGTAGTTGATCACCCCCGCGTGGCCGGCGGCTCGAATGTCCTGGGCCGGAATCTGACGCGCGGCGTAGTCGATGAGCGTTGGAGCTGCGGCAGACGCCGGAGGCGCCCCGGCACCCGCCGATGCGACGCCCAGGCCGGCCAGCGCCGACGCGGCAGCGGCATAGCGCAGCGCCTCACGCCGAGAAATCCGGGACGCGCGCAGGTCGAATTCCCCAGACGCGTCCCGCATGGCGTGATGTTAACCAAAGTTACTGCTGTTGACGGTGTGGCGCGCGGGCCGAGGTTGAATTGAGTGCCGGTTGCCACACGGCCACGCTGTTCGAGCCCAACCGTTGAATCTCCTGCCGGCATTGCGTAGCGTCGCCGCATGGGTTCGATGTGACCCGCCGCCCGCACCGAGAAATCGGTGAGGTGAACACATCGGGAATGGTCACACATCACTCGTCTACGAGCCACGGTGCCATGACAGGTCAGTAACGCGGGCACTGAATTGCCTTCCGGCACCGGAAACGTAGGTGATGAGATGGATTTGACCCTCGCTGATGCCAAACGCGCCGCCCGAGTGCTTCGCGACCAACTACCGCACGTGGGCCTCAAGCAGTCGAAGGCTCTGGAGATTGTGGCCCAACAATTGGGCTTCACAAATTGGAACACCGCGTCCGCGCGGCTGGGGGCACACCGGGGAATGGGTGCACCGGTTCCCGTTCTCCGCAGCCTCGACGAGGACCGTGCGCGCGAATTCTACGTCGGCTACTTGCATTTCACCGTCGAGTGGGAGCACCGCTTCGATGACGCAATGCCTCTCTACATGCGGTTGCGGCGCGACCGCTTCGTGCTGGACGTGTCAGAGCACCACGGCGACGGTAGCCCGGGTTCGACCGTCTGGGTGCCGGTGAGTGACATCTCTGCATTACACAGGGAGCTCCGCGCGAGGAACTACTCTCGGATGAATCCCGACATCGATGCCGACTCGCCAGGCGGGCCGACCATGGAAGTCATCGACCCGTTCTCCAACACCATCCGGTTCTGCCAACCGAGGACGTGAGACAGTCGGGCGCGAGTGACTAGACCTCGGGAGCACCAAACCTGAACGGTGCTTAATCCGCTCTGTGACTGCCTATTTCGAATTCCTCATCGGAGCGAGCGGCGGTACGGCGGCTTGTGAACGGCGGCCGCTATGAGTACGACGACGCCCGTCGTAGTGAGACCGACTGTCCAAAGACGACGGTGGCGCAGCGCGGTTTGACACAAGTCATCGGATTCCTCGGCGACGGGCTCGTCACCAAATGCATCGGCAGCGGCGGAAGATCCCGGCGCAATTGCGGTGCCACACAACAGGTGCACCGATTCGACGTGGATCGGTACCGGGGTGATGAGGCCGACGACGCCTATCAGCACTGCCGCCAGGCCGCCGACTCCTACAAGTGAACGCCACGGCATGCGGTCTGGTTCTCCCTCCGAAAGGTCACGAACTATGCCTGTGAGACGCCAGCACGGTGCTCCGGGTACGGTGCGAACGCAGTTGGATGCGCCACTCAGCGAGTACTGCCGTGGCCAGGTACAGGCTTGTCCACACGACAAGTGCCGGCCAGATTCCCAGCACATCCTTGGACATGAGCACCACGAACAACCACACGGCGAAGCCCCACGTGAAAAAGCTGTTCAGGCCGTGGATCCAGCGAGTCTCGTCGGCTGCAGAGCATCGATGGCGTTTCCTCACCCCACCGGTCTAGCGCATAATCTCCGGCGAGACACCGCCGCTAACGGTTTCTTAACGGGGGATGCAGTCGCGTGCAGCCCATGCGCTCAACGTATTTCACACGTGCTTCAAGCCCGGCCCGCTAACCGGCCGCGCTCTGGTCGCGGCGCGAGCTGCCCTGCGGCTCGTTGTAGCCCTGGTGCACTGGTGACTCCCAGGTGTAGGGCTCCTCGGGATGGCCGGAGCCGCCCAGGATGAAGGAGCGATCGCTGCGGTTGGCCCGCGCGATCGTCGCCAGCCACGTCCCGACGGTGCTGAACCGGTTGCGCACGCCGGTGAGGAACGCGATGTGGATGAAGCCCCACCCCAGCCAGCCGAGCACACCTCTCAGCTTCACCGGGCCGGCCTCCAGCAGGGCATGGCCTCGGCTGATGTACGCCGCTGACCCGAGGTCGCGGTAGCGGTAGTCCTTGCGCCGCCGTCCGCGCAGATCGCGGCGGATGCACGCGGCGACGTGCAGGCCGCCCTGCATGGCGTTCTCCGCGACTCCGGGCAGCCCGTCGCGCCCGGCGAGGTCACCGATGACGAACACCTCGGAGTGCCCGCACACCGACAAGTCCGGCTCGACTGCGATACGCCCCGATCGATCCGTCTCGGCGCCAAGCACTTCCGCGGCGTGCCGCGCGAACGGCACCGCCTCCACGCCTGCGGTCCACAGCACTGTGCGCGTGGCGTAGTCCTCGTCCGGGCCGCCGCCCTTCGGGCTCGCGGTCACGCCGTCGCGCCGGACGTCGCTCACGTGCACACCGAAGTGCATCTCCACACCCAGCTCCTCGAGCGTGCGCGTCGCCCCTTCGGCGAGGGACGGAGAGAAAGTCTTGAGCACCCGGTCGCCGCCGTCGAACAGCAGCACCCGCGCGTCCTGCGGTTCGATGCTGTGAAACTCGTTCGCCAGCGAGCGGGTCGCCAGTTCCCGGATCTGCCCGGCCAATTCGACGCCGGTGGGCCCCGCGCCGGTGACGGCGAACGTGAGCCATTCGTCGCGCTCCGGCCCCGGTGGCAACGTCTCGGCGATCTCGAAGGCTGCGAAGACTCGACGGCGGATGCTGAGCGCGTCGTCGAGCGTCTTCATGCCCGGTGCCCAAGTTACGAATTCCTCCTTGCCGAAGTAGGACTGGCGCATGCCCGCAGCGATCACCAGATAGTTGTAGTCGACATCGAAAGTCGAGTCGTCGGGTCGGCGCGCCGTGACGTGACGCGCGTCGGCGTCGAGCCGGATGGCCTCGCCGAGCAGCGTCTTGACGTTGTCGTGGTGCGACAGTTCCTCCCGCAGCGACCGGCTGATCTGACCGATGCTCAACGTCCCTGTCGCGCACTGGTAGAGCAGTGGCTGGAATACGTGGCACGCCGCGCGGTCGAGCAGCGTGACGTCCACGTCGAGGCGGCCCAGTCGGCGCGCGCAGAACAGGCCGCCGAACCCTCCGCCGATGATGAGAACTCTGGGGCGTCCGATCGCGTCGCTCGAAACAGCCGCTTCGTCGGGTGTCATAGACAATCGGTACCCGTTCCGCCGGCGATCTGCACCTCGCGGGGCCTGCTGCCCAGGGCGACGACCAGCGCGGCGGCCGCCAACGACAGCGCGCCCACAACCCACAGCGCGACCTTGCTGTTGCCGGTCAGCCCGGTGAGCCAGCCGGTGATGTAGGGCCCTCCGAACCCGCTGAGGTTGCCCAGCGAGTTGATCAGTGCGATCCCGCCGGCGGCCGCTGCTCCGGTGAGGAAGGCGGACGGCAGTGACCAGAACACCGGTAACGCGCACATGACAGCGCACGTGCACAAGGTCACGGCCAACATCGCAAGGTAGACGTTGGTCATGTAGAGCGCCGCCGGAATGGACACGGCGCCGACGATCGCCGGGATCGCGACATGCCAGACGCGTTCACCGGTCCGATCCGAATGCCGCGCCCAGGGCACCATGACCACGGCCGCCACGACGTACGGAACCGCGGTGACCAACCCGCGCTGAATGACGCCGAGGTGGACGCCGTACTCCTGCTGGAACCCGGCGACGATCGTCGGCAGGAAGAATCCGACCGCATAGAGCCCGTAGGTGATCGCGAAGTAGATGAACGCCAGGGCAAGTATCCGCGGATGGACCAGCGCCTTCTTCAGCGGCCAGTGACCGCCGGCTTCCGCCAGCACCCGCTCCGCTTCCAATGTTGTTTCCAGCCACTGCTTTTCGCCGTTCGTCAACCAGCTCGCCGCGGTGGGCCGGTCGGTGAGGTAGAACCAGCAGACCACAGCCAGCACGACGGCCGGCAGCCCTTCGGCCAGGAACATGACGCGCCAGCCGGTGAGGCCGAACAACCCGTGCCCCCAATCGATGACCAGCGACGAGACCGTCGACCCGACGGCTGTGGACACCGGTACGGCCATCATGAACAGCGATACGGCGCGCGAGCGCTGCCGTTCGGGAAACCAGAACGTCAGGTAGAGGATGATGCCGGGAAAGAAGCCCGCCTCGGCCACGCCGAGGAGGAAGCGCAGGACGATCAGTGTTTCGGTGTTGGGTACGAATGCGATTGCGGCGCTGATGATCCCCCACGTCAGCATGATCCGCGCTATCCATCGCCGGCCGCCGAACTTGTGCAGGGCGATGTTGCTGGGCACCTCGAGCAGCAAGTAGCCGAGGAAGAAGATTCCGGAGGCGAAGCCGAACACCTCGGCGCTCATTCCGAGTTCCTCGTTCATGCCGTTCGGCCCGGCGAACGCGATGTTGACGCGGTCGAGATAGTTGACGAAATAGAGCAGCACGAGGAACGGGATCAGCCGCCGGCTCACCTTCCGCAGCGTGCTCTTCTCGACGGCGGGGTCCGGCAGGTAGGTGCTCATCGTTGTCCTTCCGGGCTGCTGCGGCGCGGTCGATCACCGCGAGATTAGACGAGTGAGAACGCCCGCGGACGGCGTCATGGGAACTAATGTCGCCTCACAGCAGGCGATGGGAGAGGGAGTCGGAATGCGGAGATTTGTCGACATCTCGGTGCCGTTACAGGCTGGGATTGCGTCTGACCCGCCGGGCCATCTCCCGGAGATCGACTACTACAACCACGGCGAGACCGCCGCCGAGGTTGTCTCCTTCTTTCCGGGTGCGACGGTGGATGACCTACCCGATCGCGAGGGGTGGGCGATCGAACGGGTCCGGATCACCACCCATAACGGCACCCATCTCGATGCGCCCTACCACTACGCCTCGACGATGGACGGGGGTGCGCCGGCAATCACCATCGACGAGGTTCCGCTCGAATGGTGTTTGCGCCCAGCGGTGAAACTCGACTTCCGGCACTTCGAAGCCGGTTACGTGGCCACCGCGACCGACGTGGCCCGCGCGCTCGACCGGATCGGCCACGAACTGCAGCCTCTCGACATCGTCGTGGTCAACACGGCGGCCGGCGCCCGCTACGGCGAGGCGGACTACGTCTCGTCGGGCTGCGGGATGGGCCGGGAGGCGACGCTGTGGATGCTGGAGCGCGGTGTGCGCTTGACCGGCACCGACGCATGGAGCTGGGACGCGCCGTTTGTCTATACGGCCCAACGATATTCACGTGAGCGGGACCCGTCGATCATCTGGGAGGGCCACCGCGCCGGACGCGAGATCGGCTACTGCCATCTGGAGAAACTCCACAACCTGGAGTCATTGCCCGACAGCGGCTTCCAGATCTGCTGCTTCCCGGTGAAGGTGCACGCTGCCTCTGCCGGCTGGACCCGGGCGGTGGCGATCCTCGACGAATGATGCAAATGCCGCCGACGAACCGGCGGCCCACCAGATGCTCTGGGCGTGTCAGTCATACTGGCGCACACCCACTGAACGGAGTGAACCAGCGATGTCGGAATTGTTTCCCGCCTACCGCGCCACCTGGGAGACCGATGCCCACCGCGAGTTGCGCAGACACGCCGCGGAGTTCCTCCGCAAGGAGGCCACCCCGAACCAGGAGCGCTGGGCGAAGAACCACCAGGTCGACCGCGAGTTCTGGACCAAGTTGGGCGATGCCGGCCTGCTGGGTCTCGACCTGCCCGAAGAGTTCGGTGGGTTGGGCGGTGACTTCGGGTACTCGGCTGTGGTCGCAGAGGAGTTTTCGCTCGCCCACGACACCGCATCCGGGTGGGCGGTGCACTCGCCGATCGTGGCCCACTACATCAACGCCTACGCCGACGACGCGCAACGTCGACGGTGGATGCCGAAGATCATCAGCGGTGAGGCCGTGCTCGCCATTGCGATGACCGAGCCCGGCACCGGTTCGGACCTACAGGCCGTGCGTACCACCGCGATCCGCGACGGCGACGACTACGTCATCAACGGCTCCAAGACGTTCATTTCCAACGGCAGTCTGTGTGATCTTCTGGTGATCGTCGCCAAGACGAATCCGAACGAGGGCGCCGCGGGCATCTCGCTTATCGTCGCCGAGACCACCGATGCCCTACCGGGTTTCGAGCGCGGCCGGCTACTGGAGAAGGTCGGCCAGCACGGCCAGGACACCCGTGAACTCTTCTTCACCGACATGCGGGTGCCGGTGGCCAACCTGCTCGGCGCGAAAGAGGGGCTGGGGTTCTATCAATTGATGGAACAGTTGGCCCGCGAGCGGCTCATCCTGGCCTCGACATGCGCGGGGATGGCCGAAGCGGCGCTGTTGGAGGCGATCACTTACAGCAAGCAGCGCGAGGCGTTCGGCAAGCCGCTGATCTCGTTCCAGCACAACCGCTTTGCGCTGGCCGAACTGAAAGCCGAAGTGTTGTCGATCAAGACGACCGTCGACCACTGCATCCAGCAGTACATCGACGGACACAATGACCCGGCAACTGCGTCGATGGCCAAGCTGATCGCCGCGGACAGATCCATCGACGTCGTCGACCGCTGCGTGCAGTTCTTCGGCGGCTACGGCTACATGATGGAGTACCCGATCGCGCGAATGTATGCCGCCGCGCGGGTGACCAAGATCTACGGCGGGACAAGCGAAATCATGAAGGAGATCATCAGCCGGTCGCTATGACGGCCAATCGCACCACGGAATCCCACGTGAGTGCGGCGGACGTCATTCGGCAGCGACGACGCGTTGTGCGACCTCGACCAACTTGGTGTTGGACTCCTGCGAGAGCCGCTTGAGTAGTTCGAACGCTCCGACAGCGTCGATCCTGTACCGTTCCATGATCATGCCTTTGGCTTGACCAATGAGATCGCGCGAGGCCAGCGCGCTGCGAAACTCCTCGTCGCGCCGCAGCACCGACCACGCCAGCGCTGTGTGCGTCGCAAAGATCATCCCGAGCTCGAGGGAGTCCTCGTCGAAGGCCCTAGGAGAGTCGGCGTAGAAGTTGAGCGCGCCTGTGACTACTTTGCCGACGAACAACTCGAACGCCATGATCGAACGCACTGAGGTCTCGGCGAGCGCATCGCGGCGAAAGTTCGGCCAGCGAGTGTCGGCATCCAGATCGTCGACGCGGACGGTGTGGTGCTCCCATGCCGCTGAGACGCACGGGCCTTCCCAATGCCGCTGTTGTATCTCGTCGAGGAGCACAGGCTCGCGGCCAGTCGGCGCAATGGTCGCGATCTTCGAGTTCTCGCGAACCTCGGTGATTGCCGCGTACTGAGCGCCGGGAACATGGCGCGCGGCGCTGTCGACGATTTCGCTCATACCACCGGAAATGCCTGGGGGGCGTCGCTGCAGGTCCCCCACCAGCGCGGTCAACTGAGCCACCACTGCACCTTGCTCGCCGCGCATTCTTGTCCTCCCCACGTTCGACAAGTCAGCTGTATCGACAGTACTGCCGCCGACGACGCCTCGGCGACGGTATTCGCCGCACTCGGTGCGACGAGCCCGAGGGTTTGTGGTCCCGGCCGGCGCGCTCTTAACTGGGCACATGGGCCCCTTGATCCGCGCCGCGAGTCTTCGGGGCTTCGCGCCGCTGGTGCGGGAGCTCGGCGGGAACCCGGTCGAGCTGTTAGCCCGCTTCGGGATCGCAGCATCCGCCGTGGAGTCCGACGATGGGCTGATCTCCATCACGGCTCATGACCGGATGCTCGACGCCGCGGCGCATGAACTCGACTGCCCCGATTTCGGTCTGCGACTGGCGGATTCGCAGGACATCACCATCCTCGGTCCGCTGGCCCTGGCGATCGAGGCGTCGTCGAACGTGGCCGAGGCGATCCGGTGCGCATCGCAGTTCATGTTCGTGCACAGCCCAGCGCTGTCGATTGCCATCGAGCCAGATCCCCTGGGGGCTGCCGGTGTCGTCGCGGTGACATATCGCAAGGATCTGCGCGAGTCCCCGTACTCACCGCAGGCAATGGAACTCGGGGTCGGAGTCCTGCACCACGTCGCCCAGGCTCTGGTCGGTGCCAATCCAGGTCTCCCGGATGTCGCGCTACACCGGCTTCTTCGGTGCGGATGTCAAGTTCGGCATCTCGCCTGCCGCGCTACGAGTGGAACGCAGGGTGCTCGACGAACGCTTTCTCAGCGCCAACGAGACGATCCGAACGCTTGCGGTGGAATACCTGTCCGGCAAGTACGTCGACCCGAGCGCCACGATGACGTCACGCGTGCGCTCGGCCGTTGCCGAACGCCTCGGATCGTCGGAGCCCGTGATCGGGAGCGTCGCGCGTCTGCTGGCTATGAATCCGCGTACCTTGCAACGCCGGCTGGTTGCCGAGGGCACGTCGTACGCCGCGGTACTCGACAGCGTCCGCCGCGACGCTGCTTACCGCTACATCACCACCACCGACATGCCGTTCACCCAGGTCGCCGCGCTGGTCGGGTTCTCCGAGCAATCGGCGCTGACGCGCGCGGTACGCCGGTGGTTCGGCGTTGGTCCGCGGGTACTTCGAAGCCGGCCACCTGTCGCGCAGGGTTAAAAGTTTGTCGCGTTGGGTCAAGTACCTTGCGGTGATTGCGGGCACTCTCGAGGTATCCAGCCCAACGAGGAGCTTTGCATCGTGAACCAGAAAATCGCCGAATCGACGACCCTCACCGCCATCGGCGCGCGCCCGATCCCCGAGTTCGACGGCGTGCACGACGTATGGCCGCGCGGTGAGCGGCTGAAAGCGGTCCGCGAGGCCGCCGCTGAGTACAAGACGCGATTCAAGTCCCAGGGACAGGTGCGGGCGGTGAAGTCGGTCGACATCGCCGCGGCCCCCTACCCGGTCAACTACGCGTTCCACGACGCGGTGTCGGTGCCGACGCTGCCGCTGATCTCGATGATCAACCGGATGATCGTCGTGCAGTACGACGACTGGAACGGCACGCCTCGGACCTTGGTGTTCGAGCCGACGGTGCCCGACGGCTCCGCCGAAGCGCCGTTCTACCGCAACTTGGCGAAGCTGACCGACAACATCCCGGGCGGCAACCTCGTTCAGAAAGCCATCCTGAAGTACTACAACGATCCCGACGAGATCCTGCCCAAACTCGGTCTCACCCCGGCCGACATCGACTTCTGCACGTTCGATCACCTGCACGTGCAGGATCCGCGCATGATCCTCGGGTCGACTGAAGTGATCGAGGGTGAATCAGCCCCGCGCACACCGCTTTTCGGCGACGCGAAGATGCTCGTTCACAGCCGCGAGCTGGCGACGCTGCAGTCGCTGCACCCGATGCAGTGGGCGTGGTACGTCGACGAAGGCCTCAGCGGTGTGGACCCCGACAAGTTCGTCACCTTCGACGGCGACATCGAGCTCGGTCCCGGCATCGCGCTGTTGTGGACCCCCGGCCACACCGACGGCAACCACTCGCTGGTGCTCAACACCCCCAACGGCGTCTGGGTGTCATCGGAAAACGGTATCTCGCTCGACAATTGGCAGCCCGAGCTCTCGAAGATCCCCGGGGTGCGGCGTTATCACGAGAAGTTCGGGCGCGAGATCTGCCCGAACGCGAACACTCTCGAGGATTCCCTGGACCAGTACGACTCGATGGTCAAGGAGAAGACGCTGGCCGATCCGTGCAAGGACGACCCCCGCTGGTTGCAGATCCTGCCCTCCACCGAGCTGGCGCCGTGGAAGCGGTTCTGGCCGGTGGTGCCGACCTATGTGCACGGCGGGATCTCCTACGGCACTATCGAACCCCGCCGGACGTGAACGCGCGGGGAGGAGCTGTCGTCACGGGCGCCGGCCGGGGCGTCGGCAAGCTGATTGCCGCCGAACTCGCCGCTCGCGGGCACCACGTCCTCGTCACCGACCTCAACGACGGGGCGGCGCGGGCGACGGCAGCGGACCTGGGCGACTGCGCCACGGCGTTCACCCTCGATGTTCGCGACGAGACGCAGGTCGCAGCAGCCCGCGACAGGATCGTCGCGCTGGCTGGGCGGCTGGAGGTGTGGGTCAACAACGCCGGCGTTCTGCACACCGGCCCGGCGTGGGAGCAGTCCGGCGAGGCACGTCGGCTCATGATCGACGTCAACGCGATCGGCACCATCAACGGCACCATCGCAGCTATCGAAGCGATGCAGGCCGACGGCGGTCACATCGTCAACATCGTGTCGCTCGCCGGCCTCACGATGGTGCCGGGCGAGGCGGTGTACGCAGCCTCCAAGCACGCGGTGATCGGCTTCAGCCTCAGTACCATTGCGGACCTGCGCCTGGCCGGGATCGAGGGCATCGACATCTCATGCATATGCCCCGACGGAATCTGGACACCGATGCTCTACGACAAGCTCGACGACCCGGGATCGGCACTTTCGTTCTCCGGAACGCTGCTGCAGCCGGAGCAGGTGGTCGAGGCGGTGGGCCGCGTGCTGGACAGACCGCGCCCGGTGAGCGCCCTGCCCCGTTGGCGTGGCATCGTCGCCAGGCTCGCGTCCGCTGCACCGCAGATCGGCTTGCGTGCCGTGCCCCTCGTCGTGGCACAGGGCAAGCGAAAACAGCGCAGAATGCTTGCGGCGCAGGCTGATACGCACGGCTCTGACTTCGTCGCCAGGAGCTCGGCGGACGACTGAGCGAGCTGCCGGATCGGCGGACGCTCAATTTCCTCTGACAGCCGGCCGACGAGCACGGTTGGGTACGCCGCCCCATGGAACCACGGGCTCGTTCGCGGGCGGTGCCACTGTGGGCGGCCGCGACTTGATCGACACGCTGCCGTTGGTTTGGCAAGTCGTCGTGGCGCCCGTGTCGCGGCAGGTAGGCCGCGCATCGGCGGGCGGCGCCGAAATCACCGCGATGGCCGCGAGACTCACTACGAGCAGTGCCGCTCTGCCTCGATCTGCGTCGGCCACCGTCGCCGCCCTTCTCGAGTCACGTTGTCGCGCCGCGCCGCTACGTCGCACGCTACCTCAATGACTACCTGGCAGGCCTGCTTGCTGAGTATTCGCTGTGTGGCCGCTACAGCCTCCCGGATCATTTCAGCGTTCTTTCAGGTTCAGGCAGTAGGAACAGTGGTATCGCGAGGGAAAGGAGCCTGTCTTGCGAACGAACCGATTTCAGCGTGTCACGTTGCTCTGTGGTGTGATCGCGGCCGGCGCGCTGACCTTCCTGGGTGCATTCACATTGCAGATCGGATTTGGGCCGGCGGAGAGCTCAGCGTCGTCAGCCGGTGAAACCACGACGTCGACGCCGCCACCCTCGACGATGCCGATACCGACCGCGAAACCAACCGTGAAGGCGCAGCGGCCAAACGGCTACTGAGTCGTCGTCCACAACCACGCACTTAACGAATTCACAGCTGCGACATAACAATTCACATGTTGGCTAATATCTGCTGGTGGAGGCTGTTTCCGACGGTACAGACCCGGCCCGGCGGACGTCGCCGCGTTTCCTCCGCCGACTTATGGGTATTTGCGCCCCTTGCCGGTGACCTACCGTAAGCGTTCGCCGGCTCGATCGCCGGTTCCACTGCGCTCAATGCTGACTGGCGGATGTACGCAAAATCGAGGTCGGGACGAAGGGAATGAATATGTATGTCAGGCGCACCGGCGGTGCGGCAGCAGTCGCCGCCGGTCTAGGTATCTCGGCACTACTGGCAGGCGGCGGGATCGCCGGCGCGACGCCGTGCGACCAGACGAACCAGTCAAACTGCCAGCCCGGCCCGGGAGGACCCGGCGGACAGCAAGGCGGTGCACAAGGGCCGGAGGGCAACTCACCCCAAGGTCCGCAGGACACCGGTCAGTCACGTCAGGGCAATGCGCCGCAGGGGCCGCAAAACAATGCGCCACAGCAGTCGCCCCAGGACAACTCGCAGCAAGGCCCACAGGGCAACGGGAATCAGCCGGGTAATGGGACGCAGAATCAGCCCGGCGACGAGCACCAGCCCGGCAACGGGAATGAGCACCAACCCGGCAACGGCAATCAGGAGCAGCCCGGCAACGGCAACGAGCACCAGCCGGGTAACGGCAACGAGCACCAGCCGGGCGGCGCGCCGGGCGCCGGCGCGCCCGACAACTCCAACAAGCCCGCGCAGGATGCCCCCAGGGGACGGTTCGACCGCGGTAATGACCAGGTCGGCGGCCCTACGGATGCACCGCACGGCTTCAGCACGCCGGACAACGGAGCGCCGCCGCCGCCGGCGGAAAGAGGACCGGGCTGGAATGACGGTCCCGCCCCGGGCGGACCTCCGCCGAACTGGGAGGGGCCCGCGCCTGCACATGGTTGGGACGGCGCACCGCCTCCTGGCGGCTGGAACCGCAAATACGACGGCCCGCCGCGGGACGTAACCGTTGCCCGTGTTGATTTCGGACCATTCGCGTACAACGGCTACACCGCCATACCGGTCTTCAATCCGGTATTCGGCGGATGGGGCTTCTGGTACTTCGGCGTGTGGGTCCCGTTGTTCTGATCCGACCGGAGGCTGGTCCAGAAGTGCTTACGTGAATTGCCCACGTACCGAGCGACAATCGTCGATGCCGCAGCGGTACCCGTGCATTTGTCGCTCGGTACGCGGGCATTCTCGGCAGCGCTAGCGCAGAACCGCCGTCCCGCACGCTAACTGGGTGATCCCACGCATGTGGTGCGGGCAATCAACCATTTAGGCGTCGCCAGACGCGTAGCGTCCGGGCAATGACGACGCCGGACATCGTTCGCGACTTGCCGCTCGCCGAAGAGATCCTGGAGGCGAACCGTCACCGCGCGCACGGCGACGACGAAGGCTGGGACGCCTACAAGGCGCACGTGTACCGCGTCGTGAACTTCGCTCGGGCGCTCAGTCCCGCTGTTCCCGAGCGCGACGACAAGCTGGCCATCTCCGTCGCGTTCCACGATCTCGCGGCGTTCGACACCCTCGACTACCTGGTGCCCTCGATCGAGGCGCAGGACGAGTGGCTGAAAGCCGCCGGCCGCCAAGCGTGGTCCGAAGAGCTGGCGGTCATCATCGCTCAGCACCATCGCCTCCTGCGGTACGGTCCCGGCGCTCCACTGGTGGAGGCGGTCCGGCGCGCGGATCTCATCGACGTCAGCCAAGGGCTGATTCGCTTCGGCCTGCCAAGCGATTACGTCAAGGAAGTGCGCGCGACCTTCGATGCCGGCGCCTTCTTCCGACGTGTCATCCCGATGGGTACCCTGCGGGCGATCCGCCGCCGGCAACAGCCTGGCTTCCTGCGTCCCGGGAACGCCCTCGTCCGCTCAGGCCATGCGGGCAGAACCGGCCACAACCCAACCGCTACATAGCGCTACCTGGCATGCTGAGCGGACCCACAGAGAAGGAGTCACGAGCATGGAGGAAGCGGTCGCGGCAACCGGCACCGCGATGGAACAGGCCGTCGCGGTGTTCATGCTGCATCCCGAAACCTTCGCCGAGAGTGTCGCCGCCGGCTACCAGAACCCGTTGGCCGGCTACGTCGCCGGTCGCGGGGGAGTTCTCGGGGAGGCCAGCGGCCGCACCGTCAGCGCGGTGTTCGCCGTGTTCGAACCGACCGCGCTGGCCGCACTGTGGGACGAGGGCGTCGCCGTGCGCGGGGCCGCCGGTGCAGCGCAACGATATTGGGAACAGACGGCCGATTTCGGACGCAAGTACCTGGCCGGTGCCGAGGGGCTCGATCGCATCGCCGCGTCGGGGGAGAAGCTGATCGCCGCGACGCCGATCGCCGGATTGCCGCTGTTCGCCGGCTGGCGCGCGATGCCGTTGGCGGACGACGCCGCCGCCCGGGCGTTGCAGGTGATGTTCGTCTTGCGCGAACTGCGGGCCGGAGTGCACTTCAACGCGCTCACCATCTCCGGGATCACCCCGGTCGAGGCGCACATGCTCAACAAGGGGCTGCAGTACACCACGATGTTCGGCTGGCCCGAACCGTTCGCCGACGGCGCAGGCAAGCGCGACCGCTACACCGAGATCGAGCGAGCCACCAATCGGCGGATGACCGAAATATTCACGGCCGCTATGGATTCCGCCGAGGCCGAGGAGCTGGCCCGGCTGAGCACCAACGCGTTGGCATCGTTGAAGGCCAACGTCCCGGGCTGAACCGCAACGACGTCAGCGGAAGCGGACGTTCAGCGTCGCCAGCCCGAAGATCTTCTTGCCTGCTGACTTCGCGCCGACGATCACGACGCCGGTGCGGGTCTGCGGGTCCAGCGACTTGATCCGGCCACTGAACTCGATGTCCGCGCCCTCGGTGGCGGACACGATCGCCGGCGCCGACAGCCGCACTGCGTATCGCGTCACCGCGCCGGGGTCGCCCGACCACGCGCTGGCGAACCCCGCGCCCAGCCCCATGGTGAGCATGCCGTGGGCGATCACGTCGGGCAGCCCCGCCAGCTTGGCGATGTCTTCGTCCCAATGGATCGGGTTGGCATCGCCGGCCACGCCGGCGTAGTTCACCAGATCGCCGCGGGACAGCCGCTTGTGGTGCACCGGGAGCTCGTCACCGACGTTCACCTCGTCGAACGACGGCGTGCCCGGCGCGCGGCCCCCTTCGTCAGCGATCCGCACGTCGCCGTCGGGACGCACTTCCTTCTGGTAGTCGGCGTCGAAGGTGCTGATGCCGGAGAAGTCGACGTCGTGCATCATCGCGTTCTGGACGGCGGTCTTGATCGCCGGATCGACATCCTCGGCGGTCACGCCGACGACCGTGGTGTGCAGGGTGTGCACCCGCTCGCCCGAGGTGTCGGTGAAGGTGTTCGTCACCGTGATGAGGTCCCTGCCGGCGATCCTGCGCACCGACGTCAGCTCGACGTCGACGGTCAATTCGTCGCCGGCGACGATCGGGCGGTGCTGCTCGAAGACCTCCTCGGTCTGCATGTAGGTGTCGTAGCCGACGACGATCTCTTCGAACATGCGGCGATTGCAGGTCATGCCGGGAGTGGAGGTGAACGTCAACGGCGCGACGAGCTCCGAATAACCCAGCTCAGCAGCGGCGGCGACATCCCAGTGCGCCGGGTGGTAGTCCTGCACGGCGCGGGCGTACTCGCGGACCTTCTCACGTCCGACCAGGTAGGTGCCGTCCATCCGGTACCAGTGCCCGACCCGCGCTTCGAGCGGCGACGCTTCTGCTTCTGCGGTCATCAATCAGCTCAACTTTTCTATCGGCGTTTCAACGAGGCCGACCGAAGCACACTAACGCGCCGTGGGCGGCGATTGGCACGCCGTGCGTCCAGCCACTACCTTCCTTCACGTGTTGACCTCAGCTACCCATGCCGTCGCGCGGCGGATCGTGCCGCTCCTCGCGTTCGTGGCGGTCGCCTGCCTCGGCCTCAATGCGGGACCGGCGGTGCGGCTGGCCAGCGACGCGAACCCGTTGGCCGGGGCGCCGTTCTACGTCAACCCGACGTCCGCGGCGATGCGCGCGGCGCAGAGCGCCGAGCCGCCGAGCCCGGAGCTGACCGCGATCGCCAACACGCCGCAGGCGTTCTGGGTCGTCCCGGGTCCGTCCGCCTCCCGGGTTGCCGGCTACGTCGGCGACGCCCACGCCGCCGGCGCGATACCGGTCCTTGCGCTCTACGGGATTCCGCACCGCGACTGCGGCAGCTTCGCGGCGGGCGGCCTCGGCTCCGACGCGGACTACCGGGCCTGGATCGACGGCATCGCCGCCGGCATCGGCTCGTCGCGGGCGGCGGTCATCGTCGAGCCCGACGCCCTCGCCATGGCCGACTGCCTGTCGGACGACCAGCGCCAGGAACGCTACGACCTGATCCGCTACGCCGTCGAGACCCTCACCCGCAACCCCGCCGCGGCGGTCTACGTCGACGCCGGCCACTTGCGGTGGCACAGCGCCGAGGACATGGCGTCGCGACTCAAGCAGGCGGGCGTCGACCGCGCTCGCGGATTCAGCCTCAATGTCGCGAACTTCTTCAGCACCGAAGACGAAATCGGTTACGGCGAAGCCATTTCCGGGCTGACGAACGGTTCGCACTACGTGATCGACACCTCGCGCAACGGCGCCGGCCCGGCCGACGGCGAGCTCTACTGGTGCAACCCGGGGGGCCGGGCGCTGGGCACTGCGCCCACGGCGGCCACCGCAGGACCGCACGCCGATGCCTACCTGTGGATCAAGCGTCCCGGTGAGTCCGACGGATCATGCGGTCGCGGTGATCCAGCCGTGGGCAGCTTCGTGAACCACTACGCGATCGAACTCGCTCGCAACGCGGGCCGGTCCTAGCCGCCCCGCACCGGTCACCGGTAACCGAGGCTGGGCAGCAGCACGTCGTCGACGAGAGTCCGCACCGTCTCCTCTGTCGGCGGGCGCGCCGAAACCAGCGCCCGGAACACGAGGTAGCCGGGCAGCAGGTCGTAGATCTCGTCGCTGATCGCTGCCGCGTCGATCTCACCGCGCTCGACGGCCTCGGTCAGCACCTCGATGATCACGAGCTTGCGTTGATGCAGGAACTCGTCCTGCATCGCCTTCTTCAATCCGGGGTTGTGCGACATCTCGTTGAGCACCGCCCGCATGGTGCTGCCGTGTGCGCACGCCTGCCGGCACACGGATGCGCCGATCTCCAGTAGGTCGGTGCGCAACGAGCCGGTGCGGGGCGGGACGGCGGTGACGCGAGTGCCCTCGACGAACGCGGCGAGCACCAGGTCGGCCTTGGACGGCCACCGCCGATACACCGTCGCCTTGCTCGCTTTGGCCTGTGTCGCCACGGCTTCGACGGTCAACCGGTCGTAGCCGTGCTGTTGCAGCTGCTGCAGCGTGATCGCCAGCAGTTCTGCCTCGCGCGGGGTCCACCGCGATTCCCACGCGTCGGCCGCGGATTCCGTCGGCACGCACCCCTCCCTTGTTGCGCTCCTAGATACGGTACCGTACCGTTTCATCCCTGGGTATGCACAGGCGCGCCCAGGACCAGATCGTGTTCGCCGGACATCGAAAGGCTTTCGGGTGAGCGGTTTTTCGGTCGGCAGGGTGATGAGGCAGCGATGGTCGGTGGTCGTGGCGGTCATCGTGGTCGCGCTTGTCGGCTTCAGCATCTACCGCCTGCACGGCATCTTCGGATCGAACAACGTCATATCCCGACCGGGCGCGGACGCCCTGGAGAACACCGGCTACAACCCCAAACGGGTGCTGTTCGAAGTGTTCGGCACCCCGGGATCGGTGGCCACGATCAACTACCTCGACGAGAACGCCGAACCCCAACGCGTCGACGACGCCCCCCTGCCGTGGTCGCAGACGTTGACCACCGATGAGCCGACGCTCTTCGCCGACCTGCGTGCGCAAGGGGACGGAACGAGCATCGGCTGCCGCATCACGGTCAACGGTGTGGTGAAGGACGAGAGGTCCACCGACAAAGTGAACGGATACATCTCCTGCCTGGACAAGACCGCATGACCGAGCACCGCCTGGAAGAGCGCCCAGAAGCGACGGTCGAGGGCACCCGGATGGCGCGCCTCATCCGCCGGCTGACGGTGCCGATCCTGCTGCTGTGGCTGGCCGTCGCCGCGCTGTCGAACATCGCCGCGCCGCAGCTGGAGGTCGTCGGCGCCGAACGCTCGGTGTCGATGAACGCGGCCGACGCCCCGTCGATCATGGCGATGCACCACATCGGCCAGGTCTTCGACGAATTCAAGTCCGACAGCGCCGCCATGGTCGTCCTCGAAAGCGACCAGCCGCTCGGCGAGGACGCACACCACTACTACGACGGACTGGTGCGACGCCTGGCCCAGGACACCAAGCACGTCGAGCACATCCAGGACTTCTGGGGAGACCCGCTGACCGCGGGCGGTTCGCAGAGCAAGGACGGCAAGGCCGCCCTGGTACAGCTGTACCTTGCCGGAAACCAGGGCGAGGCGCTGGCCAACGAGTCCGTCGACGCGGTGCGCAGCGTCGTCGCGGACTCCTCGCCGCCGCCGGGGCTCAATGTCTACGTGACCGGCGCGGCACCGCTCATCGCCGACAACTTCGCGGTCGGCAGCGCCGGCACGCACAAGGTCACCGCGATCACGTTCCTGGTGATCGCAGTGATGCTGTTGATCGTCTACCGGTCGATCGGCACCACGCTCATCGTGCTGGTGACGGTCCTGGTCGAACTCGCCGCGGCTCGAGGAGTGGTCGCGTTCCTCGCGAACGCCGGAATCATCGGGCTGACAACGTACGCGACGAATCTGCTGACACTGCTGGCGATCGCGGCCGGCACCGATTACGCGATCTTCGTCGTCGGACGCTACCACGAGGCACGCAACAAGGGCTTCGACCGAATCTCGGCCTACCACGACATGTTTCGCGGCACCGTGCATGTCATCGTCGGCTCCGGCCTGACCATCGCAGGCGCGGTGGCGTGCCTGTACTTCACCCGGCTGCCGTACTTCCAGACACTGGGCGTCCCGGCGGCCATCGGTGTGCTCGTGACGCTGGCAGCGTCGCTCACCCTGGGGCCCGCGGTGCTTCTGATCGCCACCAGGTTCGGCCTCATGGAGCCGAGACGCAAGACCCGCGTGCGTGGTTGGCGTCGCATCGGCACCGCGATCGTCCGGTGGCCCGGCCCGATTCTCGTGGTCTCCTGCCTGCTCGCCTTGATCGGTCTGCTCGCCCTACCGGGTTACAAGACCAGTTACGACGCCCGCCCCTATTTGCCTGGTTACGCACCGGCGGTGGCCGGTTACGCCGCCGCGGAGCGCCACTTTTCCCAGGCCCGGCTGAACCCCGAACTGCTGATGATCGAAACCGACCACGACATGCGCAATCCGGCCGACATGCTCGTGCTCGAGCGCGTCGCCAAGAGCGTGCTGCACACGCCCGGTGTCGCGCTCGTGCAGTCGATCACCCGCCCGCTGGGGACGCCGATCTCCCACAGCTCCATCCCATTTCAGATCAGCGCCCAAAGTGCGAGCCAGATAATGAATCTCAGCTACCAGAAGGCCCGTGGCGCCGACCTGTTGAAGCAGGCCAATGAGATCACCAACACCATCGACATCCTCAAACAACAGTTGGCACTGCAACAGGCCAGCGCCGCGGCGACCCACGAACAGACCCAGGCGTTCCACGACACCGTCACGATCGTCAACAAGCTGCGCGACCAGCTGGCCGATTTCGACGACCAGTTCCGGCCGATACGCAACTACTTCTACTGGGAACCGCACTGTTTCAACATCCCGATGTGCTCGGCGCTGCGGTCGGTCTTCGATTCACTGGACGGGATCAGCGCCCTGAGCGAACAGTTCGGCACCATCACCGCAAGCCTCGACAAGCTCGATGCGCTGCAACCACAACTGTTGTCGCTGTTGCCCCCGCAGATAGCGATCCAGGAACGCAACCGCGACCTGACGTTGTCCAACTACGCGACCACGACGGGCACCAACACGCAGAGCGAGGAAGCGCTGCAGAACGCCACCGCGATGGGGCAGGCTTTCGACGCCGCCAAGAACGACGACACGTTCTATCTGCCTCCCGAAGCCTTCGACAACCCCGACTTCAAGCGCGGTCTGAAGTTGTTCCTCTCGCCCGATGGCAGAGCGGCTCGCATGATCATCACCCATGAGGGGACTCCCGCGACGCCCGAAGGCATCTCGCACATCGACGCGATCAAGCACTCCGCGTTCGACGCGATCAAGGCCACGCCGCTGTCGGACGCCAAGATCTACGTCGCCGGTACGGCCTCGACGTACAAGGACATCCAGGACGGTGCGAAGTACGACCTGTTGATCGTCGGGCTGGCCGCACTCGCGCTCATCCTGCTGATCATGATGTTCATCACCCGCAGCCTGGTCGCCGCGCTGGTGATCGTCGGCACGGTGGCGTTGTCGCTGGGGGCGTCGTTCGGGCTGTCGGTTCTGGTGTGGCAGTACATCTTCGGGTTCCCGCTGTACTGGATCGTGCTGGCACTGGCGGTCATCCTGCTGCTCGCGGTGGGCGCCGACTACAACCTGCTGCTGATCTCCCGGTTCAAAGAGGAGATCGGGGCGGGCCTGCGGACCGGCATCATCCGCGCGATGGCGGGCACCGGCGGCGTGGTCACCGCGGCCGGGCTGGTGTTCGCGGCCACGATGTCGTCGTTCATCTTCAGCGACCTTCGGGTGCTGGGCCAGATCGGCACCACGATCGGTCTCGGGCTGCTCTTCGACACCCTGATCGTCCGATCGTTCATGACCCCGTCGATCGCGGCGATTCTCGGCCGCTGGTTCTGGTGGCCGCTGAACGTACGCCCGCGGCCGGCCAGCCGAATGATGCGCCCGTACGGAACCCGCACCGCCGTACGGGAGCTGCTGCACACTGAAGAGGGACAACCCGTGCAGCACTGATCGGAAGGGCGAGTCTTGGTGCGATGACCTCCACCGCGAAGTCTTACGACGCGGGACCGACCGACAGGCCGGTGCTCGAGCAGACCATCGGTGCCAACTTCGAAGAGACGGTTGCGCACCACCCCGATGTCGAAGCGCTCGTCGACGTCGCTCAAGGCTTGCGTTACACCTACGCCGAACTCGACGCGGAGGTCGACATCGTCGCCCGCGGGCTCATGGCGTTGGGAATCGACAAAGGCGACCGGGTGGCGATCTGGGCGCCGAACTGCGCGCAGTGGACCATCACCCAGTACGCGACGGCGAAGATCGGCGCGATTCTCGTCAACGTCAACCCCGCTTACCGCACCCACGAACTGGCCTACGTCCTCAACCAGTCCGGAGCACGCGCGCTCGTCGCCGCGACGGCGTTCAAGACCTCCGACTACGTCGCGATGGTCGAGCAGGTACGACCCGACGTGCCGGCGTTGACCGACGTGCTCTACCTCGGGACCCCGGATTGGGATGCGCTGCGCGCAGGCGCCGCCGACGTGGCGCCCGACGCCCTCGCCCAGCGCATGGCCGACCTCTCGCCAAGTGACGCCATCAACATCCAATACACCTCGGGGACAACCGGTTTCCCGAAGGGTGCGACGCTGTCGCACCGCAACATCCTCAACAACGGCTACTTCACCACCGAGCTGATCAAGCTCGGCCCGGACGACCGGTTGTGCATCCCGGTGCCGTTCTACCACTGCTTCGGCATGGTGATGGCCAACCTCGGCTGCACCAGTCACGGCACCACCATGGTGATCCCGGCGCCCGGCTTCGATCCCGGCGCAACGTTGACCGCGATCGAACGCGAACGCTGCACCGCGGTGTACGGGGTCCCGACGATGTTCATCGCGATGCAGAACCATCCGGAATTCGCCGACCGCGACCTGTCGACACTGCGAACCGGGATCATGGCCGGTGCGGTGTGTCCGGTCGAGGTGATGAAGCGCTGCGTCAACGACATGAACATGTCCGAAGTGGCGATCGCCTACGGCATGACCGAGACGTCGCCGGTGTCGTGTCAGACCCTCATCGACGACGATCTGGAGCGGCGCACGTCGACGATCGGGCGGGTTCATCCGCACGTCGAGATCAAGATCATCGACCCGGACACCGGCGAGATCGTCGAACGTGGCGAGCCGGGGGAGTTCTGCACGCGCGGCTACTCGGTGATGCTGGGTTATTGGGAGGACGACGAAAAGACCGCGGAGGCAGTCGATTCCGACGGCTGGATTCACACCGGCGATCTGGCGGTGATGCGTGACGACGGCTACTGCAACGTCGTCGGCCGCATCAAGGACATGGTCATTCGTGGCGGAGAGAACATCTACCCCCGCGAGATCGAGGAGTTCCTCCTCACACACCCCGACGTCGAGGACGCCCAGGTGATCGGGGTACCCGACGACCGGTACGGCGAGGAGACCTGCGCCTGGATCCGGATGAAACCGGGCCGGGCCGCCCTCGACGCCGAAGGCGTACGAGCTTTCGCGGCAGGCAAACTCGCGCACTACAAGATCCCGCGTTATGTGCAGGTGGTCGACGAGTTCCCGATGACCGTCACCGGCAAGGTGCGCAAAGTCGAGATGCGTGAGCGCAGCGTGGCGATGCTGGGACTCGACCCCCAGTAGTGAGTCGCTTCACGTTTGAGTTGCGGTGCTGCTGGAAATGGGTTGCTCATGCCCACGCCACGAACCGCGGTACCCGCACGCGCGTTGCTCGGGGCACTCAGCGTCGTCGCGCTGTGCGGCTGTTCGGCATTCGAGAACAAGGCTGCCAACAGCGCGTCGACCTCCAGCACGCAGACGTCGGTGACCGCACCGCGAACCGAGGCCACCACCGCCGCACCCAATCCGCCGCCGTCAACGGAGCAGGGCCCGCCGATCGGAGACGTGTCGCTGGGCATCGACGACCGTGGCGATCTGGGCGAGATCGTCGTCGACAGCACCGGCCGCACGCTGTACGCCTTCTCGTCGGACCGGCCGAATGAGCCCGGCTGTTACGGAGATTGCGCCGACACCTGGCTACCGCTGCTGGCCGACGGACATCCCGCGGGCGGCACCGGCATCGACGTGGCCGCGGCGGGCACCGTGCCGCGCCGCGACGGCGGTACCCAGGTCACCTACCGGGGCAGCCCGCTCTATCGCTACGCCGGCGACAAGACGGACAAGGACTCGAACGGACAGGGCCTGGGCATGTTCGGCGGCGAATGGCACGTCCTGACCAAGAACGGCCAACCGCTGGCGTAGAGCGGAATAGCCTCATCGGAACGGACGTTGGTGCGCACATGAAGTTCGGGATCTCCACTTTCGTCAACGACGACGCCATCGACACGGTGACGCTGGCCCGCGCGATCGAAGAGCGCGGCTTCGACGCGCTGGCGATCGCCGAACACACCCACATCCCCGCGAGCCGCGAATCCGCGTACCCGATGGGCGGCGACCTGCCGGGCATCTACTACCGCACGCTCGACCCGTTCGTCACGCTCGCCGCGGCGGCCGCCGTCACCTCCGAGATCGAGTTGATCACCGGCATCGCGCTGCTCATCCAGCGCGACCCGATCATCACCGCGAAGGAGGCAGCCAGCATCGACCTGATCTCGGGCGGCCGGTTCGTGTTCGGCGTCGGAGCCGGCTGGAACATCGAGGAGCTGCGCCACCACGGCACCGACCCGAAGACCCGCGGCGCGCTGCTCGACGAACGCATCGAGGCGATCAAGGTGCTGTGGACCGACGAGCCCGCCGAGTTCCACGGCCGCTTCGTCGACTTCGACTCGTCGTACCTGCGCCCCAAGCCGGTCCAGAAACCGCACCCGCCGATCCTGATCGGTGGCGACTCCGATGCCACCGTCAAGCGGGTGATCCGCCACGGGGCCGGTTGGATGTCCAACCCGCTGCCCGTCGACCGGCTCGCCAAACGCATCGACCAGATGCGCGAAGGTGCCGGCCAGGACGTCCCGCTGACGACGTTCGGCACGCCGATCAACCCGGAGTATTGGCGGGCTCTCGAAGACCTCGGCTACTACCAGGCGAACCTGCTGTTGCCGACGAAGCCGCGCGACGAGTCCCTGCGCCTGCTCGACGAGTTCGCCGCCAAGGTCGCCGAGTACCGCGGCTAGAGCCCAGGGCTCGCTTAACTGGTGGATTACAGCCACCAGATGCGTGCAATCCACCAGTTAGCGCGATACGAGTGCCTGGCAGGGTCCCGCCGTTTGTCGACGGGTGTCGAGTTCCTATGGTGACACCCATGAGCAATGACGCTGACGCCGAACGCGTCGCCGAGCTGGCGCGCGGGGTCGTCGCCGAGCACGACCCGAAGAGCGTTCCGATCCCCGAATATCTCGGCGCCTGCTACGACGCGGGGCTGTCGTGGGTGCACTTTCCCGACGGGCTCGGCGGGATCGGGGTGTCGCGTGGCCTGCAGGCAGTTGCCGACCGCATCCTGCAAGGCGCCGGCGGCCCCGTGCCGCTCGGCTTGAATCCGATGGGCTACGGCATGGCGGCACCGACCATCCGCGAGCACGCGCAGACCGAGGACGTGAAGCGGCAGTGGCTGCGGCCCCTGGCAACCACCGAAGACCTGTGGTGCCAACTGTTTTCGGAGCCGGGCGCCGGCTCGGACCTGGCCGGCTTGGCCACGTCGGCAGTCCGCGATGGTGACGACTGGGTGGTCAACGGTCAGAAGGTGTGGACCAGCCTCGCGCACCGCGCACGGTGGGGGCTGCTGCTCGCCCGCACCAATCCCGATGTGCCCAAGCACAAGGGGTTGACGTACTTCGTCATCGACATGCACGGCGCCGGCGTCGAGACCCGGCCGCTGCGCCAGTTGACGGGGCAGGCGGAGTTCAACGAGGTCTACTTCTCCGACGCGCGGATCCCGGACAAGCACCGCCTCGGGGAGGTCGGCAACGGCTGGAATGTCGCGATGACGACGCTGATGAACGAACGCACTGCGCTGGGCGGAAGCGGCAGCCGCCGCGGCGCCGGCACCATCGCCGACGCGACCGGGCTGTGGGCTTCGCGGCCTGAGCGCCGGACCGCGGTGTTGCGGGACCGGCTGACGCAGCTGTGGCTGCGTTCGGAGGCCCAGCGCCTCACCTCCGAACGGTCGCGTGCCGCCGCGACGGCCGGCGGACCGGGTCCGGAGGGGTCGATCGGAAAGCTGGTGGGTGCCGAGCTCAACCAGGACATCTACCAGTGGTGCATGGATTTCCTTGGGCCCGAAGGGCTGCTGTATCACGGCTATCAGCAGGGCCGCGGTACCGGTGAGCGGGACTGGCAAGGGCCGATCCAGCAGCGGTACCTGCGCAGCCGTGCCAACACGATCGAAGGCGGCACGTCCGAGGTGATGCGGAACATCCTCGGCGAACGCATTCTCGGCCTGCCCGGCGATCTGCGGGCCGATGCCGGGATGCCCTGGAAGGAGGGGCCGCGTGGCTGAGTTCAGGTTCACCGACGAGCAGAACCAATTGCGGGATGCCGTGCGGAAATTCAGCGCCGAGCACTTCTCCGAAGCCGAGGTTCGCCGGCTGATGGAGTCCGACCCGCCGTTCGACGCCAAAGTGTGGGCACGGCTCGGCGGCGAACTGGGGGTGCTGGGCCTGTCGGTGCCCGAAGCCGACGGCGGCGTCGGCGGCACGCTGGTCGACCAGGCGGTCGCCATCGAGGAACTCGGCGCACGGTTGGCATGCGGGCCGCTGTTCGGCACGGTGTACCTCGCGATCCCGGCGCTCGTGGCCGCCACGTCCGGTCCGGCCCGCGACGAACTGCTCGGCGACCTCATCGAGGGCCGGCGCACCGCGGCTCTCGCGGTGGTCGACCGGGCGGGCGCCTTCGATCCCGATGCCATCTCGGTGACCGCTGACGGAGAGACCTTGTCGGGCACCGTGACTCAGGTCGTAGACGGTGGGATCGCCGATGTGCTGCTGGTCGCGGCGCGCGGCTCGGGCGGCGCGGCCCTGTACGCAGTCGACACCGCGGACGCGGGTGTGCAGCGCACCCAGCTGGCGACACTCGACCTCACACGGTCCGAAGCGAATGTGACGTTCGCCGACGCGCCCGCCCGCCTGATCGCCGGAGCCGACGAGACCGCACGGGAGCTCGATCACGCACTGCAGGTCGGTGCGGCGCTACTCGCTGTCGAGCAGGTCGGCGCCGCGCAACATCTGCTCGACCTGTCGGTGGAGTACGCGAAGTCGCGGCTGCAGTTCGGCCGCCCGATCGGCTCGTTCCAAGCGGTCAAGCACCGCCTGGCGAACCTGCTGGTCGATCTGGAACACGCCAGATCTGCTGCCTACCACGCAGTCTGGGCTCTGACCGACGGGTCCGACGATCCGGCGCTGGCCACCAGCATCGCCCAAGCCGTGTGCTCGACCGCGCTCAGCCATGTCGCCACCGACACGATCCAGGTGCACGGCGGCATCGGGTTCACCTGGGAGCACCAGGCCCACCTCTACTACAAGCGCGCGGCCACCGACGCGGTGCTGCTGGGTAGCGCCGAAGAGCACCGCGACAGGATCGCGGCGATGGTGCTCGACGACGCCACTGTCGAGCGGGCGCCTCGGGTGGCCAACGGCGTCATTGCCTGACCACTGCATAACGATTCGAAATCTGTTGTGTTGCAGGAGGAGCCGCCGGTGGTGACGGTTCGGCCACGAATACTATGGTCACAAGGTGCACCGGCGAACTGCGCTCAAGCTCCCGCTGTACCTGGCCGCCGCCGCGGCGCTGACCAAGATCCCGGCCGTATCGGCGGCAACCGATCGATGGTCGGCTGACCGCGCCAACGCCTGGTACGCCAAGCAGGGGTGGTTGCTCGGCGCCAACTATGTGACCTCGAACGCCGTCAACCAGCTCGAGATGTTTCAGGCGGACACCTACGACGCGCGCCGCATCGCCGGTGAACTCAGCGTGGCCAGGCGGATCGGGATGAACACGATGCGGGTGTTCCTGCACGACCAGCTGTGGGCCACCGACCGCGACGGGTTCAGCCGTCGACTCTCACAGTTCGTCAGCATCGCGGCGAGCCACAACATCAAGCCGCTCTTCGTGCTGTTCGACTCGTGCTGGGACCCGCTGCCCAGGGCGGGTCGTCAGCGTCCGCCGATCAAGGGAGTGCACAACTCCGGCTGGGTGCAGAGCCCGGGCGCCCACCGGCTGCAGGACCCGGCCTACACCCGCGTGCTGCAGAGCTACGTCACCGGAGTGGTCGGCATGTTCCGCGACGATCCGCGCGTCCTCGGCTGGGACGTGTGGAACGAGCCCGACAACCCCGCAAAGGACTACCGAAAGGCCGAGAGCAAGGACAAGCAGGAACTGGTCGCCGCATTCCTGCCGCATGTGTTCCAGTGGGCACGCGCCGTCAATCCCAGCCAACCGCTGACCAGCGGTGTGTGGCAAGGCCATTGGAAGGACCCCGGAAGCCGCAGCGCGATCTGCAGTGTGCAGCTGGAGAACTCCGACATCATCAGCTTCCACAGCTACGGGGATCCCACCGAGTTCGAGGCGCGCATCGACGAGCTCACGCCACTGGGCCGCCCAATCCTGTGCACCGAGTACCTGGCGAGGAGTCTGGGCAGCACCGTGGAGGGGATTCTGCCGGTCGCCAAGCGGCGTCACGTCGGCGCCTACAACTGGGGTTTCGTCGCCGGCCGGACGCAGACGTATCTGCCGTGGGATTCCTGGCAGCATCCCTACACCACGCTGCCGGACACCTGGTTCAGTGATCTGATCCATCCCGACGGGACGGCCCACGACGACAACGAGATTCGCGTCATCCAGAAGCTCGCCGGAGTGGCCACCGCCAGCTGACGCCATATCGACTGCGTCTCTCTTTGGCCGCGAACGGGTTTCGGCGGCCCACCTGTGCTTCGACGCGCGGTTAGGGTGGTCGGATTGTGAAATTGCGAAAAGTGCTGGCTCAACTTGCGGTGGTGCTGTTGAGCGTGTCGCTGGCTTCCCCCGCCGCGGCGGACCCGGCTGGGCAGACAACGCAGTGGATCGTCGTCGGCGTGCCTGCGGCGAACGCGACAACGGGAACCCTCACTGCTTTCCAGCGGGTCGGCAGCCAATGGAAAACCGTCCTGGGTCCGACCCCGGCCAAGGTCGGCTCGCTGGGCGTCGGCGCACCCGCCGACGGCGTGCACCGCACTCCCCAGGGCACGTTCACGTTCGACCAGGCCTTCGGCCGGCAACCGAATCCCGGCACCAAGATGCCGTACTTCCAAGCGACCAGCCAGGATTGGTGGGACGAGGACGCCGGCTCACCGACCTACAACACACACGTGCGCGGGTCCGCGAGCCCGTCGTCGATCGCCGAGAACCTGCACGACTCCGGACCGGTCTACGACTACGCCGTCAACATCGCGGTGAACCCGCAACGCATCCCCGGACGTGTCTCGGGTATCTTCCTGCACGTGACCGACGGCAGCCCGACATGGGGTTGCGTGGCCATCGGCCGCGACGAGATGAAGAAAGTGCTGACGTGGCTGGACCCGTCGGCGGCCCCGAGGATCACCATCGGCGTAGGAAGCCCATCGCTGGTGGCGTCACGCGCATAGTCGCGTCATCGTTCACCGCCGTAGCGGTACCGCCGCCTCGAATGCCGCTGCCTTGCCGTCCGATTGCCACCGCAGCCAGGCGTCCCACCGGTTCAGGTTGTGCTCCTGCCATCGGCGATCGACGCGCGGAGACACCCGCCTCGCCAGCTCCAACGCGACGATCACCGGAAAACGCGAGAGCAACAACATGATTCCGGGCAGCGCGGACGGCAGCCGGTAGCGCCGCCGGTTCCACGGCAACATGTACAGCCCGAGATAGCCGGCCTGTACGCGGTAGTGGTACTCCGCGCGCAGCCGCTCGAGGCCTCGATACGCCGGCGGCGGCGTGAAGGCAGGGACGAATGATTCGACGAGCTCTGTGCCGCTGCCCGCACTGTCGTAGCTGCGCGCCGAGTCGCACATGAACAGGATGCGCCAGGCGTCGAGGGCCGTCTCCGGGAAGTAGTCGTCGCAACGGACGCCCACGAGATGTCCGCAATAGCGGTTGAAGTGCAGCACGGCACGCATCTCGCGCGGTGAGGTGACGTGGCCGAGAAGGAACAGGCCGAACGCCGGTGCGATGCTGCCGCCGAGCAGCGTCAACAACATCGCCGACTGGCTGATCGGCAGACCCCAGCGCGCAGCGTCCCATTCCGGGTGTTGCTTGACGCGGTCACGCACGCTGACATGCATGATCCGCACATGCAGAGAGATGTTGCGGCCCAAGGAACCTGGCGTCAGGATCGCTCCCGGACGGCAGACTTCGATCCACCAGCGGGAGGTCTCCAGGTAACGGTGCAGGGCCCGCTGGCCGGCATAACCGCCGGACAGCGAAAGCGGCACGGCCAACCAGCCCTCGGTATACGTGTCGTTGGTGCCCGCGTTGCCGAGCGCCCCGAGCGCATATGCCCAGCGACGCCAGACCGCTGCGCCCTCTTCGACCAAGGCGGGATCGACCCAGTCGGGCAGCTGCTCGAACTCCTCGAACAGCGCACGCATCGACGCGGGCGCTTCGGAAACGCTGTCGATGCCGTCCCGCTGCGCCTGCTCGACGAGGTCGCGAGCCTTCCTGGCGCCCAGCTCACCGTGGTAGGTCTCGGCGACGAATCGCTCGGCGACGGGGTCACCCTCGCTGAGTCCCGCGATGAACGCCTGCGCTGTCGCTGCCGACGGCAGCAGATCAACGCCGGTGAGGCGTTGCACGGCCCTTCGCAGACGGGCGCGCCGACGGGTCAGTCCCGGGTAGCGGAACGCGGTCGGTGGTGGTGGCGAGCGGAACGGTTGCGCCATAGCCGTTCCAGGCTAGCCGCTTGTTCAAGACAAGAAGATCGTGTCGACGAGTACGTATGCGGCGACCGCGAGGACGAGGTAGGCGAACCAACGCTGTAGGCGAGCAGTGTCGAGCTTGGTGCCGAAGTATCCGGCCAGCAGCGACGCCACCATCGCGGCGGCGACGAATCCCACGGTGACCGACCAGTCGATGCTGATGCCCTGGAGATGGGAGAAGATTCCCGCGACGGAGTTGGCGACGATGATCAGCAGGGAAGTGCCGACAGCCGTGCACATTTCGACGCCGAGCAACACCACGAGCGCGGGGATGATGAGAAACCCGCCGCCGACCCCGAACACTCCGGTCAGCAAGCCGACCAGGAGACCGGCGCCGATCGATCGCGGTGCGCAACGGCGCCAGTTGACCTGACCCGCCCGGACTTCACACGCGGTGCCGGTGTCGTCCTTGCTGGTCAGCATGCGGACACCGGCGACCGACATCACCGCCGCGAATCCGATCAGCAGCGCGGGCTCGGGCAGATGCCTGCTGATCGCACTGCCGACAACGGCCGCCGGGATACCGGCCGCCGCGAAGATGCCGGCCAACCGCCACTGCACCTGACGGGCGCGGACCTTGGGAAGCGCTCCGACAGCCGAGGCGGCGGCAACCACGATCAGCGAGACCGGGATCGCCTGCTCCACAGCGAAACCGAGGCCGTAGACCAGCGCCGGGACCGCCAGGATCGAGCCCCCGCCGCCGAGCAGCCCGAGCAGCACGCCGATCAGCGCACCGAGGGCCAGGCTCGACACCGCAACCATGGATGTGTCGTCTACCTGTTCTTCCGGCCCCAGAACCGACCGCGGCTACTGCGCGGCGGTTCGGTGGTCCGGTCACAGCGGCACTGCTGCTCGACAGGGACCGACCGCATCACGTCGTCGACGTGCTCGCCGCAGCCGTCCCAGGTCGTCTTGCCGCAGGACGGGCATCGAACTGGATAACACATTTGTCAGACTCCTTTCGCGGCTACGACTCACATTTTGGCGTGAGCGCCGCACCAAGCGTGGTATCCCCCGAGCAGGTCGGACACCTGTTCAAAATCGTTGGCGCGCAACAAAGACGCCGCTACGCTGGAGCGCCAGCCGCCGGCACAGTGCAGGACGATCGGCTTGTCGGTCGGCACCTCGGTCATCCGGGCCCGCAGTTGTGCGAGCGGGATGTGCATGGAGCCGGGGATGGCGCCGGCTTCGCGCTCACCCGGATTGCGGATGTCGATCAGCGTCACCGCGTCCCGGGCCATCAGTGCGTCCAGCTCGACGGCCGTCGTCCGGGGCGCGGTCTGCACTATATCGGCCAGTTCGTCCGGAAACTGGCCGTCGTGTTCGACGTTGAGATAGCCGACGGCGTTGTCCGAGCCAATACGGGCCAACCGCAGCGCGGCTTGCTGCTCGTCACCCGGATACGTGATCAGCGCGATCTGGTCGCCGACGTCGGCGACCATGCCTCCGGTTTCGGCGAACCGGCCGTCGAAACCGACGTTGACCGACCCGCGCAGATGCCCGGCGGCGAAGTCGTCGACGCTGCGCGCGTCCAGCACGCGCACACCGGCGTCGAGGGCGGCGCGGATCTGCTGCGGCACCATCTCGGGCACCGCGCGGTCCGGCTTCAGCAGTGGATGGATGCGTTTGTTCATCGCGGCGTCAGAGGCGAAGTACATGGGCGCGGCGGGCTGGCCCCGGGTGATCATGTCGACGAACGCTTCTTCGCTCATCGGCTGCACCGACGGATTGCTCCGCCGTTGCTCACCGATCGTCGAGGTGAGGTCGGTCGAGAGGTTCTTCCCGCACGACGAGCCGGCGCCGTGGGCGGGCAGCACTTTCACCGCATCGGGCAGCGTCAGCAGCTTGTCGTGGACGGTGTGGTACATCGCCCGCGCCAGGTCGCTGGTCGAGCCGTCGCCGATGTTGGCCAGGTCCGGCCGGCCGACGTCGCCGATGAACAGGGAGTCACCGGTCAGCACCCCCACCGGGGCGCCGGCTGCCCGCTCACGCACGAGCACACTGATCGACTCCCAGGTGTGGCCGGGAGTCGCGATGATCTCCAGCTCGACCTCGCCGAGCGACAGGCGTTCACCGTCGACCAGACGGCGGATCGGGTAGTCGGTCTCGGCGGCTTCGCCGAAGCCGATCCAGGCCCCGGTCGCGTCGACGAGCTCGAGGTGACCGGACACGAAATCGGCGTGGAAGTGGGTGTTGATGACGCCTTCGATCGTCAGTCCGTGCTTCCGCGCGTCGGTGAGGTAGTCGGTGATGTCGCGGCGCGGGTCGACGACGACCGCGCGTCCGGTCGACTGGTCGCCGATCAGATACGACGCGTGCGACAGACACTCGATGTAGTACTGCTCGAGGATCATCTGCGGTTTCCTTCCCGGTCGTGACACCCGCTGCGGCGATACCCCGGCGGGTATCCGTACCATACCCCAGGGGGTATCGATCGCGCAAATACCCCCTGGGGTAATCTGGGGGCAGAGGGAACGGAGAAAGTCATGGTTGGTGATCAGGAAGCGATCGACGCGGTCCTGAATCGGCTGCGCCGCGCTCAGGGTCAGCTCGCCGGAGTGATCACGATGATCGAGCAGGGCCGCGATTGCAAAGACGTCGTCACGCAGCTGGCCGCGGTGTCCCGCGCGCTCGATCGGGCCGGCTTCAAGATCGTCGCAACGGGCTTGCGGGAATGTATGACGAGCGACGGTGAGGGCAACGAGAAGCCCATGACCGAGGCGGAGCTCGAGAAGCTCTTCCTCGCGCTGGCTTGATCGGCGATCGGGCTGCAGGCATTTCAGTCGATACGCGTCGGCTCCGCGATCGCGGGTACTCGTGACCTCGACCTTGCGCCGATCATGAGGACGACCATTGAGTGAGACGAGTCAACGCCAGCTGGGCGATCACGACAGCCCCATCGAGGACGAGCTCGAAGGCGCCTTCAAGAGAATGGTCGGCGAGGGCACCCAGCGCTTACATCGAAGCTGGCGCGAAGTGCTGGTCACCGGCTTCTTCGGCGGCACAGAGGTAGCGGTCGGCGTCCTCGCCTATCTCTCGGTATTGGCGGCCACACACAACAATCTCCTGGCGGGGGTGGCGTTCTCGGTGGGCTTCCTGGCGCTGCTGCTCGGGCGCAGCGAGCTGTTCACCGAGGGATTTCTGGTGCCGGTCACGACGGTGGCCGCAAAACGCGCCAGCATCGGGCAGCTGGTCAAGCTGTGGACGGGGACGTTGATCGCGAACCTCGCAGGAGGTTGGTTGATCATGTGGTTGATCATGACGGCTTACCCCAAACTGCGCGCGCAGACGATCGAGTCGGCCACCCACTTCGCAGAGGCGCCGCTTTCGGCCGAGACGTTCTCGCTGGCGCTCCTCGGCGGCATGGTCATCACACTGATGACGCGCATGCAGCACGGGACCGATTCGACATTCGGCAAGATCGCGGCAGCCGTCGCCGGCGGGTTCCTCCTCGCCGGCCTGCAGATGTTCCACTCGATCCTCGATTCGCTGCTGATCTTCGGGGCACTGACGACAGGTGATGCACCGTTCGGATACGACGCGTGGCTGTACTGGTTCGGTTACACAACCGTCGGCAATGTCGTCGGTGGCCTGCTGCTCGTGACGCTCCTTCGGGTGCTGCGAAGCAAGGAGCGCCTCGAGGAGGAGCGACGCGACGCCGATGCGTCGTGAAACTCCAGGGCGGCAACGGCTCAGCGAGCGCGCCACTTCGGTTTGCGCTTCTCCTGCCAGGCCGTGATGCCCTCGCCCACGTCTTCGGTCGCCGCGGCGACCTTGCGCATGGTCTCACCGAACCGGACGGACTCGATCCAGCCCATGTCTGCGGTACGCGACGCCACCTCCTTGGTGGCCCGTTGCGCAAGCGGCGCAGCCTCGGTGAGTGTGCGCGCCCACGCGCGTGCTTCGGCCTGCAGGTCGCCGGGTTCGACCAGTCGCCACACCAACCCGATCTCCTTGGCGCGCTCGGCCGCCATCGGCTTGCCGGTCAGCAGGAGTTCCATGGCGTCGGCCCACCGCACCCGCTGCGGCAGCCGGATCGCGCCGACGATCGTCGGCACGCCGAGCGTCACTTCGGGGAATGCGAAAGTCGCTGTGGTGGAGGCGATCACGAAGTCGCAGAACAGGACGCCCGTCAGCCCGTAACCGATGCACGCGCCGTTGACCGCCGCGATCGTCGGCTTGAACAACTCCATTCCGCTCTCGAAGGAGTTGATGGTCGGCTTCTCCCAGAACGTGCCTGCGAAGGTGCCGACCGAACCCTCGCCGTCCTTGAGGTCACCGCCGGCGCAGAAGACGTCCCCGTTGGCGGTCAAGATGCCGACCCAGGCGTCTTCGTCGCCGCGGAAGCGCTCCCAGGCCGCGTTCAGCTCGTTGCGCAGGGCGCCGTTGATGGCGTTTCGCGCCTCGGGGCGGTTGAGGGTGATGGTGGCGATGTGGTCGTCCAGCTCGTAGGTCACCAGGCTCATGGCTGAACCATAGCCACGCGCGCCCTAGATCGGGGCGACGCGATCCGACCAGGGCAGCGCCTGCTCGAGTTGGGCGGCGAGCTTGATGAGCAGCGACTCGCCTGCCAGCGGCGCGACGAACTGCACGCCGAGCGGCAACCCGTCGGCCGTCCAGTGCAAGGGCAGCGAAACAGCCGGGCGCCCAGTGAGATTCGCGAGCTGCGTGTACGGGATCCACCTGAGGTTCTTGTCCACCATGTCGTCGACGATCTTGGTGTAGCGCAGTAACCGGGCGGTGCGCGTCTTGAGCAGTAGGCCACCGGCGTGGTGCAGCGGGGCGGGAAGGTCGAACTCGCCGACCTTCGGCGGAGGAGTCGCCAGCGTAGGCGTCAGCAGCAGGTCGTAGGACTCGAAGAAGGTGGTCAGCCGTCGGGTGTGTTCGTGGCGGCGCTGGACGGCGTTCAGGTAGTCGACTCCGCTCGTCGCTCGACCCAGCTCAGCCAGGATCAGGGTGTCGCGTTCGAACGACTCGTCGCCCGCACCCGTGAGCCGCTTGGCCTCATCGAGTTGCGCAGCGGTGGAGACGAACCACGCGAGCAGGAATTCGCGAGCCAGCGCGGCGTCGTCGAATGGTGCGCGCGGCAGTTCGTCGACGTGGTGACCCAGCTCGGTGAGCGCCCGCACGGTCGTCTCCACGGCGGCGACCGCCTCGGGATGCGGCGCCGGGTTGATCGCCGAGGGCACCCGCACGCCGACCCGCAAGACGCCGGGATCGGCCCCCACACACGACGCGAACGGAAACTCCGGTACGCCGGGCACATACGGTCCGCTGGGCTCACCACCTTTGAGGACGTCGAGCATCGCGGCCGTGTCGCGCACCGTCCGCGACACCACGCCCTGCACCGCCGCACCGTGCTGGGGCTCGCCGCTCGCCGGTCCCGACGGCGTCAGGCCGCGGCCGGGTTTCAGGCCGACCAGCCCACAGCACGCGGCGGGGATGCGAATCGACCCGCCGCCGTCGTTCGCGCCCGCGCACGGCACGATCCCCGCCGCCACCGCTGCGGCCGATCCGCCCGACGAGCCACCCGGGGTCCGGGTCAGATCCCACGGATTGCGCGCGGGGCCCCAGGCGACCGATTCGGTGATTCCCTTCTTCCCGAACTCCGGAGTGTTGGTCTTGCCGAAGATGACCAGGCCGGCGTCGATCCACCGCTGGACGACCGTCGAATGCTCCGGCACAGGTCGCGACATCAACGCGCGCGACCCGCAGGAGCTGGGCAGCCCCGCGTAGTCCTGCGCGAGATCTTTGATCAGGAACGGCACACCGGCGAACGGGCCGGCGAGTTCTTCGGACGGCGTCGCGGGCACTTCGCGCACGATGGCGTTGATGCGGGGGTTCACCGCTGCCGCGCGCTGCTTCGCCAGTCCGAGCAACTCGGCCGCTGTCACCTCTTTGTCGGCGACGAGTTTCGCCAACCCGGTCGCGTCGTAGGCCCGGTATTCGTCGAAGTCCACTATTCGACCGTACGTGCCCCGGCACCGCGGTTGGGCGGCTTCTTTCCTCGAGGGTCAGTGCGCGGCCGAGCGGGCTCTCGCGCAGCTGACGGGAGCGGTCGGCAGGTTGGAAAGGTTGCGCTGCTCTCGACGGTCGGCGCGCATCATCCGCTTGTCGAGTGCGCGCTCGTCGCGTTTGGTCAGGGCGCGCCGCTTGCGGACGAGGAGGTCGAGCTGGTGCCAGCTGAGTCCGTCGAGGCTGCCGTCCTCGTCGTGGGTGGCGACGACGACGCAGCCGTGCAGCAGCGGAACCGTCTTGGCGGTGAAAGTCGTTGTCGCGAGCAGAAGCTCGGTTGCCTTGTGGTTGGTGCGCCGCTGGCACCGATGTGTCGTCGGGCTGAACCAGAAGTCGAATTGCCGGTCGGCACTGGTCAGGCAGTGCAGGCCTTGGTCGTGGACGAGTTGGTCGATATCGGCCTCGGTGTAGGCGCGGGTCTCATAAACGGTGCCGGTGGCGCTGAAGTACAGGACTGTGTTCATTCGAAATTCCCATTCGTCTCTTTCTTCGGTGAGAAGGCTCGGCGGTGACTCACCGGCCCTGTTACTCAAGTTACCCATGTGACAGTTGAGACAAACCTCGATAACAGTCCGGCTACCGATTGTTTGGCCGCCACCCCGGCTGTGCATCGGTTTCGCCAACGCGTCGGATGGCAACACCAACGGCATGGGCCGGACCGTTCGTGGTCTCGCTGCCGCGGCCGCCTCGACGTTGGCCGCCGTGGCGGCGCGTGATCTCTTCCAGCGCAAACACGCGCTCCTGCGCAACTTTCCCGTCGTCGGGCACGCCCGGTACCTGATCGAATCCGTCGGTCCGGAGTTGCGGCAGTACATCGTCGCCGCGAACAACGAGGAGCGTCCATTCACCCGCGACCAACGTCGCTGGGTGTACGCCTCGGCCAAAGGAGAGAACAACTACTTCGGCTTCGGCACGGACAACGACTTGGAGTACACGGCCGGCTACCCGGTGATCAAACACCGTACGTTCGCGCAGACCGTACCGCCGTCGTCGCCGAACTCGGCGACCCGGCAAACCAAGGTCCCGTGCGCCAAAGTGCTCGGTGCGGCCCGGGGCCGGCCAGGCGCGTTCCGGCCGAGTTCCGTCGTCAACATCTCCGCGATGAGCTTCGGCTCGCTGTCGGCCAACGCCGTCGAGGCGCTGAATCGCGGAGCGGTGCTGGCCGACTGCCTGCACAACACCGGCGAGGGCGGTATCTCTCGCTATCACCGCCACGGCGGCGAACTGATCTTCCAGATCGGCACCGCCTACTTCGGCTGCCGAGATTCCGATGGCCGGTTCGATCTCGACAAGCTCAAAGAGGTCGTGGCGTCAGCGCCCGTGCGGGCACTGGAGATCAAGCTCAGCCAGGGTGCCAAGCCCACGCTCGGTGGCCTGTTGCCGGCTCCCAAGGTGTCCGCCGAAATCGCCGCCGCGCGCGGAATCCCGGAAGGACGGGACTGCATCAGCCCGTCGCGGCATGCCGAGTTCTCCGACACGGACAGCCTGCTCGACTGGGTGGAGTTGCTGGCTTCCGAGACCGGCCTGCCGGTGGGCATCAAGTCAGCGGTCGGCGACCTCGAGTTCTGGTCTGAGCTCACCGACCTCATGCGTGAAACGGGCCGGGGCGTCGACTTCGTGACGATCGACGGCGGTGAGGGCGGCACCGGTGCGGCGCCGCTGATCTTCACCGACACCGTGTCGCTGCCCTTCCAACTCGGCTTCGCGCGGGTGTACCGGATCTTCGCCGAGCGAGGCCTGCACGAAGATGTCGTCTTCATCGGCGCCGGCAAGCTCGGATTGCCGGACAACGCCGTCGTGGGCTTCGCACTCGGCTGTGACATGGTCTACGTCGCGCGCGAGGCGATGCTCGCGATCGGCTGCATCCAGGCTCAGGTGTGCCACAACGACAGATGTCCGACCGGCGTCGCCACCCAGAACCAGTGGTTGGCGCGCGGTCTGGTCCCGGAGCTCAAGGCCGAGCGGGTCGCCAACTACATCAGGACGCTGCGCCGCGATCTGGTGAAGGTCGCCGAGGCGTGCGGCGTCGAGCACCCCGGCCTCATCTGCCCGGACGCGGTCGACATCCTGCACACCCGGACCGCTTCCACGCCGCTGCACGAGGTGTACGGCTACGAGCCGGACATGGGACTACCGTCAGAGGCGGACTGCAAAGAGATCGCCCGGCTGATGACGGTTCGTGAGCCACAGGGGGACTCCGCGCCACCCTCGACGTCCGCCGTCGGATGACAGCGGCGTGCAACACACTTTGAGCATCGACGCGGAGGTCTCATGCAACCGATATCACCGACCGACCTGATCTTCCTGCTCGGCGAATCCCGCGAGCATCCGATGCACGTCGGCGGTCTGCAGTTGTTCACGCCGCCGGACGGCGCCGGTCCGGAGTTCCTGCGCGAGGTCTACGACGTCCTGCTCGAGCAGTCCGACGTCCAGCCCACCTTCCGCAAGCATCCGGCCTTCTTCGGCGGGGTGACCAACCTCGTCTGGTCTTCCGACCAGGACGTCGATCTGGAATACCACCTGCGCCGGTCTGCGCTGCCGGCGCCAGGCCGTGTGCGCGAGCTGCTCGAGCTGACTTCGCGGCTGCACGGCAGCCTGCTCGACCGTCATCGTCCGCTTTGGGAGGCACACCTGATCGAGGGCCTCAACGACGGCCGGTTCGCGGTCTACACGAAGATCCACCACGCGCTGATCGACGGCGTCTCGGCGTCGAAGCTGATGCAGCGCTCGCTGTCGACCGATCCCGACGACACCGACCTGCGGGCGCCCTGGAGCCTGCCGCCTCGGCGCAGGTCCGGTTCGAAATCGGGGCCGTCGCTGCTGCAGACTTTGGGTCAGACCGCCGGATCTATTGTCGGCGCGGCGCCGACCACGCTGTCGCTGGCGCGCGCCGCGTTGCTCGAGCAGGAACTGACGCTGCCGTTCCGGGCGCCCAAGACGATGCTGAACGTCCGCATCGGCGGGGCCCGACGCGTCGCCGCGCAGTCCTGGGCGCTCGAGCGCATCCAGAAGGTCAAGAGCGCCGCCGGGGTGACCGTCAACGACGTCGTGCTCGCGATGTGCGCCGGGGCGCTGCGCGAGTACCTGGCCGACGAGAACGCGCTGCCCGACACCCCGCTGGTCGCGATGGTCCCGGTGAACCTGCGCAACGAGAAGGACGCCGAGGGCGGAGGCAACCTCGTCGGCGCCATCCTGTGCAATCTCGCCACCGACATCGACGATCCCGTGCGGCGGTTGGAGGCGATCGCCACCTCGATGCGCGACAACAAGAAGGTCTACTCCGAACTGCCTCGGCTACAACAACTTGCCGTGTCGGCGTTGCTGGTCGGCGGGCTGGCGCTCGGTCTGCTGCCCGGGTTCGTCTCGACCGCGCCGCCGCCGTTCAACATCGTGATCTCCAACGTTCCCGGCGCCAGGGAGCCGATGTACTGGAACGGCGCGCGACTGGCCGGCAACTACCCGTTCTCGATCCCGCTCGACGGCCAAGCGCTCAACATCACGTTGGCCAACAGCGCCGGCAACCTCGACTTCGGGTTGGTCGGCGACCGCCGCAGGCTGCCCAGCCTGCAGCGGTTACTCGGCCACCTCGAAACGTCGCTCAAGGAACTGGAACGCGCGGTCGGAGTCTGACGCCCCGAAGCCGGACGGCACCGGCGGTGATGATCGACACTGGACCCATACCGGGCACGTTATAC
>NZ_LZKP01000108.1 GCF_001672895.1 Mycobacterium sp. E740
TCGGCCGGTACCAGGAAGCCCGCCAAACCGGTGAGGACAAGGAGACCGCGTACTACACGATGTTCCACGGCACCGCCCACGTGGTGCTGGGTTCGGGCCTCACCATCGCCGGAGCCTTGTTGTGCCTGAAGTTCACCAGGCTGCCGTGGTTCCAGACCATGGCGGTGCCGTGCGCAGTGGGCGTGCTCGTCGCGGTGATCGCCGCGATGACGCTGGGACCGGCGGTCATCGTCGCCGGCAGCCGGTTCGGGTTGTTCGAACCGAAGCGCGCGATCAACTCGCGCGGGTGGCGGCGGGTCGGCGTCGTGGTCGTCCGGTGGCCGGGGCCGATCCTCGTCGCGACGTGCGCGCTGTCGCTGGTGGGTCTGCTGGCGCTGAACGGGTACAAGGTCGACTACGACGGCCGCCACTTCCTGCCCGGCGACACGCCGGCCAACGTCGGATACGACGTCGCGGACCGGCATTTCGACGCGGCCCGGATGAACCCCGAACTGATGATGGTCGAGAGCGACCACGACCTGCGCAACTCCGCCGACTTCCTGGTGATCGACAAGATCGCCAAGGCGGTGTTCCGGGTGCCCGGCATCGCACGGGTGCAGACGATCACCCGGCCCGAGGGCAAGCCGATCGAACACACCACGATCCCGTTCCTGCTCAGCATGCAGGGCACCACCAACCAGCTCAACCAGAAATACCAGCAGGACCGGATGGCCGACATGCTGGTGCAGGCCGACGAGATGCAGACCACCATCGACACGATGGAGAAGATGGCCAGCCTGACCCAGCAGATGGCCGACACCACCCACAGCATGGTCCAGAAGACCAAGGACATGACGATCGACATCGCCGAATTGCGCGACCACATAGCCGATTTCGACGATTTCTTCCGGCCAATCCGCAACTACTTCTACTGGGAACCGCACTGCTTCAACATCCCGGTCTGCTGGTCCCTGCGGTCGATCTTCGACACCCTCGACGGTATCGACACGATGACCGACGACGTCCAGAAGCTGGTCCCGGACCTCGAGCATCTCGACACGCTCATGCCTCAACTGGTCGTGCTGCTGCCGCAGCAGATCGAGACCATGAAGACGATGAAGACGATGATGCTGACCATGCAGTCCTCGCAGAAGGGGCTGCAGGACCAGATGGCCGCGATGCAGGAGAACTCGCACGCGATGGGCGACGCGTTCGACGCGTCGATGAACGACGACTCGTTCTACCTGCCGCCGGAAGTCTTCAACAACAAGGACTTCAAGCGGGGCATGGACAACTTCATCTCGCCGGACGGCAAGTCGGTGCGGTTCATCATCGAGCACGACGGCGACCCGGCCACGCCTGAGGGCATCGACCACATCGACGCGATCAAGTTGGCGGCCAAGGAAGCCATCAAGGGCACCCCGTTGGAGGGCTCGACGATCTACCTGGGCGGCACGGCCGCGACCTACAAGGACATGCGCGACGGCTCCAACTACGACCTGCTGATCGCCGGGATGGCCGCTGTCGCACTGATTTTCATCATCATGCTGATCATCACTCGGGCCGTGGTGGCTGCGGCGGTGATCGTCGGCACGGTGCTGCTCTCACTGGGCACGTCATTCGGTCTGTCCGTGCTCGTCTGGCAGCACCTGCTGGGCATCCGCCTGCACTGGATCGTGCTGGTGATGTCGGTGATCCTGCTGCTGGCGGTCGGCTCGGACTACAACCTGCTCCTGGTGTCGCGGTTCAAGGAGGAACTGCACCACGGATTCAATGTCGCGATCATCCGCGCGATGGCCGGTTCGGGTTCGGTGGTGACCTCCGCGGGGCTGGTGTTCGCCGCGACGATGGCCTCGTTCATCGTCGGTGATCTGCGCAGCATCGCCCAGGTCGGCAGCACCATCGCACTCGGCCTGCTGTTCGACACGTTGATCGTGCGGGCCTTCATGACGCCGTCGATCGCGGCGCTGCTGGGCCGGTGGTTCTGGTGGCCGCAGATGGTGCGAACCCCGGCGTCGAGGCGCAGGCTGGCCGCCGTGTTCCCGGAGCGCACCGCCGCGGGAGGCTGAGCCGCGCCAAAGATGACGAGATTGCCGAATCCGCTCGTCACGTTGTCTGAGGTGCGATGATGTGCCCATGTCGAAGCCGGACCTGGCGGACAGCCCGGTGCCGTCTGCCTCCCCCTGGGTGATCGCCGATCGCAACGTCGGCACGTTCCGGTTCTGGTTCGTGGGGCAGCGCTGGGAGTGGTCCGACGAAGTCGCGCGCATGCACGGCTACGAGCCCGGTGCGGTCGTGCCGACAACCGAACTGCTGCTGTCGCACAAGCACCCCGACGATCGCCAGCACGTGCAGGACCTACTGGACCACGCCCTGCACCTGGGCGGGTCGTTCTCCAGCCGACACCGGTTCATCGACACCGGCGGGAAGGTGCACACCGTCATCGTGCTCGGGGACCGGATGCTCGACGCGGCAGGGACGGTGGTGGGAACCGAGGGCTACTACATCGACCTGACCGACACCTTCGCCCAGACCCGCCGCCAGGCCCTCAACGACTCGCTGCCCGAACTGTTCGAAGCGCGCGCAGCGATCGAGCAGGCCAAGGGCGCCCTGATGGTGGTCTACGGAATCAACTCCGACGCCGCGTTCGAGTTGCTGATGTGGCGCTCCCAGCACACGAACACCAAACTGCGCGCGCTGGCCGCCCAGGTCGTCGCCGAACTGGCCACGATCGATTCTCAGCGCGATGACCTGCGCAGGCAGTTCGACCATCTGCTGCTCACCGCACACACGCGGATCCGCGCGGTCGGCGGCGAGTAGGCGCCCGGCGGTGGCGCTGTTGGAGGTGAGCCAGGGCGGTGGCGATGCAGCAGTGGTGGTGTCGGTCGTCGGCGAGGTGGACTCGGGCAGCGTCGGGACGCTGCAGCCGCTCCTCGACGCCGCGATCGACTCGGCCGGCCAGCACCCGAACAAGCTGCTGATCGTCGACCTCGGACGGGTCACGTACTTTGGTAGCGCCGGGCTCAACGCCGTCCTCGACTGTTATGAGAAGGGCTCGGCTGCCGGGGTTTCGGTGCGGGTGGTCGCCGCGAACGCCGAAGTGGTGCGGCCGATCGAGGTCACCCGACTCGACAGTGTCCTGCGGCTGTACGGGACCGTGGCTGACGCGGTCGAAGGATGAGCGGCCCGAGCGGGCCGGGCGATCGGCTGACGACCATCTTCGACGCTGACAGCGAAGTCGGTCCGCATCTCGCGCAAGTCCGTTGGGACATGACGCCGCTCGGCCCGCCGGCGCGCTGGCCCCAGAGCCTGCAGACCGCGGTCAACATCCTGCTGTCGTCGCGGTTTCCGATGTGGATGGCGTGGGGGCCGCGTCTGACATTCTTCTGCAACGCGGCCTATCGCCGAGACACGTTGGGGCGCAAGTACCCCTGGGCGCTCGGCCGTCCGGCGGCCGAGGTGTGGGCGGAGATCTGGTCCGACATCGGGCCGCGGATCGACAGCGTGCTGTCGACGGGGCAGGCCACCTGGGACTCGGCGCTGCTGCTCTTCCTCGAACGCTCCGGTTACCAGGAGGAGACGTACCACACCTTCTCCTACAGCCCGCTTCGCGACGACGACGGCGACGTCGTCGGGATGCTGTGCGTGGTCAGCGAGGACACCCAGCAGGTGATCAGCGAGCGTCAGATGGCGACACTGCGCGACCTCGGATCCGACCCGAGCGTCGTGAGCACCGAAGAACAGATCATGGCGTTCGCCGACCGCCAACTCGAGCAGAATCAGCGCGACCTGCCGTTCACGCTGACCTACCTGTTCGACGACGACGGCGGGGCGCGCCTCGCCGGCTCCAGCGGGATCGGCACCGAGCATCCTAATGCGCCGGCTCGACTGCTCCCGGACGGAGACGCTGCGTGGCCGCTGGAGGCACCGGCGCGCGGCGAGTCGGCGGTCGTCGGCCTCGACGGCGACCGGTACGCGGACCTGCCGACCGGGGAGTGGCGCGACCCGCCCACTCATGCGCTCGTCGTTCCGCTGCAGCAGCAAGGCGGTTCGCCGAGTGGCTTCCTGGTGGCCGGCCTGAACCGCTACCGCCCGTTCGACGACACGTATCGCGGCTTCGTCGGCCTTGTCGCCGCGCACCTCGCCGCGGGCATCGGCAGTGCCCGCAACTACCGGGCGCAGCAACAGCGCGCCGAGGAGCTGGCCGAACTCGACCGCGCCAAGACGACGTTCTTCTCCAACATCAGCCACGAGTTCCGCACGCCCTTGACGCTGATCCTCGATCCGGTCTCCGAACTGCGCGACCGCGGCGCGAGCCTCGACGCGCAGGCCCGCGAAGAGCTGGACATCGTCTGGCGCAACGGGTTACGGCTGGCCAAGCTGGTCAACACGCTGCTCGACTTCTCCCGCATCGAGGCCGGCCGCATGCAGGCCAGCTTCGTCGAGGTCGACCTCGGTGCCGTCACCGCTGAACTCGCCAGCGTCTTCCGGTCGGCTGTCGAGCGGGCCGGCCTGACGTTCACCGTCGACTGTCCTTCCCTCGACGACGCGGTCTACATCGACCGCGACATGTGGGAGAAGGTGATCTACAACCTGCTGTCGAACGCGCTGAAATTCACGTTCACCGGCGGCATCTCGGTACGGGTGAGCCGCGACGGGGCCGCAGCGGCGGTCACCGTCGCCGACACCGGGATCGGCGTCGCCGCCACCGAGATCCCCCGGCTCTTCGAGCGCTTTCACCGCATCGAGAACGTGCGGGCGCGGTCCAACGAGGGCAGCGGCATCGGCCTGGCTCTGGTCAAGGAGCTGATCGAACTACACGGCGGCAGTATCGCCGTCGACAGCGCCGAGGGCGCCGGAACCACGTTCACGATCCGGTTGCCGTTAGGGGCCACGCACCTGCCGGCCGGCGCCGTTTCGACGGCCGCGGATGCGCGGGCCGGCTCCGGCGACGCCGAGGCCTATCTTCAGGAGGCGCTGCGGTGGCTGCCCGACGACCGCGACACGCCCTCGCTCGACAACGACTTACCTTCCGCCCCAATTGATCTCGGCGCGACACCCCGCGTGCTGGTGGCTGACGACAATGCCGACATGCGCGACTACGTCGCCCGGATGCTGCGCAACGACGGCTACCTCGTCGACACCGTGGCCGATGGTCAACACGCGCTGGACACCGTTCGGATGGACATGCCCGACATGGTGGTCAGCGACGTGATGATGCCGCGCCTCGACGGTCTGCAACTGGTCGCCGCGTTGCGGTCGGACCCGCGCACCGCGGCCGTGCCGGTGCTGCTGTTGTCCGCCCGCGCCGGACAGGAAGCCGCCATCGACGGTCTGCAGGCCGGTGCCGACGATTACCTCGTCAAGCCGTTCGCCGCCGCGGAACTGCTCGCCCGCGTCAGGGCCAACGTCAAGCTCGCCCGGTTGCGCAACCACCATGCCCGTTGGCGCACTGCGCTGGTCGACTCGTTACAGGAGGCGTTCTTCGTCGCCGACGAGCGTGGCGCGGTGATCGAGATCAATGCGGCTTTCACCGATATTCTCGGGTTCGGGGTCGAGGGGCTGCCGTATGAGCCTCTCCAACCGTGGTGGCCGCAGTCCGACGCCGATCCGGACGGGCACCGTCGGGCCACCGAGGTCTTCGCGCAGATGTTGACCGAACCCCATGGCAGGCACACGGTTCCGGTCACCCACCGCGACGGGCACCGGGTGTGGGTCACCTTCACCTACAACCGGATCGAAGAGGTCGACACGGGCCGGCGCGTGCTGGTCGGGACTTTCCGCGATGTCACCGCCGAGCATTACACCGTTCAGCGGGAAGCCGCGTTGGCCGCGCTCAATCAGGCGCTGGCACAAGCGGATACGCTTGACGACGCGGTGCGTGCGGCTGCCGACGAGCTTCGCGACGTATGGCGTGCCCGTCGCGTGCTGGCCGCCACGTTCTCCGCCGACGGCGAGACAGATTCAGAGCCGGCGAGCCTGGTCTGTTCTGGTGAGTCGGCCCAATGGCAGGGGCTTCCCCCGGCCATCCGAAAGTCGATCACAGCCTTGCGTTCAGCGGATTCCCTCGTCGCCGACATCTCGAGCCCCGGTTCGGCGCGCATCGCGCTGCAGCATCCGCGCGGCGTGCTGGTCATCTACCTCGAGTTGGCCGAGTGGCGCCCCTTCACGCCGGAAGACCAGACGCTGCTGGCCGTGCTGGCCGGTCGCTTGGGCCAGGGCCTGCAGCGCGTACACCAACTCGACCAGCAGCGGGAAACGGCGCTGGCACTGCAGCACGCGATCCTCGGGCCCAACGTCTCCAGCGGGTTCGCGGTGCGCTACCAGCCGGCCACCCGGCCCCTGCAGGTCGGCGGTGACTGGTATGACGTCGTCGATCTCGACGACGGCCGCATCGCGCTGATCGTCGGTGACTGCGTCGGGCACGGCCTGACTGCGGCGACGGTGATGGGCCAGCTGCGCAGCGCATGCCGTGCACTGCTGCTGGAACACCCCAGCCCGGCGGCGGCCCTGACGGCCCTCGACCGGTTCGCCGGCCGATTACCCGGCGCACGTTGCACCACGGCGTTCTGCGCTGTGCTCAACCCGGACACCGGTGAGCTGTTGTACTCCAGCGCCGGTCACCCGCCGCCGGTTCTCGTGCTGGCCGACGGGAGCAGCAGGCTGCTCGACGACGCATCGGTCACGCCGCTCGGGTTGCCCTACGATCGCACCCGTCCGGAGGGCCGCGAGGTCATACCGCCTCGCGCGACGCTGCTGCTCTACACCGACGGCCTCGTCGAACGTCGACGCGAGTCGCTGGACGAGGGCATCCTGCGCGCCACCGGCGTACTGCAGGACAATCCGGCCACCGCGCTCGACGACCTGGCCGATCAGATCATGTCGCGACTGACCCCGAGCCAGGGGTACCAGGATGACGTCGCGCTCATGCTCTATCGCCAGCCGGTACCGCTGGAGATCGAGTTCCCGGCGGAGGCAAGCGAATTGGCGGGGACGCGCACTGCGCTGCGAAAGTGGCTGGCGCAGGCCGGCGTCGATCCGACGCAGACGCTCGACGTGCTGATCGCCGCGGGGGAAGCCCTGGCCAACGCGATCGAGCACGGACACCGCGATCACCCGGACGGCAAAGTGCGGCTGCGCGCCACCGCGCTGGCCGACCGGCTGCACCTGACGATCGTCGACACCGGCGCCTGGAAGCCGCCGCACTTCGATCCCGCCGCCCACCGCGGGCGTGGCATCGCGCTGATGCGGGCGCTGATGCACGACGTGACGATCGAGCCCGGCGAGGGCGGCACGACCATCAACATGCAAGCGAGGATCGCCTGATGGCGACGCCGCTGAGCCTGCACACCGGCCGCCGCGACGATGGCACGGTGCTGCTCAGTGCGATCGGCGAGCTCGACCTGAGCAACATCGACGCGTTCACAGCCGCCTTCGCCGCGATCGTCGGGAACGGTACTCCGGACCAGCAGGTGACCGTCGACTTCACCCAGGTCGAGTATCTCGACAGCGGCGCGATCAATGCGCTGTTCGAACACGCCGACCGCATCCGCCGGATAATCGTGAACCCGATCCTGATGTCGGTGCTGACCGTCAGCGGCCTGACGTCGGTCGCCACTGTCGAAGCGGCGCAACAGGACTGACGCTGTTACGGCAGCACCGTGCGCATCAACATGACGTTGTAGGCCGACCACAGCGACAGGTTGAAGTACAGCTCCTTGCCGGTCGACCACGGATGCAGGAACGGTGCGTAGATGCCACCGGGGATCTCCATGGAGCGCACCAGCAACCGCTCGGGTCCCCACGGCCCCTGCGGGGCCGGCGCCGTCCGCGCCACCACGTCGTTGGCGCCGTTGCAGTACAGCACCAGGTACTGCTTGAGGTAGGTGTTGTACTGCGCCGACATCTCGCCGACCGGGCCGGGAATCACCACGGTGGCCGCGCCCGGATCCTTTGGCACCCAAGCGTTCTGCTGGGCGTTCCAGTATTCGTAGCGATTGGGATCGGCCACCGCCGCCTGTGGTACGCGCGCCACATACGCGGCGCCGCCCCGCCCCGCGGGCGTCCCGAACGAATACAGGTACGGATCACCGGGGCCGGGTTTGAGGAAGGCGCCCTGCTGGAAGTTCTCGTTGCCGCGCACATACGCCGCCCCCTCGACACCGCCGTCGCGGGGTGTGCGGACGCTGCCGGGGTAGACGCCCCAGTGTTCACCGTTGTCGGGGGATACCGCGATCGCCGAGAAATTCGTCGTCCAGCGACCGTCGCTGTCCCAGCTCTTGATCGACATGAAGTTCACGTACTGGCTGCCGCCGACCGACACACCGGCGGTGGGAATGATGCCCTTCTCTGCCGACGCCCACTTGGTGCTGTTGATGATCTGCTTGGAAAGGCCCGGCGCCCACAGCGGTGAACCCGAATACCGGTTGGCGAGCACACCGTCGGGCACCGCGACCGTCTTGGACAGCGCGCCGTCCTGGGTGCGGAACAACGTGTTGTACCGCCACTGCTGGCCGCGCACGCTGCAGTAGCCGTAAGTGTCGCCAAAGGCCATCAGCACCTGACGGTTTCCGGGATCGCCGTTGTCCCACATGATCCCGAGGTCGGTGCCGGTGATGGCGAATCGCCCGGCGGTGTTGTTCGGGCTTTCCGGCCCGGTCACCCAGCCGACGAGTGTCGTCCCCGGCAGAGCCGGCGGTGGCGGTGGCGCGGCAGCCGGAACCGGTTGTGGTGCAATCTGATCCGCTGTCGGTGCGGGCGGGTTCGGCACGACGGCCGCCTGCTGCTCCACACTCGCCGAGTCCAGACTGTCTGGCAGCAGCCCGAGCCGCGGGGAGGGTGCTTCGTCGTTCGCGCCGCGCGGCCGGTGGCCGACCGGCGGACCGCCCGGCAGGTCGGGGGTGGCCTCGGTGTTGGGCGCTTTGGGAGGCTGCACGGCCGCCGCGGGGCCGGTGCACGGTTCGGCCATCGCGGGCGGTGCGGCACCGAGCGTGAGGCTCACACCGATCACGGTGGCCATCACGATTGCCGGTCCCACCGACAGCGAAGCGGTTCGAGCGCGCGGCGACATGTCACACCTTTCCGGAGGCGGACGTCGCGGAGACGTCAGCGAGGGGCAGACTGTGACGTTAGTGACCAAAGGGGCAGTTGTGATCTTCGTGCACGGATGGGTATCCATCCGTGACCGTGTCGCAACCAGCGATTTGTGAGTGATTTCGCTCGCTGAGCGATCGTTTTCACGCTCAAATCGTGTGGGCGGGGTATCAAGAGCGGCATGACCTCCGAGCCGAAGACGCACCCAAGCACCGACGGGTCGGAGGACACGCTCAAGCGCGGCATCACCGGTCCGCTGCTGTTCATGTTCATCCTCGGCGACGTGCTCGGCGCCGGTATCTACGCGCTGATGGGTGTGCTGGCCGGAGACGTCGGCGGTGCACTGTGGGCGCCGCTGCTGGTCGCGTTGTTGCTCGCGCTGCTCACGGCCGGCTCGTATGCCGAACTGGTGACGAAGTATCCGAAGGCCGGCGGGGCGGCGGTCTTCGCGGAGCGGGCGTTCGGCCGGCCCGCGCTGGTCACACCGGCGGCCAGCATGCAGAACCCGACCAGGAACGAC
>NZ_LZKP01000109.1 GCF_001672895.1 Mycobacterium sp. E740
TGGGATGTTCTCCTTCGGTTGACGTGATCTGTCTCACGGTGCACTGCATGATGTAGCTAGCATCGGGTGTCGTACTGTGATGCCTGACACCCTTCAGCCCAAGGAGGTCAAATGTCCAGCACTACCGAACTTGCCGAGCTGCACGAGCTGATCGGAAGCCTTCGGCGGTGCGTGACATCGCTGGCGTCGAGGTACGGAGACTCTCCTGCCACGCGTCGCATCGTCAACGACGCCGAACGGATCCTCAACGACATCGACCGTCTCGACATTGACGCCGAAGAGCTGGAGCTGGCCCGCGGCGTGGTTCACCACCACTACGCCGGGGACCGCATCCCGATCCCGGACACCCAGTACGACACCGATTTCTGGCGTGGTGTCGACGACGAGGGGCTCGGGGGCGTCCGCTGACCGCGAACGTCCGTCAGCACCCGGGATAACTCGACACCGAAAGGCAACAGTGAGCGCACCCACCGCCGACCGCAAGGCGACCGGCGTCTTCTCAGCGAGCCGTGCAGAGATTGCGCAACGCACCCTGCGCACCGACCGGTGGTGGCAGTCGCCGCTGATCGTCAACCTCGGCTTCGCTGCCTTCCTGATCTACGCCACGGTGCGGGCGTTCATGCAGAAGTGGTACTACGTCGCCGACTACCACTACCTGACGCCGTTCTACTCGCCCTGCGTCGTCAAGTGGTCCGAGGCCGAGCAGTCCGGCTGCCTCCCCGAGGCCAGCCACTTCGGCCAGTTCCTGCCCGACGTGTGGTGGCTGCCCTACGCCGCGGTGACGCTGCCGTTCCTGCTGCTGTTCCGCCTCACCTGCTACTACTACCGCGGCGCCTACTACCGCTCGGTCTGGCAGGCGCCCACGGCGTGCGCCGTGGCCGAACCGCATGCGAGATACACCGGCGAGACCCGCTTCCCGCTGATCGTGCAGAACACGCACCGCTACTTCTTCTACATCGCGGCGATCATCTCGGTGATCAACACCTACGACGCGATCGCGGCGTTCCGCTCGCCTTCCGGCTTCGGATTCGGTTTGGGCAACGTCATTCTCGTCGTCAACGTGATCCTGCTGTGGACGTACACGATCTCGTGCCACTCCTGCCGTCACGTCGTCGGCGGCCGGCTCAAGCACTTCTCCAAGCACCCCGTCCGGTACTGGATGTGGACCCAGGTCAGCCGGCTGAACACCCGGCACAAGGCATACGCCTGGATCACGCTCGGCACGCTGATGCTCACCGACTTCTACATCATGTTAGTGGCCAGCGGAGCGATCCCCGACCTGAGATTCGTTGGCTGACAGCTTTATTCAAATCGGTAGTGAGGTTTATTCAATGGCGGATTCCGAGGCTCTCGGCGCGGGCGGCACACCGCAAGTCGAGCGGCATTCCTACGACGTGCTCGTCATCGGCGCCGGTGGCGCCGGTCTGCGTGCGGTCATCGAGGCGCGCGAGCGCGGCCAGAAGGTAGCGGTCATCACGAAGTCGCTCTTCGGCAAGGCGCACACCGTGATGGCCGAAGGCGGCTGCGCGGCGGCGATGGGCAATGCCAACCCGAAAGACAACTGGCAGGTCCACTTCCGCGACACCATGCGTGGCGGAAAGTTCCTCAACAACTGGCGGATGGCGGAGTTGCACGCCGAGGAGGCGCCCGACCGGGTATGGGAGCTCGAGACCTACGGCGCGCTGTTCGACCGCACCAAGGACGGCCGCATCAGCCAGCGCAACTTCGGCGGCCACACGTACGCCCGGCTGGCCCACGTCGGTGACCGCACCGGCCTGGAGATCATCCGCACCCTGCAGCAGAAGATCGTCTCACTGCAGCAGGAGGACAAGGCCGAGTTCGGCGACTACGAGGCGCGGATCCGGGTCTTCCACGAGTGCACCGTCACCGACCTGATCCTGGACGAGACCGGCGGCGAGAAGAGAGTGGCCGGCGCCTTCGGCTACTGGCGCGAGACGGGCAACTTCGTCCTGTTCGAGGCGCCCGCGGTGGTGCTGGCCACCGGCGGCATCGGCAAGTCCTACAAGGTGACGTCGAACTCGTGGGAGTACACCGGCGACGGGCATGCCCTGGCGCTGCGCGCCGGCGCGACGCTGATCAACATGGAGTTCGTCCAGTTCCATCCGACGGGCATGGTCTGGCCGCCCAGCGTCAAGGGCATCCTGGTCACCGAGGGCGTGCGCGGCGACGGCGGTGTGCTGAAGAACTCCGAGGGCACCCGGTTCATGTTCGACTACATCCCGCCGGTGTTCAAAGGCCAGTACGCCGAGAGCGTCGACGAGGCCGACCAGTGGCTCAAGGACAACGACTCCGCGCGCCGGACACCGGACCTGCTGCCGCGCGACGAGGTGGCCCGCGCGATCAACTCCGAGGTGAAGGCCGGCCGCAACTCGCCGCACGGCGGGGTGTTCCTCGACATCGCGTCGCGGCTGCCGGCCGAGGAGATCAAGCGCCGACTGCCGTCGATGTACCACCAGTTCATGGAACTGGCCGAAGTCGACATCACCAAGGAACCGATGGAAGTCGGCCCGACGTGTCACTACGTGATGGGCGGTATCGAGGTGGATCCCGACACCGCCGGGGCGACCACTCCGGGTCTGTTCGCGGCCGGTGAGTGTGCCGGCGGCATGCACGGCTCCAACCGGCTGGGCGGCAACTCACTGTCGGACCTGCTGGTGTTCGGGCGCCGTGCGGGGCTCGGCGCGGCCGACTACGCGCGCTCGCTCAGCGAGCGGCCCAAGGTGACCGAGCAGGCCGTGCAGGACGCGATCAATCGGGCGTTGCTGCCGTTCGAGGGCGCTCCGGACGAGGAGTCGCCGGAGAACCCGTACACCCTGCAGCTGGACCTGCAGGACACGATGAACAGCCTGGTCGGCATCATCCGCAAGGAAGACGAGATCACCGAGGCGCTCGAGAAGCTGGCCGAGTTGCGTGAGCGGTACAAGCGGGTGCGCATCGACGGTGACCGGCGGTACAACCCCGGCTGGAACCTGGCGATCGACCTGCGCAACATGATGCTGGTCAGCGAATGCATCGCCAAGGCGGCGCTGCAACGCACGGAGAGCCGCGGCGGACATACGCGCGACGACCACCCGTCGATGGAGGCGGACTGGCGCAACACGCTGTTGGTCTGCCGCATCGACGGCGACGACGAGGCGTTGGTGCCCGAGGTGAGCGTCACCAAGCAAGACCAGATTCCGGTCCGCCAGGATCTGCTCGACCTGTTCGAGCTCTCCGAACTGGAGAAGTACTTCACCGACCAGGAACTGGCCCAGCATCCAGAACGGAGCAACTGATGGCCTATCAAGCGACCATGCGGGTGTGGCGCGGCGACATCGCCGGCGGCGGCCTGCAGGACTACTCCGTCGAGGTCAACGAGGGCGAGGTGGTGCTCGACATCATCCACCGGCTGCAGCAGACGCAGACGCCGGACCTCGCGGTGCGGTGGAACTGCAAGGCGGGCAAGTGCGGATCCTGTTCGGCGGAGGTGAACGGCCGGCCGCGGCTGATGTGCATGACGCGGATGTCGACGTTCGATCCCGACGAGGTCGTCACCGTCACGCCGATCCGTACCTTCCCGGTGATCCGCGACCTCGTCACCGACGTGTCGTTCAACTACGAAAAAGCAAGGGAGATCCCGGCTTTCACCCCGCCCAAGGATCTGCAGCCGGGCGAGTACCGGATGGCGCAAGAAGATGTCAACCGGTCGCAGGAGTTCCGCAAGTGCATCGAGTGCTTCCTGTGCCAGAACGTCTGCCACGTCGTACGTGACCACGAGGAGAACAAGCAGGCGTTCGCCGGTCCACGCTTTTTGATGCGCCAGGCCGAGTTGGACATGCATCCGCTCGACGTCCACGGGCGGCGCGCCGAGGAGGCGCAGGAAGACAACGGGCTGGGTTTCTGCAACATCACCAAGTGCTGCACCGAGGTCTGCCCCGAACACATCAAGATCACCGACAATGCGCTGATCCCGATGAAGGAACGCGCCGCCGACCGCAAGTACGACCCGGTGGTGTGGCTCGGCGACAAGTTGTTCAGACGGCGTTGATCCCCGGCGTGCGTGGGTAGGCTGCAGGTGATGCGGCCGATCAACGACGAAAGGCAGCGCTGTGACCACTCAGAAGCCGGTTCACGGACCACACAGCATCAACGACATCCGCACGGCGATCCGCGAGCTCAGCACCCGCGCCGAACTGGCCCGTAAGGAGGGCCGCGCCGCCGACGCCGAGGAGCTGGAGCGACGCGTGGCCGGCTACCGCGCCGAGCTCAGCGCGCGTCCCTGAGCGATTTCGGTGTCGCAACCGTCGCTGATCGACGGTTCGGACACTGAAGTCACTCGCCGCCGAGGCGGCGAAACGTGCTGCGGTGGAACACGATCGGGGCCACGTCGGCGTGCACGGTGATGTCGCGGACCCGCAGGATCACGATCGTGTGGTCGCCGGCGGGCACGAGCTGCTCGATCACGCTCTCCAGCCACACCGCGGTGCCGTCGACGAACACCGCACCCGTCTCCCGTGACACCGTTTCCAGGCCGGCGAACCGATCGCCGGTCTTGGCGGCCAGGGTGCGGGCGGCCTCGTCGTGCGCCTCGCCGAGCACGCTGATCCCGAGGCTCGGCAGGTCCTTCAGCTTGGGCCAGGTCTCCGAGGTGTTCTGCACGCAGAACGACACCAACGGCGGATCGAGCGACACCGGCACGAATGTGCTTGCGGCCAGGCCGACCCGGATGCCGTCCACCTGCGCTGCGATCGCGATGACGCCGGAGGGAAAGTGCCCGAACGCTTCGCGCAGTGTGGCCGGGCTGAAATCGGTTGCGCTCATATCCGGTCCATCTTCACACGCAACCGCGCGACGTGGCGAACTCCATCCCGGTCGTCGCGGTAGCCTGACGCCCATCATGTGGATAACGCTCCTGCTGATGGCGCTCGCGGTCAGCCTGGAGCCGTTCCGAATCGGCATGACGGTCTTGATGATCAACCGGCCCCGCCCGCTGCTGCAGCTCCTCATGTTCGTCGCCGGAGGTTTCGCGATGGGCATCTCGGTGGGTGTGGTCGTGCTGTTCGTGCTGCAGCCCGCTCTGGGGTCCGTACACACCTCGACGCTGCCGAAGGTACAGATCGTGGTCGGCGCGGTCCTCTTGATCAACGCCGGGCTGGTGGCCGTCGGGCTGCTCGGAGCGGGTGACCGTCCCGACGAACCACCCGGCCGCGCGAACCGGCTGCTGGAGCCGCTGGTGACCCGGACCCGCCTGCTGCTCAACGGCCGGTCGCTGTGGACCGCGGGCGTGGCAGGTCTCGGCATCGCACTGCCGTCCGTCGACTACCTGGCCGCACTGGCACTGATCGTCGCCTCCGGCGCCGCGGCGTCCACCCAGTTCGGCGCCCTGGTCATGTTCAACGTGGTGGCGTTCGCGTTCGTTGAGATCCCACTGCTGAGTTACCTGGCGGCGCCGGACCGCACCCGGGCGTCGCTGTCGGCCTTGTACGACTGGCTGCGGTCGCAGGGCCGCCGCGGCGTCTCACTGCTGCTGGCCGTGGTCGGCTGCGTCCTGCTCGGGGTGGGTGTCGCCGGACTGTAGCGCGG
>NZ_LZKP01000110.1 GCF_001672895.1 Mycobacterium sp. E740
CAGTTCGGGTCCCGGGAGTGGGGTTACGGCGACGATTACGCGTCCGGGCCGGCCAGGGAAATCGTGCAGCGCTCGCTCGCGCTGGGCGTCACGTTGTTCGACACCGCCGAGATATACGGCTTCGGCAAGAGCGAGCGCATCCTCGGCGAAGCGCTGGGCGACCAGCGCGCCGAGGTGGCGGTGGCCAGCAAGGTCTTCCCCGTCGCACCGTTCCCCGCGGTGGTCAAGCAACGTGCCCACGCGAGCGCGCAGCGCCTGCAGCTCGACCGCATCCCGCTGTACCAGGTGCACCAGCCCAACCCGGTCGTGCCGGATTCGGTGATCATGCCGGGCATGCGTGAGCTCCTCGACACCGGGCTGATCGGGGCGGCCGGGGTGTCGAACTATTCGCTGGACCGCTGGCAGAAGGCCGACGCGGCGCTGGGGCGACCGGTGATCAGCAACCAGGTGCACTTCTCGCTGGCTCACCCGCAGGCGCTCGACGATCTCGTGCCGTTCGCGCAGCGGGAGAACCGCGTCGTGATCGCGTACAGTCCGCTGGCGCAGGGCCTGCTCGGGGGGAAGTACGGCCCCGACAACCGGCCCGGCGGGGTGCGTGCGATGAACGCCCTCTTCGGGGCCGAGAATCTGCGCCGTGTCGAGCCGCTGCTGCAGACGTTGCGCGACGTGGCCGCCGAGGTGGACGCCAAACCGGCCCAGGTGGCGCTGGCGTGGTTGATCAGCCTGCCCGGGGTCGTCGCGATCCCGGGTGCTTCCAGCGTCGAGCAACTCGAGTTCAACGTCGCCGCGGCCGACATCGAGCTGAGCGCGTCCGCGCGCGATGCGCTCACCGATGCGGCGCGCGCATTCCGGCCGGTGTCGACGGCGCGGTTCCTGGCCGACACGGTCCGCGAGCGCCTCGGCGTGCGCTAAGCGCCCAGCTTCCCCCTCGCGTACTCGGCTCGGCAGGCACCGCGAGCGAGCTTGCCGCTCGTCGTGCGGGGAATGGCACCGGCGGCGACGAATCGGATGTCGGCGGCGCAGATGCCATGGCGCTCAACGACAGCGGAGCGGATTGCCTCGATCGCCGGCGCCGGATCGGTCCGTGCGGTGCCGGTGGCCCGCTCGGCGACGATCACCAGGTCGTGCCGGCCGTTGCCGCCGGACAGGCTGAAGGCGGTGACATGTCCGGGCCGCACCATTCCCGAGGCGCCTTCGGCGGTGGCCTCGATGTCGTGCGGATAGAGATGCCGTCCGTCGGCGACGATCAGGTCCGCGCGCCTGCCCGTGACATACAGCTCACCGTCGAGGTAGCACCCCAGATCACCGGTTCGCAACCAATCCGCTTGCGCTGGGACGCCTTCCGCGTGGCCACCGGAAAGTCGAGTGGTCAGTCGGGCCCCGAAGGCACGGCGTGACTCGGCAGGCCTGCCCCAGTAACCTCTGCCGATGTTGTCGCCGTGCAGCCAGATCTCGCCGACGTGGCCGTCGGGCAGTTCCGTTCCGGTCTCGGCGTCGACGATAACGGCCCACTGGCTGCGCGCCACCTGCCCACACGACACGTGCGCCACCGCACCGGGTGCAGCAGCGTCGACCGGCACGGCTCTGCCCTCGGCCAACTGGCCGCGGTCGAGATACACCGCGGCGGCGCGGGCTCGCGGTGCGATGGTCGAGACGAACAAGGTGGCTTCGGCAATCCCGTAGGACGGCCGAAAAGCGTTCGGCGCCAGGTCATGCGGCTCGAACGCGGCGCGGAAGGCATCGATGGCGCCGATACTCACGGGTTCGGATCCGATGATCAGCACCGCCTTGCTGAGATCGATGTTCTCGCCGGGCGCCGGCAGTCCCCGCTGCGCGGCGTACTCGTAGGCGAAGTTGGGTGCCGCGGTCACCACCCGGCCTTCGCGCGACCCGTCCGAGAGGGCCTTGATCCAGCGGTACGGACGACGGATGAACGCCGTCGGCGACATCAGCGTGGAATGCCCGCCGTAGACCGCCGGAAAGCCGATCATCGAAAGACCCATGTCGTGGAAAAGCGGTAACCAGCTGACGCCGTGAACTTTTCGGTCGAGCAGGTCGATCGACAGGATCATCTGGACGAGGTTCGTGCCCACGGCGCGATGGGTGATCTCGACGCCTACCGGAGGGCGGGTCGCGCCCGAGGTGTACTGCAGATGCGAGACGTCCTCGAGGCGCAGCTCGACGGGATCGAAATCTTCGACGGTGTCCGGCATGTCGTCGAGGAGCAGCACGGTCGGCCGGGCCATCCCGTGCAAGCCGTCGAGGAAACTTTGCACGTTGGCCGCCGCGGCCGACGTGGTCAGCACAGCGGACGGTTGCGCGTCGCGCAGCGCGGTCTCGAGACGTTCGGCGTGGCCCTGCAATTCCGGCGCGAACAGTGGAACCGCGACGGCGCCGGCCTTCACCGCGGCGAAGAACGCGGTCACGTAGTCGAGGCCCTGCGGCGCCAGGATCGCGACCCGCTCCCCTCGCCCGACGACCCGTTGCAAATGCGCGGCGACCACCCGCAGGCGCGCGCCGAGCTGCGTCCACGTGAGCTCGGTGGCCACACCGTCGCCACCGCTGGAGAAATCGAGATAGCGGTAGGCGGGCGCATCGCCGACGTTGGCGATGTTGCGGTCGATGAGCGAGATCAGGTTCACGCCGGCGGGAATCGCCACCTCACCGTCGGCGTCGAGGCAGTCCTCGATCCGCAGCAGGCCGTCGTGCGTCACGGCGGCCCTTTCGGCCCAGCGCACAACGCTTTAGAGCGAGACCGTGCCGTAGTCGGCGACGTGGCCGGTCAGCATGCGCAGTTGGTCGTCGGCTGTGCCGAACGTGTTGTCGATGGCCGTGAGGCGTGCGGCGTAGTGCCCGACGGGATACTCGGCGGTCATGCCGATGCCGCCGTGCAACTGGATCGCCTCCTGCGCGATATGCCGTCCTGAGCGGCCGATCTGCCACTTCACCCGCGCCGCGATCACCGGGTCGAACCTGCCGTCGGCGATCGACATCGCAGCGTAGTAGTTCATGCTGCGCGCGAGCTCAAGCGAGACGTACATGTCGGCGGCGCGCTGCGTCAACGTCTGGAACGTGCTCAGCGGAACACCGAACTGCTTACGGCTGGTGAGGTATTCGGTCGTCAGCCGCAACGCCTCCTCCATCGCGCCGACCGCTTCGGAGCACAATGCGGACTGAAAGCGGATCACGGTGCGGGCGACGTGCTCGCTGGCGTCGCCGCCTTCACCCAACGGTTCGGCCGGGGTGGAGTCGAAGTCGAGTTGCGCGCCGCGACGGCCGTCGAAGGTGCGGTACGGATGCCGGGTGACGGCCGCTGCGTCGACCACGAAAAGCCCAACTCCCCCGTCGGGTAGGGCCGCCGTGACGATGACGGTGTCGGCGCTGTCCCCCGCGAGCACCGGGTTCTTGCGTCCGCTGAGCGTCCAGCCGTCGCCGGATTGCTGTGCGGCAGTGGCGAGTTGGGCCGTCTCCGCACGCATGCCCGGCTCGGTGTGCGCGAACGCCAGCAGCGTCTCGCCCGCCGCGACCGCGTCGAGCATCTCCTTCTGCGCGTCGCTGCCCAACTCGGCGATCAGACCGCCGGGAATGAGCGCGGCCTGCGCGACGGGTTCAGGCGCCAGCCGCCGGCCGATCTCGGTCAGCACGACCATCGCCTCGATCTGGCCGGCCTCGGTGGGGTCGAAACCCAATCCGAGGATACCGACCTCGGCCAGTTGGGCCCACACTTCGCGGCTCCAGCCGGTATCGCCTTTGCTCACCTCGCCGATGCGGGTGACGTCGTAGTTGTGTGACAGCACGTCGCGAGTGACGTCGCGAAGCAGTTGCTGTTCCTCGGTCAGGTCGAAGTCCATGTCAACTCACAATCCCAGGATGGTCGAAGCGACGATGCTGCGCTGAATCTCGTTGGTGCCGCCGTAGATCGACGTCTTGCGGTAGTTCAGGTAGCGGGGCGCGGCGTCCTGCGCCCACTCGGGCACATCGACGTCGGAGCCGGCGTCGAACGGCAGCGCGTCGGGGCCGGCCACCTCGACGAACAGCTTGCTGGCGGCCTGCTGCAGTTGGCTGCCGCGCAGCTTGAGGATCGACGACGCGGGGTTGGGCTTGCCGTCCGCCTCCGATCCGCTGACCCGCATCTGCGTGAGCTCCAGCGCCAGCAGCCCGGTCTCGATCTCGGCGACGCGCGCGGCGAACAGCGGATCCTGCAGCAGCGGTGCGCCGTTGACCTCCAACTTGGCGGCGTGCTCCTTGACCTGGGACATCCACAGCTTGGTCAACCCGATGCGCGCGATGCCGGTCCGTTCGTTCCCGAGCAGGAACTTCGCGTAGGTCCAGCCCTGGTTCTCCTCGCCCACGAGTTGGTCGGCCGGGATCCGCACGTCTTCGAAGAAGACCTCGTTGACCTCGAAGCCGCCGTCGATCAGCTCGATCGGGCGCAGCGTGATTCCCGGCGTCGACATCTCGGCGAGCAGGAACGAGATGCCCGCCTGCCGTTTGGGTGCGTTCGGATCGGTGCGCGCGAGCAGGAAGATCCAGTCGGCGTACTGGCCGAGCGTCGTCCAGGTCTTCTGACCGTTGACGACGTAGGTGTCGCCGTCGCGCACGGCGGTGGTGCGCAGCGACGCGAGGTCCGAACCGGCCTCCGGTTCGGAGAAGCCCTGACACCACCAGATGTCGATGTTCGCCGTCGGCGGCAGGAACCGCTCTTTCAGCGCCTGCGAACCGAATTGGGCGATCACCGGGCCGACCATCTTGGTGTTGAACGCCAGCGGTTCGGGGATGCCGGCCAGCTGCATCTCGTCGAGCCAGATCTGGCGCTGCAGGGGCGACCATTCCTTGCCGCCCCACTCGACCGGCCAGTTCGGCACGGCCAGCCCGTTGGCGTTGAGGATCCGCTGGCTGGTGACCATGTCCTCGGGGAACTTCGAATGACCGGTCTTGCCCCGCTCGCGGATGTCCTCGGGTATCTCCGTGTTGTAGAACCGCCGCAACTCGTCGCGGAATGCCGCGTCCTGCTCACTCAACGCCAGCTTCACAGCCGAACCCTTTCCTCGTTGCTCGACATTGCGCTCCGATTACCCACTGCGCGCGGTCCCACGCGGAAGCGACCCTACTTCCATGCGAAGACCGGTTGCTCGAGTTCGTCGACACGGTCGTGCCGGCCTTCCAGGCACAGCCACCGTAGTTGCAGGAGCACCGCGCCAGTCGGGGCGTGGATGAGGTCGTTACCCAACGGCACCTGCACGACGGGTCGCGGGCTTTCGGGGATGTCGATGAACCGCGGCGAGTCGTCGCGCTGCAGCTGGTGCAGCCCGACCCGATACACGGCGACGACCTCGTCGGGCGCCGGTCGCGGATTGAGCCGGCCGCCGCCCCAGATCACCACCGGCGTGATGACGTAGCCGGACCGTGTCGGGTAGTCGTCGAGCAGACCCAGCACGGTCGAATCCGGCAGGCTGACGCCGACCTCCTCGTCGAGTTCGCGCAGCGCCGCATCGATCACACTCTCGCCCGGGTCGAGCCGGCCGCCGGGCAGCGCCCACTGGGCGGCATGCGATGTCAGGCGGGATGCCCTGCGGCACAGGAAGAAAGCCGCGCCACCGGACACGTCGACCATCCGGCCGTCGAGCCCGGCCTCCGCCATCCCTCGACCGTCGTTCCAGCCCTCCACGTCCGCCGGATCGACCCGGTCCTCACCGACGTCGGAGTCGACGAGGACGACGGCGACCGCCGCGTGCCGCTTGGCAGGATCCGTCACGGCGCGACGCTCGTGTTTCGACAGGTTCACGCTGATCCGCTCGCGCAGCGCCTCGTCGTAGGAGATCGTCACGGCTTGACCATATGAGGCGTAGTTTGGTCGACGCGGTCCGGGGCAACTCCCTCATCGCCCTGCGGTATCAGCCCAACGAAAGGGATCGACATGGCACTCGACGACGACGACATCACCACCTCGGACGGAGGCGGCGAAGGCCCCGCTGACGGCGGCTCAAACCCCCAAGGCCACGACGGCGGCGCCGACGGCACAGCGGGCGGCGAAGGCCCCGCTGACGGCGGCTCAAACCCCCAAGGCCACGACGGCGGCGCCGACGGCACAGCGGGCGGCGAAGGGCCCGCTGACGGCGGCTCGAACCCCGAAGGACACGACGGCGGCGCCGACGGGACCGCCTGAGTCTTCGGATCGAGATGCTTGCGCGTTGCGCGGCCACTGACGCTCGACGGTTCGCCGACGAGTACTGGGGCCGCAAACCGCTGCTGAGCCGAGCCGACGCGCTACCCCGCGACTTCAGCGATCTGCTGTCGCCCGACACGGTCGACGAGCTGCTCGCCGAACGCGGGGTGCGTGCGCCGTTCATCCGGCTGGCCAAGGAGGGCGACCTCCTGGCCAAGGACTGCTACCTCGGGCCGGCCGGCTTCGGCGCCGAGATAGGCGACCAGATCGACTCGGCAAAGCTGCTGAGCCAGTTCGCATCTGGCGCGACGATCGTGTTGCAGGGCCTACACCGGCTGTGGCCGCCGCTGATCGGCTTCGTCCGCGAAGCGGTCGACGAACTCGGGCACCCGGTGCAGGCCAACGCCTACGTCACCCCGCCCGCCAACCGGGGTTTCGATCCGCACTACGACGTGCACGACGTATTCGTGCTGCAGGTGTCGGGTCAGAAGCGCTGGGTCGTGCACGAGCCGGTCTTCGAACACCCGTTACCGTCGCAGCCGTGGACGCAGCACCGCGCGGCGATCGCGAAGCGGGCCGCCGAGACGCCGGTCATCGACACGGTGCTGTCCAAAGGCGACGCGCTCTATCTGCCGCGCGGCTGGGTGCATTCAGCGCAGGCACTGCAGATGACCTCCATCCACCTGACCATCGGGGTGGCGCCGGTGACGGGCATCGACGTGGCCCGCGCCGTCGTGGACCAACTGGCGAGCGCCGCGTCCTACCGCGAATCGCTGCCGATGGGCGCCGCGGACGCGGATGAGACGATGGCGACCGTGACCAAGGTGCTGGCAGAGATGGTCGGCTCACTGCGCGACGAGGCGGCCGCGTTGAGCGCAGGCGCCGCTTCGCGGCTGTCGCAGCGGCACGCCGACCGAACGCGCCCGGAGGCGTTGCGTCCGTTGGCCTCTCTGGCCGCTTCCGAGCGGGCCGGCGACGCCGTGGTGCGGTGGCGGCACGGGCTGATCGCGACCGTCGAGCGCTCCGGCGACCGGATAGTGCTGCGCCTGCCGGACCGGACCATGACGTTCCCGCAGGTGTGTGGTGACGCGATCGGCGCCCTGCACCGCGGCGACGTCGTCGACGCGACGCGCCTGCCTGGCCTCGACCGCGCCGACGCCACCGTCGTTATCCGCCGGTTGCTCCGGGAGGGCGTCCTCGTACCAGCGGACATCGGGCCCGACGCCGGATGACCGCCGCCGGATGACCGCCGCGAAGCGAATTCCCTGCAGCGACCAATCGCTCGCCCGCGACGATCCGATGTACGGCACCGCGTCGGCGGGGTCGTCGTGGATGCTGCTGGAGCTGAGCGGTCCCTGGGGGCCGTCGGCATTTCTACAGTCGCCCAACTGCATCGAACCCGAGCTCGGCCGCGCGATCGTCCGCCGCGTCGAGAAGGCGGGCATGCGCATCGCAGCCATCCGGCGGCACGGGCGCCGCCCCGAGATCCCGCGGTGGCGCTGGTATGTCGCGCATTCCGGCGTCGGCAACGAGACGCTCCACCACGGTGAAGTCACCGCTCCGGAGGAATTCCTCGAGCTCTCCCTCGACGGCAGCGACGGGCAGCCGACCTCGGATCCGCTCATCGCGATCTGCTCGCACGGCAAACACGACCAGTGCTGCGCGGTACGGGGTCGCAGCGCCTGCACCGCAATCGCTGCACAGTACCCCGAATTCACCTGGGAATGCTCACATCTCGGCGGTGACCGGTTCGCCGCGACGATGCTGATCCTGCCCGAGGGGCTCTGCTACGGGCGCGTCGACTCGACCGACGCCGCGGGCTTGGTGCGGTTGTATCTCGACGGCCGGCTGGACAACCGGTTCCTGCGCGGCCGCACCTCGCTACCGCACGCCGTTCAGGCCGCACAGTACTTCGTCCGGGAACGCTACGGCGACAACCGGATCGACGCGCTGCACCCACTCACGGTCGAGCGGGCCGAACACCGTATCCGGGTGGTGCTCGACGGCGACAGAGGCCCCATCGAGGTTATCCTCGGCGAGGAGTTGTCCGAACCTCTGCTGTCGCAATGCCATGCACAGGTCGCCGGGCAGGTCCGCATCTTCACGCTGGAGTCACTCGCGTGAGGCGTGCTCAGTCCCGATCGCGGGTGGCGGGCAGCACCAGGGTGTCGAACACCTGACGGACGAACGTCGCGTCGACGCGCTGCCCGTTGACGACGCGCATGAGGCTCATCGCCGTCGTCACATCGGCCACGAGCGACCAGTCACGCTGCGCCGAGATCTCCCCTCGTTCGACAGCCCGCTGCAGCACCGCGGAGATCATGCGCCGTCCCCTCAGCAGCATCAAATCGTCCAGCGCCGAGGCGAGTTCGCGATCGTGCACCGCTTCGAGCGCGACCTTCAGAATCAGGTCGTAGGAGACGATCGCGTCCTCGTTGCTCTTCGCGAGCTCGACGAGCGCGTCGAGATCCCCTTCGAGACTGCCGGTGTCGGGCGTGTCGTCGGTGAGCAGATCCGGCCGCCAGTACACCAGCGCATCGGTGATCAGCGCGGCCTTCGACGACCACCGGCGGTAGATCGCCGCCTTGCCCACACCTGCGCGCGCGGCGACGTCGTTCATGTTGGTGGCGTCGTAGCCGTGCTCCTTGAGCGCGGCCAGCGCCGCGTCGAGGATCGCCGGATCCATCGACCGGTCCAGCCGGCCCTCAGTTCGCCGGCGTAGCTTCGGCTTGGCCTGTGCCATCACCGCCGACCTCGGTTCACGACCTCGCCGGTTGCGGAATCGGCGCGGTGTCAACGGGATCCGACGGCCGGCGTCCGCTCGTGCGCTCGACGATCTTGAAGGTGTTCAGCGGCCACCAGAACCAGCGCCCGAGTGCCGCCGCGATCGACGGGGTCATGAACGACCGCACGATCAGCGTGTCGACGAGCAGGCCGATACCGATCGTGGTGCCCAACTGCCCGATCACCCGCAGATCGCTGACGATCATCGACAGCATCGTGAACGCGAACACCAGGCCGGCTGCGGTGACCACCCGGCCGGTCGCGCCCATCGCGCGGATGATGCCGGTGTTCAACCCGGCGTGGATCTCTTCCTTCAGCCGCGACACCAGCAGCAGGTTGTAGTCAGAGCCCACCGCGAGCAGGATCACGATCGACAGCGGGATCACGATCCACTGCACGCCCAACCCGAGGATGTCCTGCCACAGCAGCACGGAAAGCCCGCACGCGGTGCCCAGCGACGCGGCGACCGTCCCGACGATCACCAGCGCGGCCACCACGCTGCGGGTGATCAGCACCATGATCGCGAAGATCAGGATCATCGACGCGATCACCGCGATCAGGAGGTCGACCGTGACGCCGT
>NZ_LZKP01000111.1 GCF_001672895.1 Mycobacterium sp. E740
CTACGACGGCTGCCGCGCGGAGAACATCAGGCTGATCGACACCCGCCACGAGCAGACGGCCGCGTTCGCCGCCGAGGGCTGGTCGAAGGTCACGCGGGTGCCGGGCGTCGCGGCCCTGACCGCCGGCCCCGGTGTCACGAACGGCATGAGCGCCATGGCGGCCGCGCAGCAGAACCAGTCGCCGTTGGTCGTCCTCGGCGGCCGCGCGCCGGCGATGCGGTGGGGCCAGGGCAGCCTGCAGGAGATCGACCATGTCCCGTTCGTCGCGCCCTTGACGCGGTTCGCCGCCACCGCGGAGTCGCCGGACGCCGTCGCAGGACTGGTCGATGACGCGCTGCGGGCCGCGGTCGGCGCACCGTCTGGAGTCGCGTTCGTCGACTTCCCGATGGACCACGTGTTCAGCGAGGCCCTCGACAGTGGCGCGCCCGGAGCGCTGAGCAGTCCGCCAGCGGCGGTGCCTGCCGACGCTGACGCCGTCGATGTCGCGGCGCGGCTGCTGGCCGATGCCCGGCGACCGGTGATCATGGCGGGGACGAACGTCTGGTGGGGGCATGCCGAAGCTGCGCTGCTGAATCTGGCGGAGGCGCAGCGCATCCCGGTGCTGATGAACGGGATGGCCCGCGGCACGGTGCCCGCCGACCATCAGCTCGCGTTCTCCCGCGCGCGGTCGAAGGCGTTGAAAGAGGCCGACGTCGCCCTGGTGGTCGGGGTGCCGATGGACTTCCGGCTCGGCTTCGGAGCCGTGTTCGGGGCCGAGACGGCGCTGATCACCGTCGACCGCGTCGCACCCGAGCGGCCGGCTCAGCGACCGGTCGCCGCCGGCTTGTACGGCGACCTCACTGCCAGCTTGACGGCGCTGTCTGGCGGCGCCACGCCCGACCGGGAAGCCTGGATCGCGGGACTGCGAGCAGTGGAGAGCGGGGCACGCGCCGCCGAAGCCGACGAACTCGGCGACGACCGCACCCCGCTGCATCCGATGCGGGTCTACGCGGAACTCAGCGCGATGCTCGACCGCGACGCGATCGTGGTGGTCGACGCCGGCGACTTCGGGTCGTACGCGGGCCGCCTCATCGACAGTTATGTGCCCGGCGCGTGGCTCGACAGCGGCCCGTTCGGCTGCCTCGGCTCGGGGCCGGGATACGCACTGGCCGCCAAACTGGCCCGGCCGGACCGGCAGGTGGTGCTGTTGCAGGGCGACGGCGCATTCGGGTTCTCCGGTATGGAGTGGGATACGTTGGTGCGCCACGGAATTCAGGTGGTGTCGGTGATCGGAAACAACGGCATCTGGGCGCTCGAGAAGCACCCGATGGAAATGCTGTACGGCTACTCCGTGGTGGCCGAACTCCGGCCTGGTACCCGGTACGACGAGGTGGTGGCCGCGTTGGGCGGGCACGGCGAGCTGGTGTCCGCGCCGGTCGAGTTGCGGCCGGCCCTCGACCGGGCGTTCGCTTCGTGCCTGCCGGCGGTGGTCAACGTGCTGACCGACCCGACGGTGGCCTACCCCCGCAGATCGAACCTCGCATAGCCATCGGCGTACGGGCGGACGCGTACGGTAGCGGTGTGGCGAAGACGAAGACCCGCACTTCAGGTCGTGTCAGCAATCGATTCTGGAAGCTGCTCGGCGCCAGCACCGACCGCGACCAGGCGCAGTCGATGGCGCAGGTCCGCACGGCGTCGGAATTCGACGAGAAGGCAGCAGCGCTCGATGACGAACAGCTGCGCAAGGCCACCAAGCTGCTGAACCTCGACGACCTCGCCGAGTCGGCCGACATCCCGCAGTTCCTGGCCATCGCCAGGGAAGCCGCCGAGCGCACCACCACGCTGCGTCCTTTCGATGTCCAGCTGCTCGGCGCGTTGCGGATGCTTGCCGGCGACGTCGTCGAGATGGCCACCGGTGAAGGAAAGACCCTGTCCGGGGCGATCGCCGCGGCCGGTTACGCCCTCGGCGGTCGGCACGTCCACGTCATCACGATCAACGACTACCTGGCACGCCGCGACGCCGAGTGGATGGGTCCGCTGCTGGAGGCGCTGGGCCTGACCGTCGGCTGGATCACCGAGAGCTCGACGCCCGACGAGCGCCGCGCTGCGTACAAATGCGACGTCACCTACGCCTCGGTCAACGAGATCGGGTTCGACGTACTGCGCGATCAGCTCGTCACCGACGTCGACGACCTGGTGTCCCCGAATCCCGACGTGGCGCTGATCGACGAGGCCGACTCGGTGCTCGTCGACGAGGCGCTGGTGCCGCTGGTGCTCGCGGGCACGACACACCGCGAGACGCCGAAGGTCGAGATCATCCGTCTGGTAGGCGAACTCACCCCCGGAGTGGATTTCGACACCGACACCGACAGCCGCAACGTGCACCTGACCGAGACCGGCGCGCAGAAGATGGAGGCCAAGCTCGGCGGCATCGACCTGTACTCCGAGGAGCACGTCGCCACCACGCTGACCGAGATCAACGTGGCGCTGCACGCGCATGTCCTGCTGCAGCGCGATGTGCACTACATCGTCCGCGACGACGCCGTGCACCTGATCAACGCCTCGCGCGGCCGCATCGCCCAGCTGCAACGCTGGCCCGACGGGCTGCAGGCCGCGGTCGAGGCCAAGGAAGGCATCGAGACCACCGAGACCGGCGAGGTGCTCGACACCATAACGGTGCAGGCGCTGGTGAACCGCTACCAGACCGTGTGCGGCATGACCGGCACCGCGTTGGCCGCGGGGGAGCAGTTGCGCCAGTTCTACAAGCTCGGCGTCTCGCCGATCGAGCCCAACAAGCCGAATGTCCGCGAAGACGAGACCGACCGGGTGTATGTCACGGCGGCCGCCAAGGATGACGCGATCGTCGAGCACATCAAGGCGATTCACGAGACCCGCCAACCGGTGCTGGTCGGCACCCGCGACGTCGCGGAATCCGAAGAGCTGCACGAGAAGTTGGTCAAGGCCGGAGTTCCGGCGGTCGTGCTGAACGCCAAGAACGACGCCGAGGAGGCCGCGGTGATCGCCGAGGCCGGCACGCTGGGCAGCGTCACAGTGTCGACGCAGATGGCCGGCCGCGGCACCGACATCCGGCTCGGCGGCTCCGACGAGTCCGACCACGATCAGGTTGCCGAGCTCGGCGGCCTGCACGTCATCGGCACGGGCCGTCACCACACTGAGCGGCTCGACAACCAGCTGCGCGGGCGCGCGGGCCGCCAGGGAGACCCCGGTTCGTCGGTGTTCTTCTCCAGCTGGGAGGACGACGTCATCACCGCGCACCTCGAACCCAACAAGCTGCCGATGGAAACCGACGAGGATGGCCGCGTCGTGAGCCACAAGGCGGCCAGCCTGCTCGACCACGCCCAGCGCATCGCAGAAGGCCGGATGCTCGACGTCCACGCCAACAACTGGCGGTACAACCAACTGATCGCCCAGCAGCGCGCGATCATCGTCGAACGTCGAAACACCTTGTTGCGCACCGCAACCGCGCGCGAGGAGCTCGCAGACCTGGCGCCGAAACGCTACGAGGAGGTCGTCGGGCAACTCGGCGAGGAGAAGCTCGAGAAGATCTGCCGGCTCATCATGCTCTACCACCTCGACCGGGGCTGGGCCGACCACCTGGCGTATCTGGCCGACATCCGGGAGAGCATCCATTTACGGGCCCTGGGCAACCAGACGCCGATCGACGAGTTCCACCGGATGGCGGTCGACGCGTTCGCGTCGCTGGCCGCCGATGCGATCGAGGCGGCCCAACAGACCTTCGAGACCGCGCCGTCGATCGAGGACGAGCCCGGGGTGGACCTTTCCAAGCTGGCCCGCCCGACCTCGACGTGGACGTACATGGTGCACGACAACCCGCTCGCCGATGACACCCTGTCGGCACTGAGCCTGCCGGGCGTATTCCGCTAGATTCACCCCATGACCGAGGCGCATGGTCGGGTGCCTACACCGCCGGACGCCGCGGACCAATCCCGCGACCGGGTGCTCACCGTGCCCAACATGCTCAGCGTGCTGCGGCTGGTGCTCGTACCGGTCTTCCTGTGGCTGCTGCTGGTGGCGCACGAAAACGCCTGGGCGGTGGCTGTGCTGATGTTCAGCGGCTTCTCCGACTGGGCCGACGGCAAGATCGCGCGGCTGGTCGACAACCAGTCCTCGAGGCTGGGGGAGTTGCTCGATCCCGCCGTCGACCGGATCTACATGGTCGTCGTACCGGTCGCCATGGCGGTTCACGGCTCACTGCCGTGGTGGATCGTGCTCACGCTGATCGGCCGCGACGCCGTGCTGGCCGCCACCCTGCCGCTGCTGCGCAGCCGTGGCCTGACCGCGCTGCCGGTCACCTACATCGGCAAGGCCGCGACGTTCGCGTTGATGTCCGGGCTGCCGCTGATCCTGCTGGGGCAGTGGGACGCGACATGGAGCCGGGTGGTGCTGGCCATCGGGTGGGCGTTCCTGATCTGGGGCTTTGTGATGTACCTGTGGTCCGCTCTGCTGTACCTGCTGCAGGTCGGCATGGTGCTGCGTCAGCTACCGAAGGTTTCGCGATGACCCAGAGCTTCCGCAGCACGCTCGGCGGCTACGACCCGCAAGCGGGCCGCAACGCGCACGAGGCGGACCGGCCGACGCTGATCCCGGTGCCCTCGCTGCTGCGGTCGTTGTTGACCGATCACCTCGACCCCGGCTATGCGGCGGCCGCCGAGGCGAAAGCCGCCGGCCGGAAGCGTCCCCGATGGCAGGCGTGGACGTGGCAGTTTGCCGGTGCGTTGCTGCTGGTGGCGGTGTTCGCCATGGCGGTGGCGCAGGCGCGGGCGACCGCCCCCGGCGTACGCGAGACCCAGCAGGTGCTCGCCGAGAGCGTGCGGACGGCCGAAGCCCGGGCCAGCGCCGCCACGGCCCGCCGCGACACCCTCGCCGCAGACGTCGCCAGCGAACGGCGCAGCCACCTCGAAGGCGACGCGCGCGGCCAACAACTGCTCCAACGTCTGGACGAGGCGGACTTCGCCGCGGCGGCAACGCGCGTGATCGGCCCCGGGCTGACGATCACCGTCACCGATCCGGGCACTTCGGCCAACCTCAGCGACGTGTCCAAGCAGCGGGTGCCCGGCAGCCGGCAGGTCATCCTCGACCGAGATCTGCAACTCGTCGTCAACTCGTTGTGGGTCAGCGGCGCCGAAGCGCTGTCGGTCGGCGGGGTGCGGATCGGACCGAATGTGACGATCCGGCAGGCGGGCGGCGGCATCCTGGTCGACAATCAACCGATCAGCAGCCCATACGTCGTCCTGGCGATCGGACCGCCACACGCGATGAAAGACGTGTTCGACCGTAGCCCCGGCCTGCAGCGCCTTCGTCTGCTGGAGACCTCCTACGGCGTCGGAGTGACCGTGAGCGCCGACGAGGAACTGCAACTGCCGGCCGGTTCCGTCCGAGAGATCAACTTCGCCAAACAGATCGGGCCGTAGCGCACAGATGAAGTCAGACACATGATCGGAATCGCCGCACTGGTCGTCGGCATCGTGCTCGGGTTGGTGTTCCATCCCGACGTGCCGGAGTTCGTCCAGCCGTATCTGCCGATCGCGGTCGTCGCGGCGCTCGACGCCGTCTTCGGCGGGCTGCGCGCGTATCTGGAGCGCATTTTCGACTCGAAGGTCTTCGTGGTGTCGTTCGTGTTCAACGTGCTGGTCGCCGCGCTCATCGTCTATGTGGGTGATCAACTGGGCGTGGGGACGCAGCTGTCGACCGCGATCATCGTCGTGCTCGGAATCCGGATCTTCGGGAACGCGGCCGCGTTGCGCCGCAGGCTTTTCGGCGCATAGTCATGGCCGAGCACGAACCGCAGCACGCCGAACCCGAGCAGCACGGCCGGCACGAACTGCCGCCCGACGCCACGGGGGCGGTGCGCCGCGGCCGTTCGCAGCTGGTGTTCGGTGCCCTGGCAGTTCTGCTGTGCGTCGTGCTCGGCATCGGGATCGTCACCCAGGTACGGCAGAACGAGTCCGGCGACGCCCTGGACAGCGCCCGGCCGGCCGATCTGCTGGTGCTGTTGGACTCGCTGCAGCAGCGGGAGGCCGCGCTGAACACCGAAGTGGGCGACCTGCAACGCACGCTGGCGCAGTTGCAGGCCTCCGGCAGCAGCGATCAGACGGCCATCGAGAACGCCCAGGCACGACTGGCGGCCCTGTCCATCCTCATCGGCACCGTGCCCGCGACGGGGCCGGGCGTGACCCTGGCGATCACCGACACAGCGCCAGGCGTTCCGGCCGAGACCCTGCTCGACGTGATCAACGAACTGCGCAACGCCGGTGCCGAGGCGATGGAGATCCGCGGCCCAGAACCCGGCCAACCGACGTCGGTGCGCGTCGGCGTCGACACCTGGGTGGTCGGCAGCCCCGGCGTGCTGGTGGTCGACAATGCAACGATCAGACCGCCGTATTCCGTTGTGGCCATTGGGGATCCGCCCACTCTCGCGGCCGCGATGACGATTCCCGGCGGCGCCATGGACAGCGTCAAACGCGTCGGCGGCACGATGACTGTGCAGCAGTCGGAGCGGGTCGACGTGACCGCCTTGCGGCAACCGAAACAGCGCCAATACGCTCAGCCGGTCAAATGAGGCTCAAAAACGAGGAGCGCCGTGAGCGAAATCCCAGCCGACCTGCACTACACCACCGAACACGAGTGGGTGCTGCGCACCGGCGACGACACCGTGCGGGTCGGCATCACCGACTATGCGCAGTCCGCTCTCGGTGACGTCGTCTTCGTCCAACTGCCCGAGGTGGGCAGCGACGTGACAGCCGGCGATTCCTTCGGCGAGGTGGAGTCCACCAAGTCGGTGTCGGACCTGTACGCGCCGCTCAGCGCGAAAGTGGTTGCGGTCAACGGTGATCTGGAGGCCAGCCCGCAGCTGGTGAACTCCGACCCCTACGGCGAGGGTTGGCTGGTCGAGCTGCAGGCGGAGGCCGGTTCCCTGGCGGACGCGCTCTCAGGATTGCTGGACGCCGACGGCTACCGCGACACGGTGACCGAATGACGGGTTGTTAGGGTCTTGCAACCGGACGCCAACTAGGGCGGATCCGGCGGTGGTGGGCACAATCACGTCCACTGCGCGGTACGGTCAACATCAGGCGCGGTATCGCCACAGCAGCCAGTTAGGAGCAGCGGGTGACGGAAAACGACCGGAATTCTGGGACCGACCAGACGTCTGACGAAGTCACCGTGGAAACGACCTCGGTCTTCCGCGCCGACTTCCTCAACGAACTGGACGCCCCGGCGTCGGCGGGCACCGAGGGGGCCGTCTCGGGCGTCGAAGGGCTGCCGGCCGGCTCAGCGCTGCTGGTCGTCAAGCGCGGGCCGAATGCGGGCTCCCGGTTCCTGCTCGACCAGCCCACGACGTCGGCCGGTCGGCATCCGGACAGCGACATCTTCCTCGACGACGTCACGGTGAGCCGTCGGCACGCCGAGTTCCGGCTGGAGGGCAGCGAGTTCCAGGTGGTCGACGTCGGCAGCCTGAACGGCACCTACGTCAACCGGGAACCGGTGGATTCGGCGGTGCTCGCCAACGGCGACGAGGTGCAGATCGGCAAGTTCCGGCTGGTGTTTCTCACCGGACCGAAGAGCGACGACGGCGGTCAGGCCAACTAGTGGTCGATGAGCGCATGCGCGAAGAGTAGCGATGACAGCCCCCGACACTCCCGCGCTCACTGGGATTTCGATCGGAGCGGTCCTCGATCTGCTGCGACCGGACTTCCCGGACGTGACCATCTCCAAGATCCGGTTCCTGGAGAACGAAGGGCTGATCGCCCCTGAGCGCACCGCGTCGGGTTATCGGCGGTTCACCGCCTACGACTGCGCACGGCTGCGGTTCATCCTCAGCGCCCAGCGTGACCAGTACCTGCCGCTGAAGGTGATCAAGGCCCAACTCGACGCGCAGCCCGACGGTGAGCTGCCCCAGACCGGATCCGCGTACGGCGTACCGCGTCTGGTGCCGGTCCCGGGGAACGGGAGTGCCGACGCGGCAGGATTCTCGGCGGTGGCGCCGACGCAGGTGCGGCTGTCGCGGGAGGATTTGCTGGCCCGCTCGGGTGTCGACGTCGAACTGCTGGGCGCGCTGGTGAAGGCCGGGATCATCACCGTCGGCGCGGGGGGCTTCTTCGACGAGCATTCGGTGACGATCGCCCAATGTGCGCGTGCGCTGGCCGACTACGGCGTCGAGCCGCGGCATCTGCGGGCTTTCCGCTCGGCGGCCGACCGGCAGTCCGATCTGATCGCCCAGATCGCCGGGCCGGTGGTCAAGGCGAACAAGGCCGGCGCCCGTGACCGCGCCGACGATCTGGCACGCGAGGTGGCCGCGCTGGCGATCACCTTGCACACGTCGCTGATCAAGTCCGCGGTGCGCGACGTATTGGACCGCTGAGGATTAGACTCGAAACGGTGACTTTCAGGCTGGCTTCTTCGGTGCGGAGGGCAGACGCAGATGGGTGAGGTTCGTGTGGTCGGCATTCGCGTGGAGCAGCCGCAGAACCAGCCGGTCTTACTGCTCAGGGAGTCGAACGGCGACCGCTATCTGCCGATCTGGATCGGTCAGTCGGAGGCGGCGGCGATCGCGCTCGAACAGCAGGGAGTCGAGCCGGCCCGGCCGCTGACGCACGACCTGATCCGAGATGTCATTGCCGCGCTTGGTCATTCGCTCAAAGAGGTGCGCATCGTCGACCTGCAGGAGGGCACCTTCTACGCCGACCTGATCTTCGACCGCGACATCAAGGTGTCGGCGCGGCCGTCGGACTCGGTGGCGATCGCGCTGCGGGTCGGCGTGCCGATCTACGTCGAGGAGGCGGTGCTGGCGGAGGCCGGCCTGATCATCCCCGACGAGAACGACGACGAGGCAGCCGGAGCGGTCCGCGAGGACGAGGTCGAGAAGTTCAAGGAGTTCCTCGACAGCGTCTCACCGGACGACTTCAAGGCGACCTAGCGGCACCTGCTGTTGGTTTGTCACGGAAACGTCTCGTCGCTTCGACACGCGGTGCGCGTTTTCTCCATCGGCGATCCGGGCAGCCATACTTTGGTGGCCGGACCACTGATGGGCAGTCGAAGGCACGGCGCAAAGCGTATGCTCGACACACTCGGGCTCGGCAAACTGTGCGCCCACGCAGGTCACACACGCGGGTTCGATCGGCGAGAGGAATCTACAAGTGGGAGACACGCCACGTCAGGAGCAGCTGGATCTCACTGGTGCTAGCGCCCCCGCGGATTCGGAACTGACCACCGCCGTGCAGCCGACGGCAGAGCCCGTCCAGGCCGGCCTCTTCCCGGACGACTCCGTTCCCGACGAACTCGTCGGTTACCGCGGTCCCAGCGCCTGCCAGATCGCCGGCATCACCTACCGCCAACTGGACTACTGGGCGCGCACGTCGCTCGTCGTGCCGTCGATCCGCGGCGCGGCCGGCTCGGGCAGCCAGCGGCTGTACTCGTTCAAGGACATCCTCGTCCTCAAGATCGTCAAGCGGCTCCTCGATACCGGCATCTCGCTGCACAACATCCGCGTGGCCGTCGACCATCTGCGCCAGCGCGGTGTTCGCGATCTGGCCAACATCACGCTGTTCTCCGACGGCACCACTGTCTACGAGTGCACGTCGGCCGAGGAAGTGGTCGACCTGCTGCAGGGCGGTCAGGGCGTGTTCGGCATCGCCGTTTCGGGCGCCATGCGCGAGTTGACCGGCGCGATCGCCGATTTCCCGGGCGAGCGGGCCGACGGCGGCGAGTCGATCGCTGCGCCCGAGGACGAGCTGGCTTCGCGGCGTAAGCACCGCGACCGCAAGATCGGCTGACTCCTCTTCCGCGAGCGACCTCAAACTGCCACTTTTGCGCGGCGTGTCGCGGGCAGACACGGTCGCTCGTGGGGCAGAACTGCCGACCGGCGGTCGCGCGGGACAGCTGAGCACCGGTAGAATCGGCGGCGCATCGCCCCGGTGCGGGAGAGTTCCGTGACGGCCAGTCACGGACGCCGAAGGAGCAACACCTCTCCGTCAACCTCTCAGGCCCCCGGACCGCGCTGGGCCCCGATGCCTCTGGAAAGCGGTAAGCCCTATTGGGTGCTTACCCGCCCATGGGGAAAGGCGTCACCCGCACTGCGGAAGCGCTGAATCTCTCAGGCACCCGGTTCGGGTCGACGACAGAGGGAGAGGAACCCGCACGGTTTCTCTATGCGACTGGAGCATCGCCGAGTGTTCGATCATCACCAGCCCAACTTCGCCGACCGACACATCGGCCCGGATGCCGACGCGGTGGCCGCGATGCTGAAGACCATCGGCGTGGCGTCGCTCGACGAACTCGCCGAGAAGGCGCTGCCGTCAGGCATTCTCGACCCGCTCTCGGCCGACGGCCTGGCGCCGGGCCTGGACCAGCTGCCCGCACCCGCCACCGAAGAGGAGGCGCTGGCCGAACTGCGTTCGCTGGCCGAGGTCAACACCGTGGCCGTGTCGATGATCGGCCAGGGCTACTTCGACACGCTGACGCCTCCGGTGTTGCGCCGCAACATCCTCGAGAATCCGGCCTGGTACACCGCGTACACGCCGTATCAGCCCGAGATCAGCCAGGGCCGCCTCGAGGCGCTGCTGAACTTCCAGACGGTGGTGACCGACCTGACCGGCCTCGAGGTCGCCAACGCGTCCATGCTCGACGAGGGAACCGCCGCCGCCGAGGCGATGACGCTGATGCACCGGGCGTCGCGCGGCCCGTCGCAGCGGCTGGCCGTGGACAGCGACCTCTATCGGCAGACCGCCGCGGTGCTGGCGACCCGTGCCGAGCCGCTGGGCATCGAGATCGTCACCGCCGACCTCACCCAGGGGCTTCCCGACGGTGACTTCTTCGGCGTCGTCGTGCAGCTGCCCGGGGCCAGCGGATGCGTCACCGACTGGAGCCGGCTGGTCGACGAAGCACACGAGCGTGGCGCGCTGGTCGCTGTCGGCGCCGACCTGCTGGCCCTGACGCTGATCCCGCCGCCCGGAGAGATCGGCGCGGACGTCGCCTTCGGTAGCACCCAAAGATTCGGTGTGCCAATGGGATTCGGCGGTCCGCACGCCGGTTACCTGGCCGTGCACGCCAAGCACGCCCGGCAGCTGCCCGGGCGCCTGGTCGGGGTGTCGCTAGACGCCGACGGCGCGCCGGCATACCGCTTGGCGCTGCAGACCCGCGAACAGCACATCCGCCGCGACAAGGCGACGAGCAACATCTGCACCGCGCAGGTGCTCCTGGCGGTGATGGCCGCGATGTATGCGAGCTATCACGGCGCCGACGGGCTCGCCGGCATCGCCGCCCGCGTACACGAGCGGGCCCGAACGCTGGCCGCCGCACTGAGCGCGGCCAGCGTCGACGTGGTGCACCGTGGGTTCTTCGACACGGTGCTGGCCCGGGTGTCCGGCCGCGCGTCGACGGTGCGGGACGCGGCCAAGGCGCGCGGAATCAACGTGTGGCTCGTCGACGACGACCACGTGTCGGTGTCGTGCGACGAGGCCACCACCGCAGCGCACGTGACGGCGGTGCTGGCGGCGTTCGGTGCGGCGCCGGTGGACTCGGCGTTCGACGGCCCGCGTCTGGCGAGGCGGACGTCGCAATTCCTCACCCACCCGGCGTTCACGCGGTACCGCACCGAAACAGAGATGATGCGCTACCTGCGGTCGCTCGCCGACAAAGACATTGCGTTGGACCGCAGCATGATTCCGCTCGGATCCTGCACGATGAAGCTGAACGCGGCCGCCGAGATGGAGCCGATCACGTGGCCGGAGTTCGGCCGTCAGCATCCGTTCGCGCCTGCCTCGGACACCCCGGGGCTGCGCAAGCTGATCGCCGATGTGGAGCAGTGGCTGATCGACATCACCGGCTACGACGCCGTGTCGGTGCAGCCCAACGCCGGTTCGCAGGGAGAGTACGCGGGCCTGCTCGCAATCCAGGCCTATCACGCCGAGCGCGGTGAGCCCGGCCGCGACGTCTGCCTGATCCCGTCGAGCGCACACGGCACCAATGCGGCATCGGCCGCCCTGGCGGGGATGCGGGTCGTGGTGGTGGCGTGCCGAGACAACGGCGACGTCGATCTCGACGACCTGCGCGCGAAGGTCACCGAACACGCGGATCGGTTGTCCGCGTTGATGATCACGTATCCGTCCACCCACGGCGTCTACGAACACGACATCGCCGACATCTGCGCGGCCGTGCACGACGTCGGCGGCCAGGTGTATGTCGACGGCGCCAACCTCAACGCGCTCGTCGGCCTGGCGCGGCCCGGGCAGTTCGGCGGTGACGTCAGCCACCTCAACCTGCACAAGACGTTCTGCATCCCGCACGGCGGCGGGGGACCGGGGGTCGGGCCCGTCGCGGTGCGCGCGCACCTGGCGCCGTATCTGCCCGGCCATCCGCTGGCCGCCGAACTACCCGAGCAGCACGCGGTTTCGGCGGCACCGTACGGGTCGGCATCCATCCTGCCGATCACGTGGGCCTACATCCGGATGATGGGGGCCGAGGGGTTGCGGGCGGCGTCGCTGACCGCGATCGCGTCGGCGAACTACATCGCGCACCGGCTGGACGAGTACTACCCGGTGCTCTACACCGGCGAGAACGGGATGGTCGCCCACGAGTGCATCCTGGACCTGCGCGCGATCACCAAGCAGACCGGCGTCACCGTCGACGATGTGGCGAAACGGTTGGCGGACTACGGCTTCCACGCACCCACGATGAGCTTCCCGGTCGCGGGCACGCTGATGGTCGAGCCCACCGAGAGCGAGAGCCTCGCCGAGATCGACGCGTTCTGCGACGCGATGATCTCGATCCGGGCCGAGATCGACAAGGTCGGATCGGGTGTGTGGCCGGTCGATGACAACCCGTTGCGCGGCGCCCCGCACACCGCGGAGTGCCTGCTGGTCAGCGACTGGGACCACCCCTACACCCGCGAGCAGGCGGCTTATCCGCTGGGCAAGAGCTTCCGGCCTAAGGTGTGGCCGCCGGTGCGTCGCATCGACGGCGCCTACGGTGACCGCAACCTGGTGTGCTCGTGCCCGCCCGTGGAAGCCTTCGCCTAGGTTCCACCGAACGGCGAGAAACGAGCCGAGAACTTAACCGAGGAACTTGGTGATCGCCGCCGTCAGCTCGGGGCCGGCCGAGCTCGGGAGGTTCTGGTAGCTGCCCCCGGTGGCCTGCGTGACGGCTTCCCAGGTTTGGCGATCGGAGTCGCCGCCGAAGTCGATCACGTTGACGGCCACGGGCCGCGCCCGGTCGAACGCGCCCCGGATGTACTGCTGCAGACCGTCGCTGCCCAGGCTCTGGTCGGTATGCGGGCCAGTTGTGATCACCAGAACCGAATTCTGTTGTCCAGCACGGTAATTCGCCATAGCCTCGGTGTACACGAGCCGCAGCGTGGTGAAGGAGACTGCGCCGCCGCCCGATGCGGTCTGCGCGTTCAGCGCCGACGCCAGCACCGCCGAACGCGGCTGGCCGTTGAGCTGATCGGACAGCGTTCCGGTGCTCACCTCGGAGCGGCCCTCGGTGCCGTCGAACGTCCACAGCCCGACCGTCGACGACGCCGGCAATGCCTGCAGCCGCGCGGTCAGCGCTGCGACGACGTTCTGCAGCCGGGACCTGCCGCCCTCGTCGGCGGGCATCGACTGGTCGAGCATGATCGTCACCGCCGGGTTCACCGCCGGGGCCGTCAGCGCGTTGGCCAGCGTCGCGCGCATCTGGTTGTCGCCGACCGACAATGCCGCCGGCACCGCAGCGAAGTCGGTGACATCACTGTCCGGCGGCTGCACACCGTCGGCACGGAAACCGGCGTTGGCCAGTTCCGCCAACTGCTCGGGTTTGCGCATGAAGCGGGCGAATTCGCTGGCCGCGCTCTTCTGTTCCTGTGACAGCTTGTTGCCCGACAGCAGCACGGTCGGGAAATCGGCCACGGCGGCCGGGCCCGGGGGCAGCCACCCGGCTATCGTCTTGCGGGCGTCCGGCAACCCGGCGCCGCGCTGATACAACTGCTGTTCGGTGACGACGACGGCGTGCACCGGTGCGGCGGCCGGATCACTCGCCTTGATCAGCGCGTCCATCGCGGTCGAGGTCTTCTTGTCCGGCAGTTGCGGCTGACCTGCGACCAGTGTGTTCACCGCGCGGGTGCCGTCGCTCGGCGGCGAACCGGCCGGCGCCGAAGCCGCCGCCACTGCCTCAGCGGCGAGATAGGACGCATCGCTGCCGCCGCTCAACGGCAGCGCCAGACGCAACGAGCCCCAGCCCGGCAGGTTCAGCCCCTCCAACGACGTCGGATTGGTCTGCAGCCCCGGCAGCGTCGACCAGTTCTGTTGCGCCAGAGCGCTCTTCAGTTCCGGGCGCACCGCCAACAACACCGGCGAGGTGACCAGGGACCGACTGTCGATGATCGTCTGTGCGCCCGTCGCGGCCTCGAGACGGGCGGCGGACACCGAACTGCCCGGGATCCACAGCGCCGGCCGGTCACCGAGCTCGGCGGGCCAGGTTCCGATGAACCCGTTGACCACCTGGTCGGACTCGGCCGGTTTGACGCCGATCTTGACGCACCGGTCGGCGACGGGGTCGGCGGTGTCGTTGTAGCGGTTGGCGAGGGTCTGGATCTGGTCGGCGATGGCCGGGTCGGCGACCACCGCGACCGCCAGGTCGCCGTCGACACAGCGCGCGGCGGCCTGGGTGCTGCGGTCGGACAGCGCGTCACCGAAGAAGCGCCACAGGATGACGGCGCCCACGAGGACGACGACCGCGACGAGCGCGGCGATGACGCCGACGCTGACGCCGCGCCTACCGGGCGTCACCGCCCGGTGGCTGCCGGTCCACTCACCGCCCTCCCAGTCGCCGCCGTGTTGCGGGCCCGATCGGGCGTCGTCGTCGTACTGCTCCCCGAAGTCCCGGCCTGCCGAATCTTCGGGATCCGGTTTGCTGTGCCTGCCCACTTCCGCCCTTACCCGCGTCGTCGACCGGTCACGAAATCACGCACCGTTGTTTGCGGCCTTATATTCGCGGCGGCGCCGATGCAGAATCGGCTCGGTGTAGCCGTTCGGTTGCTCGGCGCCCGAGAGGATCAACTCCTGCGCGGCCTGGAACGCGATGCTGCTGTCGGGATCCGTTGCCATCGGCTTGAATTCGGGATCCTGCTCGTTCTGCTTGTCCACGACGGAGGCCATCCGCTTGAGGCTGGCCACGACGTCGTCGGGCGTGATCACGCCGTGGCGCAACCAGTTCGCCAGAAGCTGACTCGAAATTCGAAGCGTGGCACGGTCTTCCATCAACGCCACGTTGTGGATGTCTGGCACCTTCGAGCAGCCGACACCGGCGTCGATCCAGCGCACCACGTAGCCGAGGATCGACTGGCAGTTGTTGTCGACTTCCTCGCGGATCTCCTCCGGCGCCCATGCCAGCTCCTTGGCCAGCGGAACGGCCAACAGCTGGTCGACGCTGGTGCGCTTTTTGCCTTCGAGCTCCTTTTGCACCTCGAAGACGTCGACCTCGTGGTAGTGCATCGCGTGCAGGGTGGCCGCCGTCGGCGACGGCACCCAGGCGGTGGTGGCGCCGGCCTTCGGCTGGCCGATCTTCTGTTCGACCATGTCGGCCATCAGGTCGGTCATCGCCCACATGCCCTTGCCGATCTGGGCCTTGCCGGTGAAGCCGGTGGCCAGGCCGATGTCGACGTTCTGGTCCTCGTAGGCCTGGATCCACTGGGTGCTCTTCATCGCGCCCTTGCGGATCATCGGGCCGGCCTCCAGTGAGGTGTGGATCTCGTCGCCGGTGCGGTCGAGGAAGCCGGTGTTGATGAACACCACGCGGTCTGCGGCGGCCCTGATGCACGCCTTCAGGTTGACCGTGGTGCGCCGCTCCTCGTCCATGATGCCGACCTTGAGCGTGTTGGCGGGCAGGCCGAGTACGTCCTCGACGCGGCTGAACAGCTCGACGGTGTAGGCCACCTCGTCCGGGCCGTGCATCTTCGGCTTGACGATGTACACCGAGCCGGTCCGGCTGTTCACGAGCGGGCCGTTGTCGTCGCCGGATTTCAGTCCGTGGACCGCGATCAGGCTGGTGAACAGTGCGTCCTGGATGCCCTCGAACACCTCTTTACCGTCGGCGCCGTTGTCGTCGAACACGATCGCGTCGCTGGTCATCAGGTGACCGACGTTGCGCACGAACAGCAGGCTGCGGCCGGGCAGCGTCAGCTCACCCTCGCCGTCCGGGGTGGTGTAGGTGCGGTCCTCGTTGAGCTTGCGGGTGAAGGTCTCGCCGGCTTTGGTCACCTCTTCGGTGAGGTCGCCGCGGTTGAGGCCGAGCCAGTTGCGGTAGCCGAGCACCTTGTCCTCGGCGTCGACGGCGGCGACCGAGTCCTCGAAGTCCATGATCGTGGTGATCGCCGACTCCATCAGGACGTCCTTGATGCCCGCGGCGTCGGTGGAGCCGACGGGCGAGTCCGGGTCGACGAGGACCTCGATGTGCAGGCCGTTGTTGCGCAGCAGCACCGACCATTGCGGGGAGCCGAGTTCACCGGTGTAGCCGACGAACTGCTCGGGTTCGGCGAGGCCCACAGAGTTCCCGTCGCCGAGGTCGACGAGCAGCGCAGCGTCGTCGATCCGCAGCCCGGTCGCGTCGCTCCAGGAGCCCGACGCCAGCGGCACGGCGCGGTCGAGGAAGCCGCGGGCGTAGGCGATGACCTTGTCGCCGCGGACTTTGTTGTAGCTGCCGCCCTTCTCCGCGCCGTCGTCCTCGGGGATCACGTCGGTGCCGTACAGCGCGTCGTAGAGCGAGCCCCACCGGGCGTTCGCGGCGTTGAGCGCGAAGCGGGCGTTGAGGATCGGCACGACCAGCTGAGGACCCGCGGTCGTGGTGATCTCGTCGTCGACGCCCGCGGTGGTGATCGTGAAGTCGTCGGGCTCCGGAAGCAGGTAGCCGATCTCGGTGAGGAACTCCTTGTAGGCGTCGGCGTCGAGCGGCTCGATCACCCGTTGCCGGTGCCACTTGTCGATGCGTGCCTGCAGCTCGTCGCGCCTGGCCAGCAGCTCCTCGTTCTTCGGCGTCAGGTCGGCGACGACCTTGTCCGCCCCGGACCAGAAGGTGTCGGGGTCGATGCCGGTTCCCGGCAAGGCCTCGTTGTTGACGAAGTCGTACAACACCTGGGCCACGCGCAGGTTCCCAACCGTCACGCGATCGGTCATCATTCCTCCCTTGACTGTCGATCCAGCTTACCCACCGGTAACTGGCGCTAGACGCGGGCCGCGGTCCTGCACAGCAGGTCACACCGGTCGGCCAGGGCGGCCCGCAGCGGCGCGGCCCGCTCAGCGACTTCCTGCTGAACCCGGGCGTATTCGGCGCGACCGGCCGCTGTCTCGATCGCGATCGGGTCGAATCCGTAGTCGCGGAGATCATAGGGGCTGGCCCGCATGTCCAGTTCACGGGCATCAGCGGCAAGTTCCAGACAGTCCATCACCAGTTCGGCGTTCACCAACGGACCGAGCTTGAACGACCACTTGTAGAGGTCCATTGCGGCGTGCAGGCAGCCCGGCTGTTCGGCGGCGACCTGGCTTCCCCGGGTGAGCTGTTCGCCGTTGCGCCGCGCGGCCGGCTCGGTGAAGAACCGAAACGCGTCGAAGTGGCTGCAGCGCAACGGCATCGAGTCGACGACCGCGTCGGTGCCGGCCGCGCCGAGCCGCAGCGGGACACGGTCGTGGCGCACCGTCGGCGCGCGGTACACCATCGCCCACTCGTGCAGCCCGAAGCAGTTCAGCCGCGCTGGGCGCGCCGCGGTCGCCGTCAGCAGCCGGCTGACGAACCGCACGGTGTCGAGGCGGGACGACAGGTACGCATCGGTGACCGCCACGGCGTCGCCTTCGGGTCCGTATCCGGTCCGGGTCAGGTACCGCTGTGCGGCGGCACCGGTCAGCGCGACACCGAAGCCTGGGTGCCACGTCCGCAACTGCCGGGGCCGCAGGCTGTAGTAGGTGAACAGGAAATCCCAGACCGGGTGCGGCTCGCCGGAGCGGTGGGTGCGCAGGAAGTCGTCGACGCGCGCGTGATGCCTGCGTTCGCGCTCGGTCCAGTCGTCCTCGGACAGTTCCACCTCAGACACGGTGTGTCCCGTCGCGCACGGTGCCCACCAGGTCCTCGACGAGGTCCTCGAGCGCGACCATCGCCGCCACGCTGCCGTCGGGCGCGGTGACCAGAGCCAGGTGGCTGTTGGTGCGCCGCAGCCTCGACAACGCGTCGGGCAGCGGCAGCGACGACGGGACCAGGGGCAGGGGGCGCACCATCGACAAGTCCAGCACCGCATCGGGGTCGTCGACGAAGTCCAGTACGTCCTTGATGTGCAGATAGCCCAGGTATGTGCCTGCGGCGTCGGTGATCGGGAAGCGGGAATAGCCGGTTTCGGCCAACGCCTGCTCCACCGCGCCGACCGTCGGCCCGGAGCCCTCGCGCGCCACCGGCACCGCCCTGATGTCGCGCAGCGGGAATGCGACGTCTTTGACCGTGCGGTCGCGGATCTGCAGCGCCCGGGTGAGCCTGCCGTGCTCTTCGGGGTCGAGCAGGCCCTCGGACAGCGACTCGGCGATCATCTCGGACAGCTCGACCGTCGACACCGTGACGTCGAGTTCGTCTTTCGGCTCGACGCGGAACGTCCGCAGCGTGACGTTCGCGCACCAGTTGTAGAACGCGATCAGCGGCCGCGCCAGGCGGATCCACAGCAGGTACGGCGGAATGAGCAGCATCGCCGCCGACTCCGGTCCGGCGATCGCGATGTTCTTGGGCACCATCTCGCCGAGCAGCACGTGCAGCACCACGACGATGACCAGCGCGACGATGAACGACACCGTGTGCAGCAGCGCGTCGGAGACGCCGACGGCGTCGAACGGCTTCTCCAGCAGATGTGCCACCGCGGGCTCACCGACGCGGCCGAGCAGGGCAAGAAAAGCGCGGTCGCGGTGATCCGCGCGGGCGAGCGCCTGTCGCTGATGCTGGCCGGTGCGCAGTTGGGCATCACGATCTGCTCGATCCTGCTCGGCCGCGTCGGTGAGCCCGCGGTGGCACATCTGCTGGAGAAGCCGTTCGACGCCGTCGGCGTCTCCGGAT